>NZ_JRMS02000003.1:0-192185 GCF_000762925.2 Helicobacter sp. MIT 03-1614
TTGAATATTATCATTAATAGCATTACCCATTTCACCTAATTCATCTTGAGCAACAATCTTAAGAGGTTGTGGTGCATCTTTGCGTTCGTGGTTGAGATAAGAGAAGAAAGCAAGAAGTCCTTGTTTGATGTTATTAATAGGATTAAGATAGGATTTAACAATAATAAAGAGCAGAACTGTGCCAATAGCAAGCAAAGCTAAAGTAAGTAAAGAAGTAAAAATAAGATTCTTATTGGTTGCTTCTTCATAGTCTTGTTTATCCGCACTCACAACAATTGTCCAACCAAAAGGAAATTGTTTATAATAAGCAATTTGTGAGATTCCATAATTATTAAACTCAAGGATATCTTCTTTTTTCTTTTTTAAGGCTTGACTAAGAGCAGATTCTAAAGGCATGAGACCAGAAGTATTGGTTTTAAGTGGTTTTTCTCGAGAGAATATATGCCCCGAACTATCTGCGATAAAAACCTCCATACTTGGAAGTTCCGGGCGTTTAAAGTTTTTAAATCTCTCTTGGAAGCTATCTACAAATATATCTATTCCAATTACACCTGCAAATTGCCCATTTTTATAGTAGGGCATTGTCGCTGTGGCTAGAGTTTTGCCTTTATATTTGCCTTCTTGAGATTCATAGGTGGGAGTTACTATGGGTGCATTGAGTTTTTTTGTTTGCACATACCAATCACGTTCTCTTAAATCAGGTTTATTATCCCAATCATTTGAGATTCTAAGAGTTGGATTTTCATCAAAGTCTTCAGTAAGCGTTTTTCCTGTGCTTTCATAGGTAATATATACGGAGGGATATTGCACAATCTCAGCGACATTAAATAATACTCTTCTTTGAGCTAAAACGTTGCTTTCATCAATTTGTTGGAGATATTTTGCTATTGCTTGTAAATGTTGTTGGGCTTCAATATTCATCGTGATGTTTATAGTGGTAAAAGAAGAGCTTAAGGCGAGTTGTTGTAAGCCCTTATAAACATCACTAGCATCTTGTGATGCATTTTTATAATTGAAGAAACTTACCGTAGAAATAAGAATAATAAAAATGAGCAAGATGATGCTAACGAGTTTGGTACTTAGGGATTTTTTCATTTTATGCCCCCCCCCCTATTTAGATTTTTAAGCTTAATACTTTACTATACAAAAGCTTTGTTTCTATTTTTATATTTAAATTAAAGGGTTGTATTGCACAATTTGTAACATATTCCCATAAATCTTCCTCCCATTGTGTGGAGCAATGTTTTCACTTTGTGAATCTCTTTGAGATATGTAGCAAAGCCTTGAGCGCGTTCAAATGATTCTAAAAGTGAAAGAATACCCATTTGTTCAATAAGCACTTTGGCTTGGTAGTCTTCAAATACAAGCTCAAAGCCATAATGAGAGAAAAGTATATTTAAGAGTGAAATATCTACATCATAAGTAATATCTGCATTTTGATAGAGTGAGTAGAAATTGATGTTTTGTCCTAAAATATCTTTGAGGCTCATAACTGCGTGAGAATGATAGAATCTTGGATTATAAGAGAGTGGATTGGTAAGATTCTTTGTTCCATAATCAAAGGTAAGAAAATAGCTTTTTTTGTGGGCTTTTGCAATGTATGAGAGCTGCTCAATGAGCGGTATCCAGTGGGGTAAAATTTCTTGTTTATAAGGCATAGGATTATTTTTTAAAAGATTTAAAAGCACAGCACTTTGCGATGGTAAAGGGTTTGTATCTATCTCTTGCCATAAACCTTGCCAGTTTTTCTCTTCTTGCGTGATATAGAGTATTTTTTTATCTTGCATAACATCGCAGGCAATGCTATCAAAGAGTTCATTGCTTAAAATGAAAATATCTGAAGATTTTTCGGGCAAAGGCAGGGTTTCAAAGGCATTAAAAGAAATATTTGTAGAGAATCTAAGCGTAGAAAAATGTGATTTTTGCGCTTCTCTTAGGCTTGGTAATGGTTCTATGGTAGCAAATTCGCAATCACGCAAAAAATGAGTGCTTAAAGCATCAAGAAAAAGCGCTACATCACCGAGTAAATAGCCGTTATTTGCACCAATTTCTACGATACGTAAAGGAAGATTTAAATGTCCTTTTTCAACCAAATTGAGTATATAAGAAGCAATCGCGCCACCAAAGAATTTACTTGCGCTCACTGATGTATAAAAATCCCCGCTTTTGCCTACTCTATGAGGATTTGTATAATATCCATTTTGTCCATAAAGACTTTTTTTCATAAAGGTGCTAAAGGGAATGGGCGGCATTTTATAAGGTTTTAAGGGCATTACGCACTCTAGCAAATCCTTCTTTTATCTCTTCTTGCGTAATGGTGAGTGGCGGTAGAAATCGCACTACGCCCTTACCTGATTTGAGGACAATCACATAATGTTTGAGTGCTTGTGCAATAATCTCTTGTTGCATATCAGGATTGCGTGTATAAAGCCCACACATAAGTCCCAATCCAACTTTATGACTAAAAATATCAGCAAAATCTACTACAAGTGCATCAAGTTCTGCGTGAAAGAGTGTAATAGTGCGTTGTAATGTGCCATTATTGTAAAGTTCATTAAGTATAGCAAGTGTTTCAAGCCCTGCTGCACAACTAAGAAAATTTCCTCCAAAAGTAGAGCCGTGGTCGCCATATTCAAAAATATCAGTGAGTTTTGTAAGCACCGCACCAATAGGCACTCCTCCGGCTAAACCTTTAGCAGTTGTAATGACATCAGGGTCTATTTCATACACTTTTGAGGCAAAGATTTCCCCACTTCTAAATACGCCACTTTGGACTTCATCTACCATAAGTAGAATCTGCTTTTGTTTTAAAATTGTGCTTAATGTATTGATTTTTTCTTTATCCATAGGCAAGACACCACCTTCACCTTGCACAAGCTCTAAAAGGACTGCACAAGTGCTATCATCAATTTTAGCAATAACATCATCAAGATTTTTAGCATATACAAATCCATCAGGAAATGGTCCAAAATGTTGGTGCATTTTTTCTTGTGCAGTGGCTTTGAGTGAAGCGATAGTGCGTCCGTGAAAGCTTGAATCAAGCGTGATGATTTTATACGCATTACGAGGTTTGCCATATTTACGCGCTATTTTAATAGCACATTCATTTGCCTCTGCTCCAGAATTACAAAAAAAAGCACGCATAGGTGCAGTATATGGTGTATTGTAGCGATAAAGGGTAATAATTTCTTGAGCAAGTCTAGCTTGAGGCTGTATGTAGTAGAGATTAGAAGTATGGAGCAAGGTTTGTGCTTGTTTATAAATTGTTTGGGCGAGTTTTGCATTAGCGTGTCCCACACTGCACACACCGATACCAGCACCAAAATCAATGTAGTCATTGCCCTGTGTGTCAAAGATTCGTGCATTCTCTCCACGCACAAAAGCTACATTTGCGCGTGCGTAAGTATGAAGCACAAATTCTTCATCAAGGGCTTGTGTGTGTGTGAAATCCATAGCGTCTCCCAAAATATTTTAGAATCAAGTGGAGTAGATTCTATCCTAAAAATATAAATTCATAGAAGTAAAATTGTGGAGCGATTTTTGCTCTCTTGGTTTGATAAATACGTATATATTTAACTCAAAAATAGCCTTAGGAGCAGGGATTGCAAGTAAATAATCAGATACAAAATCATTATGGAGCAATGCAAGCAAACTCCACGCGAAATAATATAAAAAATGATTCTGTGAAATTCCAAGCAAATTTTAATCAAGCAGATATGACAAACACTCAAGAAGAGCCACCACAAATTAATTCCACAGATACAGAAGATTCTCCACAGATACAAAATGCTTCAAATATAAATGAAACAAAAGAGGCGCAGGATATACAAGCACCTAAACTCAAGGATATTGAGGGCAATAAAAATCGTATCACTTATGGGCTTAAGGTGATTGAATTAATGAGTGATGAGGAATATAGAGCTTTTTTATGGGCGACAGAAGGTATGAGCGAGACTGAAAAAATGCTCCTTGCCCAGAGCTTATATCGTTTTACGGCATTTTATCAAGGCAAAGAAGATAAGCACAGCGAATCTACACCTGATATACATAAAATTAATGCTCAAAAAGCTTTTGGAGTAGAGCATTCTATGGTGCAAGATTTTATTCAGCGTTATAAAAATGCTTATGAGAAAGTTTTAAGTATTCAACAAAATGTCCAAAATCAGCTGAACTGAATATGTAGTTACTTGACTTTTTATTCCTTTTTGCTTAGAATGGGCACTTTTGTTTTCTATGTTTAGAGGTCAAAGTAGCTCAGCTGGTTTAGAGCGCTGGTCTCATAAGCCGGAGGTCGGGGGTTCAAGTCCCCCCTTTGACACCATTTCCGCACACATTCTTTCAAACTCTTGATAATATTTCCACGAAGCAACGATGTCAGGACGCTCTTGTTTAATATAAGCCAAATGTTCATCTAAGATTTGTTTAAACTTTATTCTTAAGTATGTATGTTCTCTCAAATATTCTAACACTTGAGATTCGCTAAGCTTCTTTTTATTTTCTATTTCTTTTTGTTGCTGTAGTCTTGAAATGAGGCGTAATAAATAAGCTTTGACTTCCTCTAGCATTTTTATATCTTGTTTTTTTAAAATATCCCAATCTTCTTTTGTTGTGCAGATAATAATTCTTTCATAAAAGCAATCTTGTTTATTAAAAAGCAAGGGTGTAATATTAAGGTAATTTGTTTTGTAAGCATTGTCTTGAATGATGATATGAATTTTTCTTTTTGAGATTTCAACTTGAAATGTGATTGGCAAAAAGTTTAGATATTCTATGGCTCTTTGAGTTGCAAATTTCTCCTTTTCTTCCTCTATTGGTGCAGGGAATCCTAACTCTTTAGATAATCTTTTTATCGTATCAAATGTTTTTTCTCCTACAATTTCAGACATATCTATAATGACAGAATCTTTGAGATTGATTAAAGCATTTTTAAGCTGTGTATCGTGGAAAGCGCCTGCATATTGTTCAGTATCAATAAAATAAGATATTGTTTCAAAAGAAGGAGCGTCTCCTATATGCAAATTGCTTTTTGAATCCATACTCCAATATCCTACAAGATTTTGACATACTTCATTAGGATTTGATTGTAGGGTGATTGTTATAGGATTGCTCGCTCTTGTATCCCAACCCTCTTTTGGGATAATAAGTTGCACAAAAGATTTGAGATTGCTTATTGGGTCTCTAGCTGTGAGCAATGCTTTGCTATAGGGGATTAAAGCATAGAATTTACTTGCACTTTTTACAAATTCTCTAATGGGCAGGTAAATAAAAGTAGAATCCTTAAAGTTTTTTGTAAATTGATGAAAATACCAAAGATAAGATTCTTTACCATTACCACCATATACACCTTTCCACGGACATTGATTTACTCCACAATATTCTAAAAAGGTTGTCAAGCCTGAACTTCCACTCCCGTGACTCCCCCAATACACAAACTGATAATATGGAGGCAACGGCACATTCAAATCCCAAGCAGTTCCTGCGGGGATACTCTCATAATTTAGATTGGAATAAGGATTCTTAGAATCTTTAGCTAATCTCTCTGGATTAAGTAAAGGAGGATAAGGGTGATTTTTATCTACATATTGTTCTTTAAACTCTTTAGATTCTATCCAAGAAATAATCTCCTCATAATGTTGAGAGATAAAGACTAAAGTTGGAGTATGAGTTGTTAAAATATGAAATCTTTTTAGAATCTTATAAATATGAAACTTATGAGGCATATGAGATACAAAGATAATATAGAACATCTCTAGTTTTTGAAAGAAATGTTGATAAAAAGATGTTTGCTTAAATACTCTTTTTTTCTTTCTTGCATTATATGCAAGAGCAAACTTTAAACCTTTTCTTTTAAGAATCCTTATTGTTTTGGAACGATTATGTGCCCCCCCCCCCGTTTAGATGCAAAAGATTACGCATAAGAGACTCCTTGTAAAGATACAAATTCTGTATAATAAATAGTGTGATTATAGCGTAAATTTAGAGATTAAAAGCGTTAGCGGCTTTTTGAAATAGGGTAGCTATCCGCACTTTATAAGAGAATCATAGTGCAGATAAGCTAGGTTAGATAAAGAAATTATTTAATTGGAGCTTCAAATGTAATTTCCACTTGAGACCAAGTAAGATTTTCGTGAAGTTCTTTTACAGCATTTTGCAAACTTGCGCGTGCATTTTCAAGTCCAAATAGACCCAAATCTAATACACCTTTTGCTATAATTTTGCCACCGCTAACATCATATTGCATAGGCACTTTTTGTGTTTTCCCATTCATACGGACATTTGCTAAAATCGTGCCTTTATTTTTGCCCTCAATGACGTCTTTGAAAGTTACTTTAATGGGTTCTTTTTTGTTAAAATTGTCAAAAAAGCTTTTGCGTATAGTCTCATCTCTACCTGCATCAGCAGTATTGACTTTCATAATATCAATAGTTGCACTTGCGTTGTTGAGTTGAGATTCAAGACTTTGTGTTTTATTGGGTGTGCCAAATTTAAACTTTACATCATCAAAAGTCCCGTTTACTGCTATTTTGGCTGGAGTCTTAAAAGCCGTCCATTTGACTTGAGCCTTTGTCGCATCAATGCTTGCTGCACATACAATACTGCCTACAATTACCATACCTGCGATAATTTTTTTCATTAGCATTCTCCTAAATTTATGTAAAATGGATTCCATTGTAACCAAATACAAATTATTTTTAAATTATTTTTTTGTGTTTAGTGTTTTTTAGGTCAAAGTGGGCAAAGTAGTAACCCTTTTAAAAGGATTCTACCTAAAAGCATAAGAGAGAGAATATATAGAATTTTGGATTTGTTATAATGCACCAATACACTTTAAAGGATATGCAATGGATATTTTGCAAAGCATTAATGATTTCAATGAGGCAAAACAAGTCATTCCCGGGGGTGTAAACTCTCCTGTGAGGGCATTTGGCTCTGTGGGAGGAACACCTCGGTTTATTGCTAAAGGTAAAGGTGCTTACATTTACGATGAAGATGACAATGAGTATATTGATTTTGTGCAAAGTTGGGGACCACTTATTTTTGGGCACGCGAATGAAGTAATAGAGTCTGCTTTGTCTCTAGCAATCAAAGATGGGTTAAGCTTTGGTGCGCCCACAGAGAAAGAAACGACACTTGTTAAACAAATTATTGCATTATCTGGTAGTGCAGAGAAAATGCGTCTTGTAAATTCCGGCACGGAGGCTACGATGAGTGCTTTGCGTTTGGCTAGAGCATACAGCAACAAAGATGACATCATTAAATTTGAGGGTTGCTATCA
This sequence comes from Helicobacter sp. MIT 03-1614, assembly GCF_000762925.2. Lineage (NCBI taxonomy): Bacteria > Pseudomonadati > Campylobacterota > Epsilonproteobacteria > Campylobacterales > Helicobacteraceae > Helicobacter > Helicobacter sp. MIT 03-1614. Next base: position 7,277 of record NZ_JRMS02000003.1, read on the forward strand.
CGGACATTCTGATAGCTTGCTTGTCTCCGCAGGAAGCGGGTGTGCTACATTTGGCACTCCAAGCTCACCGGGTGTGCCAAATGATATAACCAAACACACATTTGTGGCACGATATAATGATATAGAATCTGTGAGAGCGTGTTTTGAGCAAAGTAAGAATGTAGCGTGCGTGATTATTGAAGCCTTAGCTGGGAATATGGGATTTGTTCCTGCTGATAAAAAGTTTATGCAGGATTTGAGGGCATTATGTGATGAATACAATGCACTTTTAATTATTGATGAGGTGATGAGTGGCTTTAGAGCTGGGCTTAAGGGTGCAATAGGCTTATATGATGTGCAAGCAGATTTGGTTACTTATGGCAAAGTCATCGGAGGAGGTATGCCTTTAGCAGCTTTTGGCGGCAGAGCAGATATTATGGATATGCTTTCTCCTGTTGGTGGGGTTTATCAGGCAGGGACACTTAGCGGAAATCCTATTGCAGTGAGTGCAGGGCTTGCAACTTTATTGCAAATCAAGGCAAATCCCACATTGTATGAGCATCTTGAGGTGCTTGCTAAACGACTTATCAAAGGCTTAAAAGAGGCAGCACAATCATATGAGATTCCCTTACAAGTGGATTGTAGGGGAAGTATGTTTGGTTTCTTTTTCAATCAAAAAGAAGTAAAAAACTTTGATGATGCTAAGTGTAGTGATACTGCAATGTTTGCGAGATTCCATCAAAAAATGCTTGATAAAGGTGTGTATTTTGCTTGTTCACAATTTGAGACTGGTTTTATTTGTAGTGCGATGAATGAAATGATAATTGATGAGGTGATTATGAAAGCAAAGGCGGTATTTGGGGAGATTACTCACGAAATAGAATCTAGGATATAATAATGAGTGAGAATATACAAAACAAACAGGCACAACAAGAATCGCCCCATCAAAAAGATATATTGGATAGCGCACAAGATTCTAAAACCAAAGATGAAAGCGCACTTACAAATGATAATTACAAACAGCTTGAGGACAAACCTCCTCGCTTAAGTGCCATTGTGCGCGGGGCAAATGAATTAAGTGTAGGTATTTCAATCGTAGTGGCAATTTTGCTTGGCATTGGCATTGGCATTGGTTTAGTGAGGCTAAGCGGAATAAAATGGCTTTTTTGGCTTGGGGTGTTTTGGGGTGTGGCTGCAGCTATTTTAAACCTTTACAAAGCTTATCAACGTCAGCAAAAAGAAGCACAAGAATTAGCAAATAATCCCCGCTATACTTACAAGCCTAGTTCAGACGATGATGATGAAGATTCTCAAAATGGAAAATATTATTAAAGTGTTGTATAAAGGTATAGCGATAATTGGTACCACAGCATTTATAGGCGGTGCGATTGCATTTACGCAAAATATAGCTTCTTTAGCAAGCTTTGAAGCAGGATTTTTAGGCTTTTCATTTGTGGTAGCTAGTTCTTTTGCGACATTGCTTAAACGAGTAAAGAGTCAAGATGCCTTCACATCAAGTGATGATAAAAATTTGGTGCAACAACAGGAAACAAATAGCACGCAAAATACACCAAATTTTTCAACGCGTTTTGTGATTGGCACGCAGATGAGTTTGTCGTTTTTGCGAGTGTTGAGCTATGTGCTTTTTGCCCTTGTGCTTATTGGGCTATTTGAATATCAACTTTTTGTGCTTAAGTGGTTTTTTGGAGGTTTGTGCATAGCAATGATAATATGTGTGGGAATAGGCATACTAGGAATATCAAAGATTTCATTGCATTGATGGGTTAAACTTTAATAAGCATATTTTTGCTTCTATTAAGTAATACCTAACGCACCGCTCTCCTAAGGGCAGTCTTATACCTAATAAAGATTGCGCAGAAATAGTTAATTTGTGCTCATTTTATATTTATTACTGCGCTTGTGTAATGACGCCTCCTCCTAAAACACAATCTTCTTGATAAAGCACAAGAGCTTGTCCTTGTGCTACGCCATAGGCAGATTCTAAAAGTTTTGCATAAATAAACTCACCTTGTATATCAATTTGTGCTTTAAGTGGTGTAGAGCGGTAGCGCACCTTGACATCATATATTCCTCCATTAAAGGCTTGTGGCAGACTTTTATTAAGAGCTTTTATAGAATCTATAGCAAGTTCTTCTTTTGTGCCAACGACTATTTCATTATTTTGTGGATTAATCGCTTTGACATAGTGAGGTTCGTGCGAACCAAAAACACTAAAACCTTTGCGTTTGCCAATAGTATAGTGCATATAGCCCTTATGTGTGCCGATGGCTTTGCCATTACTATTGCGCACAACACCCTCATTATCTACTTTGTCGTGGAGTTTTAAAATATCAATATAGCTTTGCTCTACAAAGCAAATTTCTTGAGATTCCTTATAAGTTTGAAGCGTGCCCAAAAAAGGTAAAAGTTCAAGGGCAGTTTTTTTAATATCTTCTTTGAGAAGAGCGCCTAGAGGAAAGATGATTCTATCAATAGCTTCTTGAGGCAGGGCATAGAGGAAGTAACTTTGGTCTTTGCTTTCATCAACAGCTTTTGCAATGCGCTTTATGCCATTTACTTCCTTAATCTGTGCATAATGTCCTGTAGCGATATAATCGCAACCTAGTTCTAAAGCCTTTTGTAACCCTAATCCAAACTTCATCAAGGGATTACAAATCGCGCAAGGATTTGGCGTTTTACCTTCTTTGTAGGAGTTTACAAATGTATCATATACACTTTTTTTAAATTCTTCGCGCAAATCAAGCACTTGAAAGTCAATATGTAAATGTGCGGCAACTTGCTCGCAGTTTGCGATATAAATGTCGTGTTTTTTGTTTTTGTCGTGGAGTTTGAGATAGATTCCTATGACTTCATAGCCCTGCGATGAGAGCAAATGAGCACAATAGGAGCTATCTACGCCTCCACTCATAAGTAATGCAACTTTCACTTAATGTCCTTAATTGTGAAATTTATGCGTGAGTGTAGCATTTTCAAGCAAATACGCATCAAAGATTATTTTATGGTATAATCTAAGCTTTTTTAGAAAGTTTTAATTTTATAGGGGTGCATTGTGATTTTAGAGCACGAACTGCCGCAAGGAAGCAAGCTTTATTTTGATATGTCTGCCAGACTTAAACGCGATATAGAATCTTGTGCCATTAAAGCATTTTATGAGAATGATTATAGAGAGATTGTAACACCTTCATTTGCATTCTTAGAGCATCAAGGGGATATGTTTAATCGTGAGATTGTGCGCTTAAGCAGTGAAAACAACCATCAAATTGGATTGCGCTATGATACGACCCTTGATGCAATGCGTATTGTTACTAAGCGTATTATGCGCAGTAGCACACATAAGAAATGGTTTTATATTCAGCCTGTGTTTAGCTACCCTACTACTGAAATTCACCAAATTGGTGCAGAATATTTGGGTGGAGAAAGTCTCTCACCTGTTATGTGCTTAGGTGTGAGCATTTTGCAAACATTAAATCTTGCTCCTTATTTGCAAATCTCTAATATGAAAATCCCGTTTTTATGCGCTAAGCATAGTGATGTGGATATAGAAGTATTTGCCTTGCAAAATGTTGGCAAATTACTCCAAATGGAAGGATATATGGCGGATTTAGTGCATATTAAAACAAAGCAAGACTTACAAAAAGCCATTTTGAGCGCACCTGCATTTTTAAAAGAAGAGTTGGAGCGTTTGCTTGAATGCGCAAGTTATTGTGAATATGAAAAAACCATTTTTTCTCCGCTTTTGTTTGCGCCTAGCCCATATTATGAAGATTTATTTTTTAGAATGTTTGTGGGTAATTCAACCTTACTACAAGGTGGCAAATATAGTGTAGAGGAGCAATTTTCGTGTGGATTTGCAATTTATACTGATGAGGTAGTAGAATGCCTCTTATCTTAAAGCTTTATTTTATGAATGGGAGATAATTTATGGCTGATTTGATTGTGGGGATTCAATGGGGTGATGAAGGTAAGGGCAAGGTAGTTGATGCATTGGCTGGAGAATATGATTATGTAGTGCGCTATCAAGGTGGGCACAATGCAGGACATACCATTGTAGTGGATTCTAAAAAAATTGCCCTGCATTTACTGCCCTCTGGCATTTTATATGAGCGATGTAAAAATGTGATTGGCAATGGCGTTGTGATTAATCTTGAGCAATTATTAAACGAAAGCAAAGCCTTTGGGAATTTACAAGGACGGCTTTTTATTAGTGATAGAGCGCATATTATTTTACCCTATCACGAGATATTAGATATTGCAAAAGAAAAAAGCCGACAAAGTGCTGCCATTGGCACTACTGGTAAAGGGATTGGACCTTGCTATGGCGATAAGGTTTCACGCAATGGTGTGCGATTAATGGATTTAAAAAATTTAGACAAATTGAGAGAGAAGGTTGATTCTATCTATCAACATATACAATATGTTCAAACTCTCTATAACGTGGAATTACCAAGTGTTCAAAGCGTAATGGAACATATAGAATCTATTGCACCGCAGATTTTGCCTTTTGTAACAGATACAACTCAACTTCTGTGGGCAGCGCAAAATCGTGGCGAGAAGATTCTATGTGAGGGCGCACAAGGGAGTATGCTTGATATTGACCACGGCACTTATCCTTTTGTAACAAGTTCAACAACAATCGCTTCAGGTGCTTGTAGTGGGAGCGGATTAGCACCTCGTGATATTGCTCGTGTAATTGGGGTTGCAAAGGCGTATTGCACAAGGGTTGGTAATGGTATGTTTCCAACCCAAGAAGATGGTGAAATAGGTGAAAGGTTGCGTCAAGCAGGTGGAGAATTTGGCACAACTACAGGGCGTGCTCGGCGGTGCGGGTGGTTTGACGCGGTTGCAGTGCGCTATGCCTGTCGTCTCAATGGTTGCGAGAGTTTAAGCATTATGAAACTTGATGTTCTTGATGGATTTGAGCGTGTGAAAGTATGTGTAGGCTATGAATATGAGGGAAAACAGATTGATTATATTCCTACTGATTATGATAATGTGAAGCCTATTTATCGGGAGTTTGTGGGTTGGGATAAAACCTGTGGTGTCCGCACATTTAACGCTCTGCCCTCACAAGCACAGCATTATATTAAAGAGCTTGAAAAGATTATTGGCGTAAAGATTTCTATGGTATCTACAAGCCCAGAGCGCGATGATATGATTATGCTTGGATAGAGAGCTATGAAGACAAAATTTTCTTCCATTGTATCTTTGCGTAAAAAAGATATGCAGGTATGTGAGCTCGCAATGATGCAAAATGAAAGTAAAATTGTGAACAAGCAAATACAAATAGAGAATCTTCAAAAGGATTTTTTGCAGCTTAAAATACCTCAAGCTGGAACATTTTATGCTTTCAAGGCGTTTGAGGAAACCAAAAATATGCTTTTAACTCATATAAGTCTTGCCCGTAATGAGCTTGAAGCTCTTTTTGCACATAGAAAAGTGCTTCAAGAACAATACAAAAAGTGTAATATTGAGTATGAAAAAGTTCATTTTTTGGATAAAAAAGAGCATAATGAGATGATAAAAAATGCCAAATACAAAGAAAAGCTAGAAGTTGATGAGATTGCAGTAATGCTTTATAATAATGCAGGAGGCAGAGCAATATGATAAATCACACGCAATACAGAATCTATTATAGGGCACTAGGAAGTATAATAGCAAGTATATTCTTTTGCAACATAGCTCTAGGAGCAGATTCTCAACTTCTTGATTGTAGTATTATCTTTGAAGCACGTAAAAATGAAGTAAAAGCGCAGCTTGATGAGATTGATGAGCGACAACAAGCTTTACAAGTGCTTCAAAATGCTACACAAGTGCTTCTTGACGAGAAAGAGCGTCAACTTAAAGACAAAGAGGCAGAGATTGACCAAAAAATCGTGCTTTTTTCGCAGGAGCAAGAAAAATCAAAGGCTGAAATTGAAGAACAAAATAAAAAAAATACACAGGCTTTAGAACAAAAACAACAAGAAATAGAGCAACTCATTGCCAAAAATGAGGAGATTCTCTCTCAAATTAAAGAGGTAAAAGACGACAAAATCATCAAAGCTTATAAGGGTATGAAAGAGGCTAAAGTAGCAGCCATACTTGCAGATATGCCAGAATCCGAAGCAGTTGAGATTCTCTCTCAAATGGAAGTTAAAGATATAGCAAAAATTTTGGGCAAAATGGACGACCAAAAAGCAGCAAAGATTACCTCTCAAATTCGTGCAGTAGAGCCAAATCGTATTGCAAGCCCACAAGATAATGCCCCACAGAATCCACAGGATTTACAAGAGACAAATGAGGCACAAGATTCTCAAAGTGCTGATATGCAAGATGAGAGCGCGCAGAATCAATCCCAAGAAAGCAAATCAGATACGCAATCAGATGCTACAGATAATAATACCCAAGAGGCAGAAAATAGCCCTGAACTGTAATGTTTATATTAAAATTTATATAATGAAAACTAGCAATTTTTTAGTTGATTTTAATCAAAATTAATATATTTTACATTTTTAAATAAAGTTATTTTAAAGGAGGATAAATGAATGTGCCTATAAAAGCAATGGTATTTATGGCAGCAATGCTTGCATATGTACACGGAGGCGAGATAAAATATGCTTCCAAAGTCAAATCACTTTACAAGGAGGGTGATAATAAGGTTGTAGGGAGGCTTTTACCAACAGCTAAGGTTGATGTGCTAGAGCATAAAGGGAATAAAGTGCTTTTGCGTATTCAAGGCTATAAGCAAGTAGGCAATCAAGCGGCTTTGTATTTTGCACCTAATCGGCGGATTTTGAATGTGGGATTTTCTAAAAATGTAGATGTGGCTTTTAAAAGTATAGAAACTTTTAAAGAAAGCGAAAGTAAGCAAGAATGGGAGCTTGCAAGTGTAGATTTATGGAGTGATGATGCACATTTGGTTGAAAGCGTTGAACAACTTTATAAAGAGGCAAACGAGCTTTTTGCGAATTGTTCTATTTGCCACGCTTTGCATCCACCTAAAGAATTTAATGCTAATGCGTGGCCAAGTGTGATTAAGTCAATGAAAACGCGTGTAGGCTTTGATAATGACCAAGAATACTTGGTGTCTCAATACCTGCAAAAAAATGCTAAAGATATGCCAAAGGAGAAATAATGAATGTATTAAGTAGACGACAAGTGCTTCAAGCAATGGGGAAAGGTTTAGCCGTATTTGCTCTTGTGCCTTTTGTGGGCTGTGATACGGAGAGTAAAAAGGCAGTTATAGAATCTGGAGTGAAAAGCTTTAGTGAGAATCTTGTGCTTGATGGTGAGGTTATTACGGGGGCTCATTGGGGGGTTCTTAAGGCAAAAATAAAAGATGGTAAGGTTATTTCAAGCACTAATGCGCTTAAAAATAATGTATCTAACCCGCTCCATAGCACAATACCTGATTTAATTTATTCACCTACGCGTATTCAATATCCTATGGTAAGGAAATCTTATTTAGAAAACCCTGCAAATCCAAAACCTGAATTACGCGGGGCTGATGAATGGGTGAGAGTGAGCTATGATGAGGCTATTGCACTTATTGCCAAAGAGCTTAAAGCTACTTATAAGCAAAAGGGTAAAGAGGGCGTTTTCGCTGGAAGCTATGGCTGGAAAAGCAGTGGGAATTTACATAATGCGAGAATCTTGTTACAGCGATTTATGGGTATGGCAGGTGGCTATGTAGGCGTGAGTGGAGATTATTCCACAGGTGCTTCACAGGTGATTATGCCTTATGTGGTGGGAAGTATTGAAGTATATGAACAACAAACCTCTTTTTCTAGCGTGTTAGATAATAGCCAAGTGGTAGTGATTTGGGGTGCTGACCCTATGGCTACTTTACGCAATGCTTGGACACTCAATGAAGGCACAGGGCTTGATTTTTTTGAGCAGCTTAAAAAGTCTGGCAAGCATATTATTAGCATTGATCCAGTGCGAAATATGACTTGTGATTATTTGGGCGCGGAGTGGTTAGCTCCTTTACCAAATACAGATGTAGCCTTAATGCTTGGCATAATGCACACAATGTTTAAGAGTAATCAATACGATAAAGAGTTTTTAGAAAACTATACAACAGGATTTGAGCAGTTTAAATCTTATCTTTTAGGTGAAGCTGATGGTATTGCCAAAGATGCTTTATGGGCATCTAAAATCTGTGGCATTTCTGCTCAAAAAATTGAATCTCTTGCGCAACTTTTCTTTAATAACCGCACTATGCTTATGTCTGGCTGGGGTATGCAACGCGCTCACCACGGAGAGCAGCCACATTGGAGCTTAGTAACTCTAGCGTGTATGATAGGACAAATTGGATTACCAGGCGGCGGATTTGGCTTGTCTTATCATTACAGCAATGGCGGTTCTCCTACAGCGACTGCACCTGTGGTTGGCGGAATTAATCTTGGTAATGTAGGAAGTGGCGGTGCAGAATGGCTTATGCAGGGGAGTGATAATAACTTCCCTCTTGCGCGCATTTCTGATGCACTACTTAATCCGGGCAAGAGCATTGAGCATAATGGTAAGAAAATCACTTATACCGATATTGATTTTATTTATTGGGCTGGAGGCAATCCGCTTGTGCATCATCAAGACACAAATACCCTTATCAAGGCTTGGCAAAAGCCGCGCACGATTGTTGTCAATGAGATTTATTGGACGCCAACCGCACGATTTGCTGATATCGTAATGCCTATTACTACGAGTTATGAGCGTAATGATATTTCAATGAGTGGAGATTACTCAAATTTGCATATTGTGCCAATGAAGCAGCTTGTAGAGAAGCAATTTGAAGCACGCGATGATTATCAAGTGTTTTGTGATTTGGCTAAAGCTTTTGGCGTGTATGACACATTTAACGAGGGTAAAAATGAAATGCAATGGATTGAGGAATTCTACAATCAAGCCCTAAAACAAGCCGAGGGGCTTATGCTCACTATGCCTAGCTTTAAAGAATTTTGGGAGGCAAATGAGCCATTGAGGTTTGAGATTCCAGCCGAATCTGAAAGTTTCGTGCGCTATGCAGAATTTCGCGAAGATCCTATTCTTAACCCGCTTGGAACAGAATCTGGTTTGATTGAAATTTATTCTAAAAGCATAGAAAAATTTGGTTATACACAATGCCCTCCACACCCCACTTGGCTTGAGCCTATTGAGTGGCTAGGAATGGATAACAAACCTGCAGAATTTGCACTCATCACCTCTCACCCCGAGTTACGATTGCATTCTCAATGCGCAAATACTTCTTTGCGAAAAGATTATGCAATTGCCGATAAAGAGCCAATTTGGATTAATACTAAAGATGCGGCGGATAAAGGTATTAAAACAGGCGATATTGTGAGTGTGAGTAATCAAAGGGGCGAAGTTTTAGCTGGTGCTTTTGTAACAGATGCGATTAAGCAAGGCGTTGTGCGATTATGTGAGGGAGCGTGGTATGACCCACAAGAGCCGGGCAAAATTGGCAGTGTGTGCAAAAATGGCTCATCTAATGTCCTTACACTTGATATGCCCACATCTCCTCTTGCTAATGGCAACATTGCTCACACAGCACTTGTAAATATTAAAAAATATGAGGGAGAGGTAAAACCTCTAAGTGTTTTTGAATCTCCACAAGGTGCGTAAATATCGCTTATAAATTCTTTATTTTTGCATTCCTATTCTTTATAAAGAATAGGAATATATTTATAGAATCTGCTTAAATTTTTTATTTATTTTTATATTTTCTTGTGATGATTAAGTGTGTCTAGCATAAAAAGATTTACAATCTCCTATAAACCCTCAAAAAAATTTTGTATATTGACTTCTAAAACTTGAGCGATTTTAAGCAAATGCTCTATATTAAAATGTTGTCTTTTATGGTAGATTTCAGCACAGGACACAACGCTTACTGATTTGTGCCCTATAGCTAAGGAAAGTTCAAGCTGGGTTAAACCTTTTAATTCCCTTGCTTTTTTGACATTTAAACCTATGATTCTATACGCATTGTCTATAAATTCATCTTGTATTTTGTTCATTTTTTAACTTGTTATAATAAGGTAAATTTTATTCTAATTTGATAAGATACGTTTTTCAACTTGATATTACAAGGTGAAAATATTTAGGAGGACAAATAAATTTTGATGACAAATAGTTTTCCTTGCGCAAATTGTGGTATGTGTTGCAAAAATATCAGTGGCATTAAAGAGCTAGAATCTTTTGATTTAGGTAATGGAATCTGTAAATATTTAGACACTCAAAGCAATTTATGTAGGATTTATCAAAATCGTCCAGATATTTGTAGGGTTGATGTGATGTTTGAGAGAGTATATTTTAAGCATTACGCCAAAGAGGCATTCTATAAACTTAATATCCAATCTTGCAAAATATTGCAAGAAAAAGAGCGCATAGATTAAGGAGATTAGAATCTTATTCAGATTCTAAATACAAAGATAAAAATTTAAAGGAGACAAAATGCCATTACCATTAATACCTATACTATTAGGAGGGGCTGCACTTGCGACAGCTGGATACGGAGTAAAAAAAGCAATTGATGCTTATGATGATAGCCAAACAGCTGAAACATACCACGAAAGGGCAAAAAAGAAGTTTAATGAGGCACAAGATAGATTAGATTCTCAAAATGCGAAGGCACAAAAGCGTTTCGAGTCTCTTGGACAACTTCAGGAGCAGATTGTAACGGATGAATTGCAAAGATATGCAGATATTGTTGATAGGCTAAATCTTAAAGATAATGCAGATTTACAAGATATAGTGGGGCAAGAGACATTTGATGGGCTGGTGAATACACAACAATCTATCGTTTCACTAGAAACAGCACTTGGTGGGCTTACTGGTGGAGCATTAGCTGGAGCTCTTACTGGATTTGGTATGTATGGTGGAGTTGGATTATTAGCAAGTGCTTCTACTGGGACAGCAATAGCTTCTTTAAGCGGTGTGGCTGCTACAAATGCGACATTAGCTTGGCTTGGAGGAGGAAGTTTAGCAGCTGGTGGGCTTGGTATGGCTGGTGGCACTGCGGTGTTAGGTGGTATTGTAGCTGCACCAGTGATAGCAGTAGTCGCCTCTGTTTTTGCAGCAAAGGCAGAAGAGAAAAAATATGATGCTTATTCATATTATGATAGCGTATTAGCTGTTTGTGAAACTATGGAAGCGCAGGGTCTTGTGTGGAAACAACTCTCAAAAAAAGCTAAAGAAAAAAGAAATACCCTTAGAGAAAGTAGAGTCATATTTGACACCTCACTTGAAAAGATTGAGGACATTATGGAAAACAAAGGCGTAACTGATATTAAAAACTCTTGGAATGATGATGAGCATAGAGAACTTACGACTTTAATGCAACTTGCAGAAACCATTGTTGTCGTCATCAATGCTCCAATTATGAATGATGAGGATAGGCTTACCAAAGCATTAATAGCACATCAAAAAAAGTGCAACGAACTTATGGGAGAGATTCAAAGAAAATGGGGATAAACCCCATTTATCAACATCGTATTTGTTTTTTTAAGGAGTAAAAATGACAAAAAAGGCACTTTATGAGGAAGTCATTGATGAGATTGGCACACAAACTTTGGCAAGGTTTGGGCTGAATATTTTTAATTTGCCTGTGAATTTTAGCTTTAGCTCTTATGAAGCTTATGGTGCCGCAGTAAGAGCTACGCAAGATACATTTAGGGCATATGATCAACACAAAAAGAATAATCAATTCTTTGGACAAACTTTTGAAGAGCTTGATATAGGGCAGCAAAATATCAAAGATTCTCTATTAAATACAGGTAATAAAACTTACACAACAGATACACTTGCAGATATTAAAAAAGTGCGAGACATACGAGCAAGTGGTAAAGATATTACAAAGCTTAATACAGAAGATAGAGAAAAGTATGAGCATATTATGGCAAATTATCCCAATGAAGTGGAAAATATGGATTTTGAAAAACTAGGCAATCTAGTAAGAAAAAATCATAATACCACAGATACTGTTACACTTGATAAAAACGGCAATATTGTAAAAACCACTCAACTTAAAGTGATTAGAGATACAAAAGGCTTGCTTAAAGATAGGTATTTGGAGGGAGATTCGGCTGTAGATGAGCTAAAAATGCCTTTTGATGATTATAAAAAGTGTAAAGAGGATTTAGAAAAAATGATTGAGAAAGGCAAAAATAACCCAGAGAATCAAAATGCAGTAGAAAAAGCACAAAAAGCAGAGAAAGCTCTAGAAAAACTCAATGCAAATAATATGTGCAATCGCCTTATGTGTGAGAATCCAAGAATAACCGCAGTGGCAACACAAAGTATCGTAGCAAGTGGGCATATTGCTCAAGCAGGTTTTAGTGATGCAATCATAGCAGCTCTAGCTACCCTTGCAAATGGTGTAATATGGGAGATTAAAGATATGTTTGGGGGAAGCATAGATACTCAAACCTCTATATTAAAACGCATTAAAAGACTTTTGAAAAGAACAATTGAGGCTTTTCAAGCAACATTTGGAAGAGGTGCTGGGTTTGGCGCAATAGATGCGGCTGTGGGCGTTGTAGGGCAGATTTTTAGAAGTATAGCAGGGAAGTTAAAACTCGTATGGGATAAGATTCGCACAGCGCTAAAGTCTATTTATAATGGTATTGTTTCTTATATTAAAGGAGAAGTATCAAACCTAAGGGAATTGCTAGGGATAATTTTAAAGTCTCTTTTTTCTGCTGCTTGGGTTGTTAGCACCTTGGCATTAGAGGAAGGCTTAAAGCCAATCTTAGCAAGTATGGCACCCCCGCTTGTGCCATTTACTCCTGTTTTTGCTATTATTGCCGGGGCTTTTGCTGTTGTGGTAACGCATAGAAGTATAGATTTGGTCCTTGATACACTTTTTGGAGTTTTTGCCGCAAGGGATAGGGCGAAGCTAAGAGCAGAGGAAATAGCGGATATTATTGCTCAAAAACTTCCTGCACTTATTGAGGATAGAGAAAAGCTAGAAGAGCTTATAGCCTCTACGCATAAAGAGCGACTTATGAGTTTAGACTCGTCTTTTGCAGATTATCAAAAAGCTTATCAAAATGCTGATGATAATGGTATATATGAGGGATTAAATCGCATTTGTAATCTTTATGATAGTAGTCTTAGTATTAAAGATATGGGTGATGTAGAAAATATTTTAAAAAAACCAAATAGAACAGGCAAATTGCAGTGGTAGTTTAAAAGTTAATTGTCGTCGAATTGACAAATACTCACATTATTTTGTAAATTTAGCTATAATATGCGCTCTTAAGGAATGCTAAATAGATTCGCATTCTATAAATTTAAGGAGAGCAAATGAAAATCTTAGTCATTCAAGGACCAAATCTCAATATTTTAGGGCATCGTGAGCCGCATATTTATGGAAATTTTACACTAGATCAGATTCATAACAATCTCCAAGCTCAAGCCAAGCAAAATAATGCAGAATTAGAGTTTTTTCAAAGCAATTTTGAAGGCGAGATTATTGATAAACTCCAAGAGTGTATCGGTGGAGAATATGCAGGTGTTTTGATTAATCCTGCTGCTTTTTCGCATACTTCTATCGCCATTGCTGATGCGATTGCAAGTTGTGGTGTGCCTGTGATTGAAGTGCATATTAGCAATATCCACGCAAGAGAGGAATACCGCTCCAAAAGCTACACAGGAGCAGTAAGTGCGGGTGTAATTACAGGTTTTGGTGCATTTGGCTATCATTTGGCTCTTATGGGAATCTTACAAATTGCAAATGAAATTGCCGCCCTCAAAGCACAGCAAAATAACCAAAATGCCTAGATGATGAGAAATTCTAGCTCCCTGCCTTATCTTAGCCTTGATGAGAGTGCGCAATATTATGAGTGTGGTTTTAGCTGTGATAATGCTCTACTTGTGTGCATAGAGGAAAGCAGATTTTTTATTACAGATTCTCGTTATACCCTTGAAGCCAAAGAATTATGCAAACCACGCACCGAAGTGATAGAATCTGCAAATTTTATACAAAGCGTGCAAGAAGTGCTACAAAAGCTCCATATACATAAAATAGTGTTTAACCCCCAAGAATTAAGTGTGCAAATGTATGAAAAGCTTAAAAATGCGCTTGAGAAGCACAAATGTGAGCTTATTCCACAAGAGAATTTTCATCAAAAGCTTAGAATCTGCAAAAGCGAGCAAGAGATTGCCCTTATTAAAACATCACAAAAGCTTAACAAAAAGGCATTTAAACGATTTGGTATATATTTAAATAAGATTGTTAAAAAATCTCCAAGTGAAAAAGAATTGCATTATCAGGCTATGCAGTTTTTGAGCCATTTTGGAGAGTATGAGTTAAGCTTTGAACCAATTGTTGGCATTAATGCTAATGGAGCAAAACCCCACGCTTTGCCCAATGCAAAGTGTTATTTGGCAAAAAATGATATTTTGCTTTTTGATGCTGGAATAAAATATAAAAGATATTGTTCAGATATGACGCGCACAGCTGCTATTAAAGGTGAAATACATTTTGGCAAGAAGCAAAAATTTAAAAATCCAAAGTATCAAAAAATCTATGATATTGTTTTAAAAGCCCAAGAAGAAGCCATTTCAAAGGCAAGGAGCGGTATGAAAGCTAAACAAATAGATTCTCTAGCACGTGATGTGATTGAAAAAAGTGGCTATGGCAAATATTTCGTGCATAGCACAGGACACGGTGTAGGGCTTGATATACACGAGTTACCACGCATTTCGCGCTTAAGTGAGGAATGCGTAGAGGATGGTATGGTATTTTCTGTTGAGCCCGGTATTTATCTCCCACAGGAATTTGGTGTGCGAATTGAGGACTTGGTAGTGATGAAAAATGGACGTGCAGAGGTGCTATAATATATATGGATAACGCACATCAAACACAAATGCAGCCTACAAGTCTTCGTGCTATTTGTCAAAGTGGTGCATTACATCTTTTAGAATCTTACACTGCAAAACGATATGCACTCAATATGAATTTTTTTGCTTCAATTAACCCTAAGCTTTTTGAAGAGCTTAAATCTCCTCCTGCGCAGTATAATGTGTATTGCAATGGGGAGGATTTAAACATCATTGATGTGCATACTAAAAATTTTGTCTATCCTACGCGCAAAAAGGGCAAGAAGCTTAAACATACAATGATAGAGCAAAATTTCGCTCTATCCTCAAATCCATTGAATAATTCAGCCTATACTCTGCATACAAATCGTCTAGCCCTCCATAAACTTGACGAAGAGAAATTACCTCTCACCGCAGGGATTTGCAATCCTATGATTGATATGATGTTAAATGAGTTTAGGGGAGCAAATCGCTTTCATCTCCCCTCACATTTTTTGCCGAATATGACGCTTTTTGGGTTACTTGGTGGTATGTTTTTGCAGTTTTTGATTGAGCAGGGCTACTATTTTCATTCCTTATTGCTTTTTGAAGAGCATATAGATTTTTTTAGAATCTCACTTTATTTTGTAGATTACCCTTTGTTATTTGAGCGTGTGAGTGAGCGCTCGTGTTATGTATTTGTCAAGGATTTATTGCATAAAGAATTTGTCCAAAATTATTTTGCACAAAGAAGAATTACAAATAACTTTTTGCGCCTTGAATTATGCCTGTATGATAGTCCTAAATTACAAGCTGTGCAAGAGAGTGTCGCAGAAGCTTATGCAATAAATTCTAGGGGTTGGGGGAGCTTTGATGATGAGATGATAGGCGTAAAAAATACATTTATCAATTTGGGCACAAATAAAGCGCATCTAGCTTATCCTATTTTGCACCTACCACAGCGTGTTAATGCGCCTATATGTGTTGTAGGAAATGGACCAAGTCTTGATATGTTACTGCCTTTTATCAAAGCTAATGCGCCTAATATGATTATTTTTAGTTGTGGCACCGCGCTCAAGCCGCTTAAGAATGCAGGTATTGAGCCTGATTTTCAGATTGAGATTGAGCGTATATCTTATCTTAAAGATGTTTTACAATCCGCCCCTTTGGGTAAAACTACGCTTTTATGCGGCAATATGGTGCAACCTGACGCACTCGCTCTTGCTGAAGAGGCATATATATTTATGCGCGGTGGAAGTGCGAGTGCGTATTTTGGTGGGGTAAAAAGTGTAGTTGAATTCGCCGCACCCTATGTAGGTAATGCAGGATTCGCCCTTGCTTGTTTATTAAGTGAGGAAGTGCTTATTTGCGGACTTGATTGTGGTTATATTAAAGGGTTGAGTAAGCACGCACAGGGTTCATTTTATGGAGAGGAGGAGAGCACTATTCCTCAAAATGCTTATGCTGTGCAAGGTAATGGAGAGAGCGAAGTGTATGCTGATGCACTTTTTTCACTCTCAAGTGCGATGATGAGCAAAGCCATAGGGATATTTAAGCCCAAAATGGTAATTAATCTAGGTCAGGGAGCATACATTCGTGGTGCGCGTCCTGCTTGCACTGATGATTTTACATTACGCAATATTGATAAAAGCGCTCAAATATTAGCACTCAAAAGTTATATGTCTGCTCATAGGCAAGCTGTGCTCACGCGAGATGATTGTAGATTCTATCAAGATAGTATAATAACTTATAAAGAAGAGATTTTAAGCTTATTGCGCGAAAGTGTAGGAAGCGAAATACAAGAGAAAGTGCAAAGAAATGTTGCTCATAAAGTTGAGCTTTTTAAACGCATTGATATGCTTTATGCTTTGATTCTCAAAAAATCTGCCAAAGAACCATTTGTAGGCGTGCTTTTTGAAGGGAGCATTTCACATATTCTGCATACGATGATGTTATGTGCCCTTCATATCCCTAGAGATGATATTGCCCTCTTTTATGCACGATGTGTAGAGATTATAGAATCTGGATTAAATAAAATGACTATGAGCTACAAAATGTTAGCTATGAGCCATAGTAACAATTCATTATAAGATGCTATGAAGCATTTTTACAATCTGGACATACTCCCATAAGCACGGCTGAAATATCAGAAATAGTATAGCCACTGCTTGCACTGCAGTTTTGCTCTAAAGCACGAGTATCAAGCTTAATATCATCTAGCCTGCCACATTTTTCACAATATACGTGTAAATGCTTATCGCTACTTAACTCATATTTTTGCTTATCCTTGGGCGCTTTGATTTCACGCAAAATATTTGCTTTGCACAGCGCATTGACATTTTTATAAATTGTAGCAAGAGAAATAGAAGGGTAGATTTGTTTAATCTGCTCATAAATCTCTTCTATGCTCATATGTCCGTTATTATAGATTTGGTTAAGCGTGGCAATGCGTTGAGGAGTGATTTTTAAGTGTTTATCTCGTAGATGTTGTTCAAAGTTCATCATTGGTATAATCCTTAAAAAAGATATAAAGTATCTTGTAATCATAAATATTTGAGGCAAATAAAAGCATAATAAAAGTGATTTTGGTATAAAATTTTCTCTTAAACAAAATTTATCTAGATTCTAAAATTTAAGGAGAGTTTTGTGTTTAATACGCTGACAAGCTCATTTAAAGGTATTATTAATAAAATTCGTTTCTCCGATGATGAAAAATCATTGCAGAGGGCGTGCGATGAATTAAAAAAGACATTATTAAAAAATGATGTGTATCATAAAGCAGTAAAGCAAATTATACAGGAAGTGCAACAGCGCACCAAAGAAGCGGGTATTGGCAAGCAAAATTTCATAAATGCGCTCCAAGATGCTCTAAGCAAGATTCTCCAATCTTCAAAAAGTTATGGCATAAGTTTTTCACCCACACCTCCAAGTGTTATCATAATGATGGGCTTACAAGGAAGCGGTAAGACCACTTCAAGTGCTAAACTTGCTCTTTATTTCAAGCAAAAGGGCAAAAAAGTGTTGCTTGTAGCGTGTGATTTACACCGCTTAGCAGCTATTGAGCAGCTCACTCAACTCGCACAAAGTATAGAAGTAGATATTTTTACTCCTTCACATTCAAGTCAGCCAAATAATGCTGTATATGTAGCAAAAGAGGCAAAGCAAAAGGCGATTGAAGCGCATTATGACATAGTTATCGTTGATAGTGCTGGGCGATTAGCTATTGATGAGGTGTTGATGAGCGAACTTGAGGAAATAAAGCGTGCAGTGTCTGCGAGTGAATGTTTATATGTAGCAGATTCTCTAAGCGGACAAGATGGAATCCGTTCAGCACAGCATTTTGATGAGAAAATTGGGATTGATGGCGTTATTCTTTCTAAGTTTGATAGTGATACTAAAGGAGGAATAGCCCTTTCAATTGCATATCAGATAGGCATTCCACTTAAATTTATTGGAAGTGGAGAAAAAATAGCGGATTTTGATATTTTTATTCCCGATAGAATTATCTCGCGCCTTATGGGAGCGGGAGACATTGCCTCACTTGCAGAGAAGACAGCAAATGTCATCAATCAAGAAGAGGCTAAAACTATTGCAAAAAAAATTAAAAAAGGGCAATTTGGGTTTGAAGATTTTATCGCACAAATTGAAAATGTAAAAAAGCTTGGTTCAATGAGTTCAATCGCTTCAATGATTCCAGGTCTTGGAGGTATGGCAAATGCACTTAAAGATGTGGATTTGGACAAATCAAGCGAGATTAAAAATATTCGCGCGATGGTAAATTCTATGACAAAAAAAGAACGGGAGAATCCAGATTTGCTTAATGGCTCAAGACGCAAACGAATAGCGCAAGGGAGCGGGTTGGAAGTCAGTGATATAAATCGTATTATCAAGCAGTTTGACCAAGCTGCGAAATTTGCCAAGAAACTCTCCCAAAAAGGTGGTATGCAGGAGCTTATGAGTATGATGGGAAATCTTAGGATACCAAAATAATAAAATAATGATGATTTAAGCAAAATAAACTATAATGCGGCTTTTATATAGAGTTAAATTTTCAAGGAGAGCAAATGGCAACAGTGATTAGACTTACCAAAATGGGGCGCAAGAAAAAACCTTTTTATCGTATCGTAGTAACAGATTCTCGTAAAAAACGGGACGGCGGTTGGATAGAATCGCTTGGATATTATAACCCTTTGGTTGAACCTGCGCTTGTCAAATATGATGCACAGCGATTGGAATATTGGAAAAATGTCGGTGCAAAAATGAGTGAGAGAGTAGCGAAGCTCACCTCAAAAAAGTAAATTAAAGATCAAAATATGGTTGAAAATTTTATTAAGGAATATGCAAAAAAGATTGCAAATAAACCTGAGGCAATACAAATACAGATGCAAGATATGGAAGATAACACTTGTGAAATTATTATCCTTGCTGATGCTGAAGATGTAGGGCGATTGATTGGACGTGATGGTAAAATGGTGGGCTCTCTTAAGACTTTTATATCTGGCACCAAAGCCAAAGATGGCAAAAATTATAGAATCGCTGTGCAGGCTCATTAAACTTAACAATGAAGCAATCCTCTTTTCTTTTGGTTGCTAAAATAGGTCGTCTTGTAGGAGTGAATGGGGGATTAAAGTTGCATATTATGAGTGATTTCCCTTCAATTTTTGTGCCAAAAGCTTCTTTTCATACGAAATCTTTTGGCACACTTTGTATTCATTCTTTTAATCTTGCAAAAAATCTTGTGCAATTTGAAGGATATGTTTCGCGTGAAAGTGCCGCTAAGCTTGTTCATTGTGAGCTTTATTCTACATTTGAAGAAAGCAAGGCTATGTGTGAGTTAAAAGAGGGAGAGTTTTTGTGGGAAGAAATCATAGGTGCAGATGTATGCGATAGGTTTGAAAATGGGGAGTTAAAGCTAGGCAAAATCAAAGATATAGAGCGCATTGGCACACTTGATTATCTTCTTGTGGCGACAGATTCAGCACTTGTGAGCAAAGGTTTGAATAAGCAATTTTTTATTCCCAATATTGAGCATTTTGTGCTTTCTCTTTCTCCAAATGGCGTTTTCACGCGCAATGCTTTGGGAATTTTGGAGCAGAGTTGAATATGCAATTTTCTTTTTTGACACTTTTCCCTACACTTATAGAATCTTATTTTACAGATTCTATACTTAAAAGAGCGCTTCAAAATGGGCTTATTAGTGTAGAAACACTCAATATTCGTGATTATGCTCTTGATAAATATCAAAAGGTTGATGAGCCACCAATTAGTGGTGGTGCAGGGCAGGTTATAAGAGCTGATGTATTAGGGGTAGCATTGCAGACATTAACACATTCTCATATTATTTTTTTAAGTCCTTGTGGCAAACCCTTTCAGCAATATGACGCTTTGCGTTTAAGCCATAAAAAGCATATTACCTTTGTGTGTGGGCGATATGAGGGTTTTGATGAACGTTTGGTGGAACAATATGCCAATGAGGTAATGAGTGTGGGTAATTTTATTGTTACAGGAGGCGAGTTGCCTGCATTGATGTTGTGTGATAGTATTGCACGGCATATTCAAGGAGTGCTTGGGAATGCAGATTCTCTGCAAGGAGAGAGTTTTGAGGATTATCTTCTTGAAGCACCAAATTTTACTAAAATTTTTAATCAAAAAATAAAATTTTCTGCTACACCTTCAGAGTATTCAAAGGGAAATCATAGTAAAATCTCGGGCTTAAAAAAACGCTTGGCGATATGTAAGACAAAATATTTTAGACCAGATTTGTATCAAGCATATCGCGTATTTATTGAGCAGCAGCAATTAAATAATAAGGTTGTAAAATGAGGAATAGATATATTCAGAGTTTCCAAGAAGCACAAATTGGTAAGAAACAAGTGCCGCAATTTAAGGCAGGGGATACGCTCCGATTAGGGATTAAAATCCAAGAGGGTGATAAAACGAGAATCCAGCACTTTGAAGGCGTGTGCATTTCTATTCGTGGCAATGGTGTTGATAGGACATTTACCACAAGAAAAATGGGCGCAAATAATATAGGTGTAGAAAAGACTTTTCCGCTGTATAGTGAAAGTTTAGATAGCATAGAGGTATTACGCATAGGAAGGGTTCGCCGAGCGAAACTTTATTATCTACGTTCAAGAAGAGGCAAAGCTGCTCGTATTAAAGAGCTTCGTAAGTAAAAGCAACTCTAAAAGTTCCACCATATTTCCATTTTAGGCGGAGTATTTAGCTCATAAACCTCACCTATTTTTGGTGCACTTATAGGTAAGGAATGTGCATCACAGAGCGCAATAAGATTTTTGAGCGGTTCATTCCACGCGTGACTTCCTGCAACAAATCGTCCATAATGGATAGGCATAATCATTTTAGCTTTTAAATCAAGGGCAGTTTGAAGAACTTGAGGTGTAAAAGAATGTGAATATTGCCACGCAATATTGTATTGCCCATTTTCTAAAATCGCTAAATCAATACAACCAAACTTATCTCCAATCTCTTTAAAGTGTGTATAATACCCTCCATCGCCACTTAGAAAAATTCTTTTGTCTTTAATTTCCATAACATAAGAAGTCCAAAGTGTCCTATCCCATTGCATTCCTCTGCCAGAGCTATGTTGTGAAGGAGTAGAAGTGATTTTAATAGCAGGAGCAAGGCTTAAACTTTGCCACCAATAGAGTTCTGTAATTTTATCAGATTCTACACCCCAAAAGCGCAAATGAGAGCCGATACCCAACGGAACAACAAAAAGTTTGACTTTATCCTTGAGAGCTATTATTGTAGGATAATCTAAATGGTCATAATGGTCGTGGGTAATCACAAGCACATCAATGTTATCAAAATCATCATCACTCCAAGAGACATCAGATTTAAAAGCACGATTAATCCAAGCTTTTGGCGAAGCATAATCACTAAAAACAGGGTCAATAAGAACTTTAAAATGCTCATAATTTATAAGGAGTGAGGAATGTCCAAACCATACAACGGCAGGATTTTTTGTATAGAGTGTTTTGAAATTGGTTTTAATAAAAGGCAAAGGGCGTTTGGGCTTAGCATTTTTGGGTTTAAAAAGATAGAATCTTGCAACTTCCCACCAAGACGCGCGTTTGATATGTGGCATTTGGGGATTAAGATTTGTAAAATAGCCTTTTTTTGCATTTGTATTTTTGCGAGTTTTCTCCCATTCAAAATTGGGAGCTTTTGTAAAATTTTGCATTTCTGTAAATGTGGGATTGCAACCTTTTGCAAGATTCTTTATAGAATCTTTACAATATGCGCAAAGTGTGCAGTTCTTTAATAGAGTCAAAATTTTATTTACATTTGACAACAATGTGGAACCTGTGTGCTAAGAGGCAAGTGCATATCTTTCCACGCATTTTGTCCGCCTATGAGGCGGTAAAGATGTGTATAACCTAAATGCTTTGCCCATAATAATCCTACGTGAGCGCTTCCCACAGGAGAGAAGATATTTTCGCCACTATCATAAAAAAGAATTTTTGCTTCTTTATCTTCGCCTAAAAGCTTGATAAAATCTTCTTGCGTCCTCCCAAGTGCATCAGCTGTCCAGTTCCAATCACTTCCATCTTCATTGAGCGATGGGCTTAGGGCAAATTCAAAGTGTCGTGCTTCAGGGATAAGCCCAAGATTATAAATACCTCGCGGCAATGTAGCGATGATGATATATTCATCAAGATGTAAAGAAAGTTCCTTTGGCGTAATAAGCTCATATCCCGAAGTGTGGGCACGAGAAATAAGTGCTTGCGCATCTTCGGATATATGAGTTTGCGCATCTTGTGTTTTATGTTCTTTGATAGCCATAACTTCATCTATGAGTTGCGTATAATATGTTTGTTTTTGTGAAGAATCTCCACAGCCACTAAGATAAAAGCACAGCACGAGCAAGAGTATTTTTTTCATTTGTTCTCCTTTGTATTTTTAAGATTGCAATCCAAGCGCGATAAGTTCAGCGTTAATTTTATCCAATTTTTCTTGCGCATTGTGTAATGCACTTTGATTTTGTTCCATTACAGCCTTTGGGGCATTTTTTATAAAATTTTCATTTCCAAGCATAGCTTGAAGTTTGGTAATTTCTTTTTCAAGTTTTTGACGTTGATTGTGCAAACGAGTGCCAATAGCTTGTAAATCAATCTCTCCAAGTTGTATGTAGCATTCACAATATTTGCTTACATCCCCTACGCAATCTTTAGGCTTTTGCTGTGTGATACAAAGAGTTTTGACTTTAGCAAGCTTGCAAACAAACTGCTCAAGGAGTGAGTGTTCAAATGGTGCATTGAGTTTGACAAAAATACACTCAATATTTGCAGAGCCAAGCTCAAGCATTGCTTTTAATCGGCGGATAGAAGTAATGACATCTTGAATAACCTCAAAAGTCCGCTCTAGTTGCGAGTGCTGCTCATTTTTTTCCATAGCTTTGGGATAAGAGTGAATCATAATAGAATCGGAAGTTTGTATATCGCTTGCATTGAGCGTATGCCAAAGCGCATCTGTGATAAAGGGCATATAAGGGTGAAGCAGTATAAGCGCAGCTTTAAAGATTGCTCCTAGCTCATAAATAGAATCTTTACTTGCTTTTGCAAGTTCAATACCCCAATCGCAAAATTCTCCCCATAAGAAGCGATAAAGAATACTTGCCCCATCATTAAAACGATAGTTCTCAAGTGCTGCTCTTACTTCGTTTGTAGCAGTATAGAATCTTACTAACATATATTGTCCAAGTGGTGTATTTATGTGTATATGGTTAATATCGCCAAAACCTTTTCTTAAAGCCTCTTTACCGCCGAGTTGTTCCAAATACATATTAAGGAAATTTGTAGCATTATAAAGCTTATTTGTGAAATTTTTAGAAATTTCAAGAGATTGAGTAGAGAGTTTCACATCGCGCCCTTGTGCGCATAAAATTGCTAGAGTGAAGCGGAGTGTGTCTGCCCCATAAGAGGATATAATTTCCATAGGGTCAATGATATTGCCTTTGCTTTTGCTCATTTTTTGCCCATTTTCATCGCGCACAAGTGCGTGAAGATAAACATCTTTAAAAGGCAGTGAATCAAGTAAGGATTCTCCACTTAAAATCATACGTGCCACCCAAAAGAATAAAATATCAAAACCCGTAATAAGCAATGAATTAGGATAAAATTCTGCCAAATCATTTGCGTGATAAAGGGGAGGTTGAGTATTTGTATCCTCATTACCCCAGCCCAAAGTGCTAAAAGCCCATAATCCAGAACTAAACCAAGTATCAAGCACATCTTCATCTTGCTTTGTGATAGTGGATTGACATTGAGGGCAGATAGGATTATCAGATTCTGAAGCGACTTTATTGCCGCATTCACAATACCATACAGGGATTCTATGTCCCCACCAAAGCTGCCGTGAAATACACCAATCTTTGAGTTCTCTCATCCACGCATTATAATTATTAAGCCATTGTGCAGGGTAAAAATGTAATTCGCCATTATTAACACGTTGAATGGCATTATGTGCTGTTTCTTTTTTGACAAACCATTGTTTGGAGATATAGGGTTCTACAATGTTGCCGCAGCGATAACATTTACCAACTTGATTTGTATAATCTTCTATTTTTTCTACAAAGCCATTTTCTTGTAATTTTTGGACAATAAGAGGGCGAGATTCTAAACGTTCTTGTCCCTGAAAGATTCCTGCATTTTTATTGAATATACCCTTTTCGTCAAAAATCGTAATAAATGGGAGATTGTGCCTTTTACCTACTTCGTAGTCATTCATATCGTGGGCAGGTGTTACTTTTACACAGCCACTTCCAAAACTCATATCAACGTGAGAATCTGCTATAATAGGTATTTCTCTCCCCAATAATGGGAGAATCACGCTTTTACCAATGAGATGCTTATATCGTTCATCATTTGGATTGACCATTACGCCAGTATCGCCAAAAAATGTTTCCGGACGCGTGGTAGCTACGATGAGGGATTGAGCAGAATCTTTAATAGGATAGCGCAAATAATAAAGCTTGCCGTGATTTTGCTCATATTCTACCTCAATATCTGAAAGCGCACCATCATTCACGCACCAATTTACCATATAATTATCTTGCACGATAAGCCCTTGATTATACCATTGCACAAAGGCTTTTTTTACAGCTTTTTGTAATCCTTTATCCATCGTAAAACGCAAACGCGACCACGCAGGCGTGATGCCAAGATGACGCATTTGATTGAGAATCTCCCCCCCACTTTGCTCTTTCCATTCCCATACTTTAGCTATAAATGCTTCTCTCCCTAAAGATTCTTTAGTTATACCTTGTGCTGAAAGCTGTTTTAATACGACATTTTGAGTAGCAATCCCTGCGTGGTCTAAGCCGGGTTGATAGAGTGTTTTAAAGCCCTCCATTCGTTTAAATCTTGTGATAATATCTTGGAGAGTAAAAGTAAGTGCGTGTCCTATGTGAAGCACTCCTGTAACATTAGGTGGGGGCATCATAATGCTAAAGCATTTTGGCGCACAATCTTGCCAGAGAGATTTATTCCCCTCAATTTCAAAATAGCCTCGTTCCTCACATATAGCATAGAATCTAGATTCTATATCTTGTGGATTATAGCCTTTTTTTTGCTCTTGCTTTTCTTGTGCTTTGGATTCCATAAAATGCCTTTTGGTATTTAATTTGCTTTAAATGTATTATAATACCAAAATGCTAAAAATAAAATGGAGGCGATTATGACTTATGAGCTAAAGATGCCAATTTTGGGTTTTGATGCGACAAAGATAGAGTTAGAAAAAATTGATGAGACTTTCAGCAAAATACGCGGTCTTGATGGGAAACAACCCTTTGAGATTACACTTATCAATCCTTTTTCATTGTGTGATTATGCCTTTACTATCCCAACAGCTGATGAGCGATTGCTTGATTTAGACGAATCAAGAGGTGATAAAGTTGAGGTATATTGTGTAGTCGTGCTTCAAAAGCCTATTGAAAATTCGGTTGTGAATCTTATGGCACCTTTTGTATTTAATCCTGCAAATGCTTGCGCACTTCAAGTTACAACCTTGCCTGTAGCTGAATATCCTCAATTTAGTAAAGTTCTGCCTTTAAAAGAGTTTTTGTCAAAAGAGATTCTAGAGACGCTCAATAGATAATTGCTCTCTTATGCCACTTTCCCAACTCAATGCCCAACAAGCAGAGGCAGCTACTGCATCAAGCGGACATAATCTTATAATTGCTTCAGCTGGCACGGGCAAAACTGCTACGATTGTAGGGCGCATAGCTTATCTTTTGAATCAAGGTTATGCACCACAAGATATTTTATTACTTACTTTTACTAATAAAGCAAGTAGCGAAATGCTTGCACGTATAGGGAAAATTTTTGGTGAAAATTTAGCAAAAAATATTGAATCTGGCACTTTTCACGCTGTGGCTTATCGTTTTTTGCGTGAACATCAGCATATTCATCTCAAACAGCCCAAAGAGCTTCAAATGCTTTTTAAAAGTCTTTATGATAAGAGAATCTTTACAGATAATGATGTCAATCCATATTCTGCACAATATCTTTATGAGAGTTATTCACTTTTTGTTAATTCTGCTTTTAGCGGTGGATTCGGAGCGTGGATTATACAGAGAAATCCGCAACAAGAGATTTATATCCCAATTTATGAAGATGTTTTAGCAGAATTTGCAGCGCTTAAGCGCCAACATTATTATGCGGATTATAATGATTTACTTTTGCTTTATAAAGAGGCATTAAAAGCAAGGCAGAGCGTGCTTTTTAAGGAGGTGCTATGTGATGAATATCAAGATACCAACCCTTTGCAAGATTCTATTCTTGATGCGCTTAACACTCCAAGTCTCTTTTGCGTAGGGGATTATGATCAAAGTATTTATGCTTTTAATGGCGCGGATATAAGCATTATTAGTGGTTTTAGAGAGAAATATAAAGATGCGCGGGTTTTTACGCTAAGCAAAAATTATCGTTCAAGCAAACATATCTTACATCTTGCAAATAAAGTTATCCAAAATAACGAGCGCATTTATCCCAAACATTTAGAAGTAGTAAAACAAGGAGATTTTGCTCCACCTAAGCTTGTATGGTATGATGAACTTTTCTTGCAATATCAAGGGATTGCAAAGCATATTGCTTCAAGCAATTGTTCTTATGAAGATACGGCAATTATTTTTCGCAACAATTCAAGTGCTGATGGGATTGAGGCGAGTTTAAGAGAGCTAAATATACCTTCTAAACGCAAAGGAAGCATCAGTTTTTTTGATACCAAAGAAGTTCGCCTTTTGCTTGATATTTGTTCTTTAGTGCATAATCCGCGCGATATGATGGCGTATATTCATACATTGAGCTATGGCAAAGGGATAGGCGAAGTTATAGCAAAAGATATTTATGAGGCACTTTTCACGCTAGGTGAAGGTAATTGCCATAAAGGTATGTTTGAGCCAAATAGCGCAATAAAAGCGTATAAACAACGTAATAAAAATACACAATTAGGGCTTTTTGATGATTTTTTTGTCTTAGAATCCCAAGCGAGATTCAATGAGCTTATCTCGCCACAATTTGCTTCTCATCTGATTTTGCAACACCCCAAGCTTAATAAAGAAAGCGCGATATTTTTAAGTGATTTTTATGATATGCTTCATTCTATATATACATTACATAGTCCAAAGGTGCTTATTTTACGCATTATGAATGCAAAGTTTTTTCAAGGAATTATGCACATTCTTGCGCACACACGCGCAAAAAACAAAGATGGCAGTATTGATGATACGCGTTTAGAAAATGCTTTAGAATCTATTAAGCGCAAACTCTCTCTTTTGTATGATTTATCAAAAAACTATGACGATTTAAGTAAATTTTTAAATGCAATGATTCTAGGTTCAAGCGAGGCAACTGAAGGAAGCGGGGTGCATTTATTGAGTGTGCACGCTGCAAAAGGGTTAGAATTTCAAAATGTATATGTAGTGGATTTAATGGATGGACGATTTCCTAACCGAAAACTTATGAGCAAAGGTGGCAGTTTGGAAGAGGAACGACGGCTTTTTTATGTGGCAATCACACGCGCAAAAGAGAATCTCGTGCTTTCTTTTGCGAAAAAAGATGCGATAAAAAATATAGATTATACTCCCTCTATATTTCTTTATGAGGGCGAATTGCTCCATAAAAATAGTGTGATTTAGCGTATGTTGCAGCTTTCAATAAGTTTTTTATGCTCTTGAAGCTCTTGTTCTTTTTTTATTTCATCTTGGGGGATAAGTTTAAAAGTTTCAATTGCATTGTTGCAATCTTTAAGTTTATAATATCCCCACGCTAGAGAATCCAAATATGCAGGGTTACGAGGGGAAATCTCAAGTGCTTTTTTGATATGCCCCACACCTTTTTTTACATCAATTTCATAATCAATCATTAAATATCCCAAAAAATTTAAAAAAAAGCCTATATCGCTATTTTGTGAATTTTGCAATGAAGCATCAACACGATTATTTTTGGGCGTATCTTTATTGGGAGTTTGCATTAATGTGAGAGCTTTTTGGAGATTCTCTGCTATATTTTTTATTTGTTTTACATCTTGCTTGTTTGTTAAAGATTCAAACATATAAATTTGTTCTAATGCAAGAAAATAGGGATTATGATTCTCTTGATAGAGAATTTTTGCTTGTTTAGAGGCATTAAGATAATCTTTTTGTGCGATATAGAGCTCTAAGAGAATCTGTGGTTTAAAGGGGAATTGCTTAGCAATTTGTGAGGCTTGCTTAAATTTTTTTGAGTGCGCATAAATAAGGATAAGGTTTTGTGCGTTTTCAATAGTAGGATTTTTTTCAAAAGCGGTTTTGAAAATTTGCTCAATTTTTGCGCTTTGAGAAAAACGCCCATAAATTTCAATACTAAATTTACAAAAATTACCTGCACAGCCATATTGTTCAATATGAGAATCTAATGCTTTAAGTGCTTCATTATTGTGTCCTTGTGTAAGATGCACAGCAACTATTTTTTGCAAAACATCTTGTGATTTAGTGCGCTCATACGCGCGATTAAGAGCTATAAGAGATTTTTTAAAATCACCTTTTGAAGCGTAGAGTGAGCCTAAAATATCATCTAAAATAGGAGAATCTTCGCTTTTGGCGATGATTTTGACTTCTTCAAGGGCGTGCTCGCTTAATCCTAATTTGAGATAGCAATCTAAAAATACTTTATGAATTACTAAATCTTTTGCACCACCTTGTGCAACGTATTCATTGGCAAAATCAAGCGTAGCAGAGGGATTATCAAGCATTGAGGAAAGCAAAATGGCTTCTTTAAAGTATTCAAGTTTGCGTGTTTCTTCATAAAGCACAAGATACATATCACGCGCTTTGGCAAATTCGTTTTGGGTTTCAAGTTCAATAGCTTCAAAAAGATAACTATCTTCATCAAATGCTCCATAGCTTAGTGTTGCAAGACCAAAGCATAATGTAAATAAAACAGCAAAAAGATATTTCATTTTATTCCTTTTTTGTGCGTATGCCTTGACATTCGTGCATAAGCATAGCAAGAGCATTTTCATCAAGAGATTTATGTGCTTCCCAAAAAGGAAAATCACGGCATTGTTTAGGACGATGTTTATAAATATTGCATTCTTTGGTATATGTGTTAAAAAATATACACGATAATGCGCCATTATCGGCTTTTTCAATAAATGAGAATCGATATCCTACTTTGCGCACATATGAACGCGTAAAAGATTCAAAATCAAGATTTAATGATGAGGCAATATCTAGCATTTCATCAATACTTACAAATACATAACCACTCTTGCCCGTGCAGCACTTCCCTCCGCAACTCTTGCAAGCGTGTGATTCAAATGTAAAGGGATAGTCTTTATTAATATTCATAGAAATTTTTTGTATCACTCTTAAAGATTTTATTCACATATTCCACTTGCGCATCTTTCACATTTTCTTTAAAGAAACGATTGCTTTGGATAATTTGTGGAGCTATGAGTTGCTCTACTCCTATGGCAGTGGAATAATTTACCCAATCATAGCGCAAATCTCCACCCAATAGTGAAGCATACTCTACAAGTCGTTGATTTTGATTGTTAATAACATTTGCAATAAATAGATTCTTACGCTCACTTTTTTGTATAAGCAAGAGTAGTGAAGGATTGAAGTTAATTTGTGTAGAGAGAAGCTTATCTGGTTTTTGTTTAGAGAGTGCAAGCTGTGAAGCTATAAGTCCTGTTTTGACTACGGGAGTGTTAAAAAATACAGCATTTCCTCCAATAAATTGCCTATAGGTGCCAAGTTTTTGAGTAATAGTAGTGGCTGATTTAGCATCTATGACCTCCTCAAAGATAACACGTCCGCTTTTATCTTTCAACATTGCTCCTAAATTGCGCCCAATGAAGCTACTATCATTGTAAGCAACAATAGATTTTCCTCCTGCAAGAGAGAGGAGAAGTTCAATTTGCGCTTCATAATCAATTCCTCCAAAAATAAGATTCTTATCAATAGAGTTAGCTTTAACTTGTTTTTTATTGATAGTGGGGAGGTAGGTTGGTAGTGTTATATTGAGCTTGACAAATTCTTGTGTGCCATTTGCTGTAAGGATAGCGATGACAAAATCATAATCTTCTTGAGCAATTTTAGCGTAAGTGTTGCGTAGGTTTGTTGCGCTCTCATCGCCTGTATCAAAAATCTCAAATACAAAATCATTGCCTCGTGCCATAAGATAGGCTAAAATTGTATCAATGCTACTTGCCGAATAGCGTCCAATGATTTTTTTAGGCATTAAAAGAGCAAGTTTTATTTTGGCATTGCCTTGTAATGTAGGAGGGAGCATTTGATTAAATATGCCCAAATCACTTAATGCTTCAGAGAGTTTTGAACGCAATTCGGTATTATTTGTTTGTGGGTCAAAAAAAGCGATAAATGAAAAAAATTGCCCTTTAGCAAAAAAATCAAACAAACACGAATTGCTGCATTTGCCTGTATCAACATTAATGATTTCTTGCTGTGGTAATGGAAGAGGGGAGATGATGTAGCTTTTGGCGAAAGCATTTAAGGTAAATAATGTAAAAAAACACATAAGTGAGATTAATTTAAAACGAAAAGTTTGTATCATAGCTGTCCTTTTGCAATTAAAAAGTCATTATGTGCTTCTTTTTTTAGAGATGGATTACGCACAAGCTCATTGAGCGAATGAGTAATTAAAAACTTTTTGTTATTGTGCCATAAAATTCTACTATGTTCTAAACGTTGCCCCAAAATATGCTCAGCAACTTGATTGCCCAGTAAAATACATACTTTTGGTGTAATTTTTTGTAGTTGTGTGAGGCAAAATCCCATACAGGAGAGTATATTGCTTTTATCAAGGTAAGGATTATGCGCATCACATTTTACAAGCGATAAAAGCGATATATGATCCATTTGGAGCCTGAATACATTATGAATGATATTCTGAATCATAAGCGCACTTTTATTTTGGATAAATACTCCTTTTTCATCAACTAAAGGGATTTCGGTTACAAAACAAAGCTGACTTTGGGGATTTAAAATGCCAAAAGAGGGTTCTTTGCAGTGCTTAATGCGATTGCATAATGAGCAGTTTTTAATAATAGATTCTAAATTATTTTCTAAAGCAGCTTGTGGTTGTGAAGGATGATGAAATGTATTTGTGTATTGCTCACCACAAGATACGCGTTTGTAGAGCTGCTTAAGCTGAAGAAGCTTGAGAATGTGCGTTTTCATTATGTATCCCTCCCCTCATTTTTATAATTGTTTAAGTTCTAAGCCTACAGGGCAATGGTCGCTACCAAAAATATGCGGATAAATATTTGCGTCTTTAAGAGAAGGAGCGAGAGATTGTGAGCAAAGAAAATAATCAATTCGCCACCCTGTATTGTTTTCGCGTGCTTTGCCCATATAACTCCACCAACTATAAGCCCCTGTGAGTGTGGGATAAAAGTAACGGAAAGTATCAATAAATCCAGTGTCTAAAAGCGCACTCATTTTATTTCGCTCTTCATCTGTGAATCCTGCGTTGCGGCGGTTTGTTTTTGGGTTTTTTAAGTCAATTTCTTGGTGAGCTACATTGAGGTCACCACAAATAATAACGGATTTATGATTTTCAAGGTTTTTAACAAATGCCCTGAAGTCATCTTCCCATTTCATACGATAATCTAGTCGTTCTAGCTCACGTTTAGAATTGGGTGTATAGACATTGACAAGATAAAAATGTGGATATTCTGCTGTAATAATGCGTCCTTCTTTATCGTGATATGTTATTCCCATATCGTAGGCGACATTGATAGGTTGAGTTTTACTTAAGATTACCACGCCAGAATACCCCTTTTTTTCTGCACTATTCCAATATTCTTTATAATTTTCAAAGTGAAATTGAGCTTGTTCTTTGCACATTTTAGATTCTTGAATACAAAAAATATCAGCATTGACTTCATTAAAAAAATCCATAAAGCCTTTATTCATACAGGCGCGCAACCCATTAACATTCCACGAGATAAGTTTCAAAATCTATCCTTAAACAAAACTAATGGCGACCCTTGAAAGATTTGAACTTCCGTTTTCACCGAGAAAGGGTGATATCCTTGGCCAGCTAGATGAAAGGGTCGGTAAAAGTATAGCAAACTTTATTAAAGCAAGTTATTTAAAGGGAAAATATAAGCTTGCTTTTAATGAGACATCAAAGATGCAATATGCTCTAAAATCTCTTTTGCTCCATTAGGTTGTATTTTGCTCATTAGCAAATGAGATTTTTCACTTAATGAGTCTTCTTGTTTTTGCAAAGATTCTATAAATGTAAAAACTCGTAGCATATCAAGTTGCGATTCTCTAAGAAGTAATCCTAATCCTTGTTTGGTAAAATGCAAAGCATTATAGTATTGATGATCTTTTGCTGCATATGGGTAGGGGACAAATATCCCAATAAGTCCATTTGCACTCATTTCCCATAGACTTGAAGCACCTGAACGCGCAATGCACAAATCTGCCTTTTGCAAACGCAATACAATTTCTTTATCAAAGGCAAAAACATCAACTTTATCCAATATGCCAATATGCTCATAAGCTTTTTTGATACGTTCAAAGTCTCTTTCTCCACATTGATGAGCGATAGTAATCCCTCTTTTTAATAATTCTGGCACAATTTGTAAAGCAAAGTCATTGATTCCTTTTGCACCTTGAGATCCACCCAAAAAGAGGAGGTGGTGCAGCTTTTCACGCACTCGTGAATGGGTAAAAAATTCATCACGCACAGGATATGAAGTGTGAATAAAGTTTTTGCTTTTGCCCTCAAAGCTACCAAATATAGCTTTTGCGAAGGGAGTGAGAATCTCATTGAGTTTGCCTTTAATGGCATTTTGTTCGTGGATAAAAAGGGGTGTATTACTTAAAATTGCACCTATGCTCGCTCCTCCTGCACTAAAGCCCCCGACACTAATAACATATTCAATCTTGTGTTTTTTAAGGATATTTCGCGCTTCCCACGCTGCTTTAAGTTGTTTAAAAATAGCTTTGATTTTACCCAAACCCTTTTTATTCACCACTCCTGTTGAATCTAAGAAATAACAATGCGTAAAAAGTGAGCTTCCTTCAAACCACGTTTTATCTTGTCCTATCTGTGAGCCAATATAAATTGATTGTTGATTGTTTTTTTGGGCTTCTTGTGCAAGTGCTTTAGCAATAGCTAAGTGTCCACCTGTTCCTCCTCCTGTAATTGCAAACATTATTTTTCCTTTGTGCGAGATTCTGATTTTAAGGCAAATATGCCATTGTCATTATCTTTTGCATTGTAATAAAAAATATCAAATATGGCATTAAGTTAAGTTGGTATACAATCCCAAACATTTTTTATTTTCAAAGGTTTGTGATGGATAAGATTGTTACACGTTTTGCACCTTCACCCACAGGATATTTGCATATTGGTGGCTTACGCACAGCATTGTTTAATTACCTCTATGCACGAGCAAATGGAGGAAAGTTTTTGCTTCGCATTGAAGATACAGATTTAGCACGCAACTCTATGGAAGCAACAAAAGCGATTATAGAATCATTTGAGTGGGCGGGGTTAGATTATGATGGTGAAGTAGTGTATCAAAGTCAACGTTTTGATTTGTATAAAACATATATTCAACAGCTTTTAGAGAGTAAAAAAGCGTATTATTGTTATATGAGTAAAGAAGAGTTAGACGCATTAAGAAAGGAACAAGAAAAAAATAAACAAACACCGCGTTATGATAATCGCTATCGTGATTTTACAGGCATACCTCCGCAAGGAGTCCAACCTGTGGTGCGCATAAAAGCTCCACTTGAAGGTAATATAGAATTTGTAGATGGTATCAAGGGACAAATAAGTATCAATGCCAAAGAAATTGATGATTTTATCATTGCGCGCAGTGATGGCACACCTACTTATAATTTTGTTGTGGCAGTAGATGACGCTCTTATGGGCATTACAGATGTGATACGTGGTGATGATCATTTGAGCAATACACCAAAGCAAATTATTATTTATAATGCGTTTGGGTTTGCTCTACCTAGATTTTTTCACGTGCCAATGATTCTTAATTCTCAAGGAAAAAAGCTAAGCAAACGAGATGGAGCAATGGGTGTAATGGATTACGCTAAAATGGGTTATTTGCCAAAGGCAATTTTAAACTTTCTTGTTCGGCTTGGTTGGAGTTATGGTGATAAAGAAATTTTTTCACTTGAAGAGATGCTTGAGCTTTTCAATCCAAATGAACTTAATAGCTCGCCTAGCGCGTATAATGAAGATAAATTACTTTGGCTTAATCAACATTATATTAAATATATGGACAATACTCTCCTTGAGCAGCTTTTAGGACATTTTGGGGTAACAAAGTTATCAGAATCTAAGCGTGAGATTCTCTATCCTGCACTTAAGGATAGAAGTAATACATTAGTGAGTTTTGCACAAGGCTTTAATGAAGTAATGAATGCACCTTGTAGCTATGATGAAAAAATGCGCATAAAACTTGATGCAAATGCGACACAATGGCTTAATAAGTTATGCAAAAATCTCAATATGGCTTCGTGGGAGGATAATCCAAATATTATTGAATCTTATTTGCATCAGTTTGCCTTGGAGCATCAGATAAAAATAGGCAAACTTATGCCGACATTGCGTTGCGCTTTGCTAGGTAAAAGCGGTGGTATTGGTGTATGCGAAGCTCTTGCTGTGCTTGGTGTAGAAGAAAGTATGCGGAGAATTTACACATTTATAAGGTATCAAAATAATATTTGACACATTCATATAAAAGTTAGATAATACTCTTTTGTAGTTTTAAAGCCTTATAGATTATATGATAAAAAGATAAGTTATGGAGTTAAATATTATGCTTAAAAGATATATTCTTATGAGCGTCTGTATTTGTAATTTTGTTTTTGGAGGGTGGTTTTCTAAGCAGTGGAACATAGATAATCCACCAAGCCTTGAAGAAAGCCTCAAATCTTTACTTCAAGTAAATTGTCAAAAAGTAGATATTCTTAAAGGTATTACGCCAAATTCCCATTATAAAAATAAAGATGCAATTTCACAATGTATAAAAGAACAAAAATTTCTTAAAGCAATTATTAATGATGATGTGAGCACTTATAAAAAAATGCTTGATGCCAATGAGTGGAGCAGGTATTTTTTATTTTATACAACTTATTCTCCTCGACTTGAAATTACGCCTCTTATGGTATCCATTGTATTTAATTCTCCTAAAGTGTTTAGAGCTATTCTTGCAGATTCTGGACATATAGATATTCTCTCACAAAAAATATCTCCGCGCTTTAATATTGATAGAATGATGTCTGATGATTATGCTTTTTCAGGAGCCTTTAAGCTGGGAAATAGAATCTATGATGTTAATGGTGTAAGCGCACTTGATTTAAGCGCAATGTATCATCGCTATGATATGTTTTGGGAGCTACTTGCTCAAGGTGCAACTTATAATAATCCTAAATATCCACAAACTAATGGTATAGTTACTTTTGGAGATGCCAATATTTTAGAGCTTATGTTGTATTTTGATGAGGAGTTTCTTAATGACTTTGGTGGTGGTAATATCTTGCATTTTGTTACACGTGATGGAAATTTGGAGCTTTTAGAATACCTCATTACACAAAAAGATATGCCCATTGATGCTTTAAAAGCTGGGGAAACACCGCTTGATGCTGCATTAAGTGGTAAAAACTTTCAGCGTAAGCCTCAAATCCAAGCCGCTCAAAAACTTATTGAGCTAGGAGCAAAAGTGAGCGAGGCAAATCAACATCGCTTGAATAAACTTTTACAAAAAAAGCAAGAATAGGGCATTAAAATGTCTTAGTAACACTTGCGCCAACAACAAGTGGAGCAAGAATATCGGGCTTTTTGATGCATAAAGTGATACAAGTTATTGTATTAAATTGTGCTTTGAGCTCATCAATAATGTCAATAAGTGCAGATTCTAAAAGCTTATAAGTCTTTGTTTGGAGATGATGACGGATAATCTCACTTATAAGCACATAATCAAGATAGTGCTCCGATTGATAAGTATAGGTGATATGTGCTTCAACAAGGATTTTTTGTGGGCTAAGCCGCTCACACTCTAAGATTCCAATAATTGCTTCAAAGGTGAGATTCTCAATGTGTAGTGTAATTTGCTCCATTATAACACTTTATTTTCCTCTCCGCTAAAAAGACGTTTGATATTGGGTATATGCGTATAAAAAATAAATAATCCTATAAGCACTAAGGGCGTGTGAGTATTAATTTGTTTAATAATAGATATGCAATCTGGCAATGGCAAGATATAGGGCAATACAAAAGTTAATCCAATCGTGCCTAGCACACCTATAAGTGAAGAAATGGAAGAAATTTTAAAGACTTTGCCCACAATGCCCCATATAATTAAGCCACATATGCCCTCTACAGGGATAAGTAACAATACAGAGCCAATTGCTGTGGCTACACCCTTACCTCCTTTGAATCCTAAATAAGGGCTGTAACAATGCCCCAAAATTGCCAAAAGTGCAATGCTCCATTGTGTCTCATAACTCATTCCTAAAAGTTTTGCCCCAAGCACGACAATTAGACCCTTTGTTGCATCAAGGATAATTGTCAAAATAGAGAGATATTTTGCTTTAGATTCATCAATCTCCTTAACTGCACGATAGACATTTGTTGCACCAATGCTTTTTGAGCCAATATCGCGAATGTCCACCTTATAGAGCACTTTGACCAAAAGCCATCCAAAAGGGATTCCTCCAAATAAAAATGCTACGATATAAAAAATCATATTGATATTTGATAACGTATAAAGCACACTTGATAGAAAACTCATAATATTCCTTCCTCTTGGTATGATTGTATGATTATAGCATTATTTAGTGATGAGTTGAATATTTGCATTCTCAAGTGTAGCAAACTCATCGTCATAAAAGTATATATTCTCTAGTCCCTCTTGCACAAGCTCTGTGCCTAGAATACTTGCCATATGCCCAGAGTAGCACACAAGCACACATTTTTTATCGGGGTGTTTTTTGGCAAGTGCATAGATGTCATAAGGATTATTGAGTTGATGTGAATTATGGATATGACAAATCTCATAATCTTCAGGATAACGCATATCAATAATACAAAAACTTTCATCTAAATCAGTTGCATATATAGGTGTGGCAAGACTTAAATTATTTTTACCTTTGAGTTGCATATATCTCCTTTTTAAGAATGCATTGTATTTTAAAATACATTAGAGAATCTTAATACGTAATCGGAAGAGGTGGAGCAACTTCAATTATCCTATCACCAAGGGGCTGCACATTTCTTGCATTATGGTGAAGGACTGCTTGAAAAGTTTCAATTTGTTTTTTGGAGATTTGAATAGGATTAACAAATACTACCCACTGGACATTTTCGTTACAAGGTGGCGTGGTTAAGCTCCCATCAAAGGCATAATATCCGCTTTGCTTGGGCAAAATATTATTAATGTTGAGTGTGCCAAAGGGCTTGCTTTGATTTACTTTTTGAGGCATAGATTCAATAATTTTATGAAGTGAGGGATTTTCTTTTCCCTCTTCAAAAAGTGCTGCAATCACAAGAGTGTTGCCCTGTTTATCTTGATGCACGATGTGCATTTCCATCGGGAAATTTTTGCCCTCAATCTGTGTCTCAGAAGGACTATGAAAATGGAGTTGCACAAGGGAATAATAAGTGTTTTTCAATCTTACTGCACTACCATTTTGAAAATTAATTTGCACAGAGTGTCCGTTATTTATAATATTTTTTACCTTTTCTTGATGTCCATATGAAAAGCGGAGTTGATTTTCAGTAGGCTTAAGATGAGAGTGAGTGATATTAATAGGAGATTGGCGTTTACCCGTTTTGCAAAGAGCATAGTCCGGACTAAGAGAAGCCCATTTCTCTGCTCCATCATCTATGCCATAGCCCCAGTGAGCTGCTTGTAAAAAACTTGTTATAAAGAACAATAAAAATCTTTTTTTCATAGAAATTCCTTATATAAGCTTGAAAAGATTTGCCTATCCTTAAGCGATAAAAGCCTAGAATAGGTTTTTACGCTAGGGATTTGCTCAATTTAAGATCAAGCACCTTTAGTAGTGTTCGTTGAAGTAGCTTTGCTTTCAGCTTTAACAGGCTTAGTTACCGCCTTGGCAGGAGCGGCTTTGCTTGGTTTGGATTCGCTCTTAACTTTTTCAGACTTATTTTCTTCTTGTGCAACCTTTTCAAGTTTAGCCTTTTTTTCTTTTAACTCCTTTGCAGCTTTTTTAGCCTTTTTTTCCGCTTGTTTAGCTTCTTTGAGTTGCTTTTGAACTTCTTTTGTGGGGTCCATATCGTTTGATTGACGTTGTGAATAAGCCCAAACAATGCTTGGATCTGGCAAAAGACATACAGCCGTCTGGTCTTTGCCTTCATAATCAATTTTGCTTAGAATATCACGTGCAATGTTCAATCGTGCGCGTTTTTTATCATTAGTATTAACAATCGTCCAAGGGCAGATATGTGTATGCGTGCGAGCAAACATTTTTTCGAATGCTTCAGTGTATTGTTCCCATAAATCAAGAGATTTACCATCAATGGGACTTAGTTT
Source organism: Helicobacter sp. MIT 03-1614 (assembly GCF_000762925.2). NCBI lineage: Bacteria > Pseudomonadati > Campylobacterota > Epsilonproteobacteria > Campylobacterales > Helicobacteraceae > Helicobacter > Helicobacter sp. MIT 03-1614. The sequence continues at coordinate 46,127 of NZ_JRMS02000003.1, forward strand.
CCACATTCTAAGAGGGTCAGTTTTGCGGCGTAAAATGCGGCGTTTTTGCTCATCTCGTCCAACATCAAGGAAATATTTAAAAATCATTGTGCCGCTTGCTATAAGCATTTGCTCTAAATTAGACACTTGTGTGATAAATTCCTTATATTGCTCTTGTGTGCAAAAGTCCATTACTCTCTCTACTCCTGCACGATTGTACCAACTTCTGTCGTAGAATACAATTTCCCCACCACTTGGCAATGTGCTAATATAGCGTTTGAAATACCATTCTGTTTTTTCTGTCTCTGTTGGTTTATTCAGAGCAACTACGCGGCAACCTCGTGGGTTCATATGACTTGTAAGAGCCTTAATCGTACCGCCTTTACCTGCTGCATCGCGTCCCTCCATAATAATAACAATTTTTTGGTTTGTGTCTTTTACCCAATTTTGTAGTTTAAGAAGTTCTATTTGAAGCTTTGTGAGCTCTTCAAGATAAAAGTCCTCTTTCATACGCCCATTTTTAGATTTATAAATATCCCGAATATTGCCCTCACTCTCTGGTCTAATGACAATTTGTCTTTCTTGCTTTCCCATTGTGCCCTCCTGTTAGTGTTAAATTCTTATTATATTAGCATATTTTTTAAGAATATAGGGCAATATTAAGGCATTTTGTATTTGAGGAGTTACTAAATGAAGTCAAATTGCACAAAAAGTAGCATAGTTATATGCGCAGATTTAGCTCAAAGTGCGCTTGTTTTACTCCAAAACAAAGGATTGAAAGTAGGTATAGCAGAGAGTTGCACTGGCGGGCTTTTGGTTTATCACTTTACCGCACTTGATGGAGCTTCAGCAGTGCTTGATGGTGCGATGATAACTTATGCAAATGCTATTAAATCTTCTTGGATTGGCGTGAGTGAAGAGAATCTTAGGCTATATGGTGCAGTGAGTGAGCCTGTAGTAAGGCAGATGTGCGAGGGGATTCTCTCTCAAAGTAAAGCAGATGTAGCACTTGCGACAAGTGGTATTGCTGGTCCAAGCGGTGGTAGCGTAGAAAAGCCCGTAGGAAGCGTATTTATTGGCGTGCAATGCAAGGGTGAGCAAGCGGAGATAAAGTATTGCCATTTTGGAGGCGATAGACATTTGGTGCAATCTCAAAGCTGTGCTAAGGCGCTTGAGATGTTAATAAGTAAGCTGAACTCTTGACAAATTATGCCAAACTCATTATAATGTCGCTCCTTCGTGTCAAAGCATATGAGGGCATTAAGAAAAAGAAAAGCAGATGACCCGTTAGCTCAGTTGGTAGAGCAATTCCCTTTTAAGGAATGGGCCGTTGGTTCGAATCCAACACGGGTCACCACCAAAGATAAAAGTGGCCCCGTCATCTAGCGGTTAGGATACCACCCTTTCACGGTGGCTACAGGGGTTCGAGTCCCCTCGGGGTCACCACTTTTATTTTTGTTCTTTCTTTTTAAGCTTCAGGTTTTGGTCGCTTAGCTCAGTTGGTAGAGCGCCACCCTTACAAGGTGGATGTCATAAGTTCGAGTCTTATAGCGACCACCATTATTGTTTGAGAATTATGGATTCAAGTATGGAGCGGTAGTTCAGCTGGTTAGAATACCTGCCTGTCACGCAGGGGGTCGCGGGTTCGAGCCCCGTCCGCTCCGCCACCTAATTTTTTTAAGTTCAATATAAAATCTTTAAGAATTGGCTCATACATTGTTTGGTATCTTTTGTGTATCTAATGAAGATTCTTCAAACTTAACACCCCTTCTAAATATTGTTTTACTTATATTTTTTCAATAATATGATTGAGTTCTAATGTTTTTTGTTTATAGCTAAGAAGTGTTTTTTCAAGTGTTTCAAGGGATTTTGGGGAGATATATTCAAGAAGTTCTATAATATGATTATATTTGCTATAAAGTGGATTGCGTGCATAGATTTTGCGTAAGATTCTATGAGAATCTGTGCCGCTAAATAGCTCCTGCTCGGATATGCCTAATGCTTCAGCGATAAAAGGTATCATATCGGCTTTTAATTCTATATTACCATTGAGATAAGCATAAATGCTTGAAATAGTGGGTGTTTCACCTGTTTTGCTTGCACGCAAACCCAAATCAATCAAGCGGTTCGCAATTTCCTTTTTGCTTAAATTTTTTTCTTTCAGTATTTCGTTAATTCTTTCTATAACTTTCATTGTATTTCTCTATTATTGTGATAAATTTTATATTTTAATTAATAAATTATAGAAAAAGTATAATTTAAGTATTTATAAACTATAATTAGTTTAATTTTGGAGATGACAATGAATCCTGAAGATGCCTTAATTAAGTATTAATGAAATAAAGGCAAATTCTAAAACTTAAAAGGATAAAAATATGGAAATAAGCAAACTTTTTAATGATGCGGCACCTTACAAATATTACTTGATAGATACGCATTATAAGTCTGATAGCATATCTACTAAAGGTGGCGGAGGTGGAAGGAGCTTGAAAAAATTTTATGATGAATTTTGTCAATATGTTTTTGACATAAATCTTACATATATAGATGATGTTAAGCATTTTCCTCTTGTGCATAATGAAGAAAGCAATAAGGCTACTATTGCTATTGCGCTATCTCGTCTTACACCCTATGTAATAAGTGAATATGGTGCCGATTGTAAAGATGTGGATTTGGGAGAGAGGCTAAAAAACAGACGAAGAATTGACTTTTGGTGTTCTGAAAAAAATCAAAAATATGATATATGGATAGAGTTTAAGCATTTGTATTTCAATGTGGCTAAGAGAGCAAGGTGGGAATTTGATGCTCGTAATAAAGAGTGTATTAAAGAGGCGTTAGAGCAGATTCAAGATATAGAGAAACTAAAAAAGAAAAAAAGACTTTCTGAGTGGAACGATTTTAAACTTGCACTTTTTAGTGTAAATGTGTATTGCAAAAAAAGTTCGCTTCCTAGCGGTGAAGAGTTAAAAGATGCCCCTCAATATGTGCTAGATTCACTTAAAGAAACAGTTACAGAATTTTTAGGTGCCAAAAAGCAATTTGGGGTGCTTTGCGCTGTGCTTGATTTGAGTCCAAGCATTGGCACAAATGAAGAGGATACCTATCACATCTATACTAAAGATGAATATATGCCTTTTGTGTTGCTTTGTGGCGTGGTAGTGGTGTAAGGAATAATTATTGAGAGCACAGATATGACCGAATCTTTACTTAAGATACCAAAAAGGTATTGTTATAAAATCACGCAAGGAGCATCAATGAAAAGTTTAGTAGCATTAGGGGTATTCTTATTGTTTCTAAGTGTGAGCTATGGAGAAGAGTATAAGTGTTTGAGTTATGAGGGGAATACCTGTGTTTATTTTGAGTCTGAGGCTAAGTATGACACCATTCATCTTCATTGCAAGAATGAGAGTATAAAACGAGAATTTAAATACTTTAATGATATAGTTTCAGTAACAATAGATACAGGAAACGAAGGTATTGAGTTGAGAACAGGTTCAGAAGGGCGATACTATAGTGTTTATATGGGCGGCGAACAAATCCTTGAGAAAGATACAACAGGCACTTACTATCTTAATAATCCTGAAAAACCTACTGATCTAGGTAAAAAAATTATAGCACAAAGGATTGAAGCTGCTAAAGCTAGAGTAAAAGAGCGAGATGAGTTTCTTAAACTCTTACTAGACAACAATCTATGTAAAATTGTAGAATTTTGACTACGAATACTAGGAGTGAGCTAAAAATGTGAATACCGATTAGGTTACCATAAACACTAACAAATCTGATTATGTATAGGCTCACCACCCTTATTAGAGCACACTTAAGTATTTTATGTAGTTTTCATAACAGCAAAAGACAATGGAAACATTATTTTTTTTCTCCCTCTATGTATTCCTCATAACTGCCACGAAAATCAATAATCTTAGCTCCTTTATTTTCAGAATCTGTTACAAGTTCTATGATTCTATTTGCATATGCGTCAATGAGTTCTCTATCGTGGCTTACGCAAATGACATTCCCGCTAAATTTATAGAGTGCCTCGCCAAGCGCAATAATGGATTCTAAATCTAAGTGATTTGTCGGCTCATCAAGCACTAAGAAATTTCCTCCTTCAAGCATTAATTTGCTTAGCACCATTCTATGCTTCTCTCCACCACTTAGTGCATTTATGGGCTTTTCTTGCTCTTCTCCACTAAAGAGCATTCTTCCAAGTGCATTGCGTATCTCGCCGCTTTCTTTTTTCTTATCAAAACCTCTAAGCCATTCATAAAGGCTTTCCTCTCCTTTTATCTCCTCACTTACATTTTGTGGGAAATAGCCTCTTTGCGTGGTTGCACCCCATTTGATTATGCCACTATCTGCTTTGAGTTCCTCTATGAGAATCTTACATAATGTGCTTTTACCCACGCCATTTGCGCCAATAATAGCAATTTTATCACCGGGCAAAATCTTAAGGCTGACATTTTTTAATACGCAAAGCTCCCCATAGTTTTTAGAGATATTTTCACATTCTAGGGCTTCGTTGCCAATAGGGCGATTTGGTTTAAAAACAATGCTCGGGTCTCGCCTTGAGCTTACTGCTAGAGTTTGAATATCAAGCTTTTCAAGCTGTTTTTGTCGGCTTGTAGCTTGTTTTGCCTTACTTGCATTCGCAGAGAATCGTGCAATGAAAGATTCTAATTCCTCTTTTTCTTTGAGTTTTTTATTGCGTTCGGCTTCTTGTTGTTTGGCAATAAGGGTGCTTGCAATATACCAATCATCATAATTACCGCTAAATTCACGCACAGAGCCAAAATCCATATCTAAAATATGCGTGCAAACGCTGTTTAAAAAATGTCTATCGTGGCTAATAACAACAAGTGTGCCCTCGTGTCGTTTTAGATTCTCCTCAAGCCACGCAATGGAATGTAAATCAAGGTTGTTTGTCGGCTCATCAAGGAGTAAAATATCTGGTTTTGGGAAAAGCACTTGTGCGAGGAGGATCTTAAATTTATCGCCCCCTGTAAGTGTTTTCATCAGCTCATTATGCATAGCACTTTCAAAGCCCAAATCCTCTAAAATTTTTTCTATTATTACATCGCATTCATACATAGGGTCTTCTTCGGCACATATCATCTCTAACTCGCCGAGCTCTTCATTGACTTTCTCATCGCTTAAATCACCATTTTCATAAAGATATTCTTTGCGCTTGATTGCTTCATAAAGGCGTTGATTGCCGATAAGCACAGCATCTTTTAAGCTTAGCTCTTCAAAAGCATATTGGTCTTGCCCTAATACGCCCATTTTTAAACCCTTTTCAATCACAACCTCTCCACTGCTCGCTTCGTATATGCCCGAAAGAATCTTAAGTAATGTGGATTTACCTGCACCATTTGCGCCAATAAGCCCATATCTTTTATGTGCGTCAAGTTTGATATTGACATTTTCAAAAAGCTTTTTTGTTGCATAGCGCATTGAAAGATTGATAGTTTGAAGCATAAAATTCCCTTTAAAACTTTGGATTAATTTTGAAAAATGATTTTACACTAGATTTTATAAGATAAAAGTTAGAGTGATTTTAAGTTAAAACACTTTATAATTTAGTTTTTAATTGCTGGAAACACTTAAGGAGGATTTTAGATGCAAAATAACACTCAAAATTACAGAATCAAGCGCTATATTGTTTATGGTGTAGCAACTTTGTTCTTGTTGATATTTCCTTTTATTCAAATCAATGGTAATCAGCTTTTTTTGCTTTCATTTGACCATAAACAATTACATCTTATGGGGGTGGTATTTGATATGCAAGAGCTTTATTTAATGCCATTTTTGCTCATTCTTATGTTTGTGGGAATCTTTTTTATGACTACCCTTGCTGGTCGTATATGGTGCGGTTGGGCTTGTCCGCAAACAATTTTTCGTGTGCTTTATAGGGATTTATTGCAGACAAAGATTTTTGGCTTGCGTAAAAAGATTTCTAATAAACAAGAAAAAATGGATTTAAGCACTTTTGGCGATAAAATTAAGGCGGTGTTGGCATTTTTAATTATGGCTACACTTTGTCTTGTAGCAGCAGCAAATTTAATGTTTTTCTTCACGCCTCCGAGTGATTTTTTCGCTTATATGAGTGATCCGCTTAATCATCGCATATTGCTTGGATTTTGGCTTGGATTTGGACTATTTTTTATTTTAGATATTGCTTATATACAAGAAAATTTTTGTATTTATATGTGTCCGTATTGTCGCGTGCAAAGTGTGCTTTTTGATGATGATACGATTACTGCGGTATATGACTACAAACGCGGTGGAGCAGTGTATGATACAAAAGGTATGAAGTTTGATATTGCACCTAAGAAGCAAGATCCAAATAATGAATGCACAAATTGTTTGGCTTGTGTGAGGGTTTGTCCTACGCATATTGATATTAGAAAAGGTATGCAGCTTGAATGTATTAATTGTCTTGAATGTGCCGATGCTTGTGCAAAAGTAATGGATAAGCTTGGCAGACCTTCACTTGTTATGTGGAAGTCTTTTGCTTCACTTGATAATAATGGTAAAGTGCGTGTGATGCGTTTTAAAACTATTGGCTATACAATTATTTTGGCTCTTGTATTTGTCCTACTCCTTTTTATGGGAACGACAAAAGAGGGTATGTTGCTTAATATCAGCCGCACATCGGAGCTTTATGAAGTGAGAAATCACCATATCGTAGATAATCACTATACAATGCTCTTTCACAATACAGATGCAAATGACCACGAGATGTATTTTGAAGTGCTTGATGTCAAAGGTAATGATATTGCCCACTCATTAAAGATTATTACGCCAAAAGCGCCATTTAAAGTTAAAGCGGGCAAAAAGGAAAAAAAGGTAGTAACACTCCGCACAGAAGAGGTTTTGCAAAAAGGCAGTTATGATATTATCATACGCGCTTTTGCCATAGATGATAAGGAGCATATTTTTGTTGAGCGCAAAACGAATTTTGTTTATCCAGATGAACAAATGCTAAAAGATTAGATTTTATGATGTGGCTTAAGGGACAAGGGCGAAGTTAATCCTTAATGGAGAAAATTTTGCTTCGTTAGTAAATTGTGGTAAAATACTACCTCAATTTTCAATTACAAGGAGAAAATAATGGGACTTTATGATAGGAATTACACTAACAACGCGCAGTTTGCAAATGAAGCAGTAGCAGAGCGTGATAGTGCATTAGTGAATTTTGTGAAGACGACTTACAAATTTTTTGGTGCAAGTTTATTCTTTGCTTTCATCGGTGCGATGATTGGTTTTATGTATTTAGAATTTGTAGTAGAATATCGCTTTTTTATTTTTATTGCTGAAATTGCAGCACTTTTTGGGGTTATGTTTTCTCGTTCTAAACCGGGCTTAAATATTGCAATGCTTTTTATTTTTACGACACTCACAGGTGTAACAATCACACCTCTTGTGGCTATGGTAGCATTTAAAGCTGGTGCTGGTGCGGTTGCAATGGCATTTGCTATGACAACAATTATTTTTGGTGTTATGAGCATTTTTGGTATTAAAACTACAAAAGATTTAGCTAATATGGGCAAAATGCTTTTTATTGCTCTTATTGTTGTAGTTGTATGCTCAATTATAAATCTCTTTCTTGGAAGCTCTATGTTTCAAGTATTGATTTCAAGTGCAGCAGCTATACTTTTTAGTTTATATGTAGCGTATGATACGCAAAATATTGTGCGTGGTTTATATACTAGCCCAGTAGATGCAGCTATTAACCTTTATTTGGATTTTTATAATATTTTTGTAAGCTTACTTTCGCTCATTGGCTTAGCAAATCGCGACTAAGGCTCACACAATGGAGGTTGGTAGAGTCATTGATGCTAACCTCAATCGTTTAAAAGAGGGTGTCCGAGTGATTGAGGATACTCTCCGCTACTTTCATAATGATGTTTTGCTTTCTTCGTCATTAAAGAATCTCCGACATCAAATTAAAATCTCTTCAAATATATCTTTACTTTCTTGTCGTAATGTAAATGGCGATGTGTTAAAAGGAAGTGTGCCTGATGAATTGCAACGTGAGAATCTCGCCCATTTGGTAATGGCAAATTTTAAACGTGCTCAAGAAAGTGCACGAGTTCTTGAAGAATATACTAAACTTGTTCCTACTTTTGGCAATAGTGCTGATTTTAAAAAGGTAAGATATGAGTTGTATGAGCTTGAGAAAACCTACTTTGAACGATATGGCAAAAAGGAATAATCAAAGAGTATTATTATGAATTTGCTGTATTAATTGTGCCTCTAATGCTTTTTCCTTTAAATGTGTAATTTGTGCAAATTGAGTGCGATTAAAGGTGCGCTGACGTTTGGCAAGTTGGCAAGTATGAAAAAAGATTTGTTCTTCAAGCTGTTGTAAAGTCGCAACTTTGCCTTGCAAAAAATTTACACATTCTTTTGCGCCAATAGCGTTTAACGCAGGAGCTTGTGCGCCATAAGCTTCTAATACATTTTGCACTTCCTCCACAATCCCTTTTTGAATCATTGCTTTTGTGCGTTTAGCAATGCGCTCTCTTAACTCATCGCGTTCGCATTCAAGGCAAAAAATCTCAATGTCATAGCCTAAAGACTCTTTTTTATGTGTAGCAAAATATATACTTGGAGGTGTATTTGTGGCTTTAAAGAGCGCAAGGGCTTTGCAGATTCTGTAAGTATCTGTGGGTGAGAGACTTTGAGCATAAGTTTTATCAATTTGTGTTAATTGTGCATATTGCATACTTATATTTCCTAGACTTTTTACCCACTCTTCGTGTTCTTCAAGGAGAGGCATAGGGCTTAAGCCCTCCATAATGCTTTTAAGAAAAAAGCTACTTCCACCTACGATAAGCAAAGGCGTGTGTGGAGAGTTATTTTTGATATCTTCAATGCTTTGGAGCAGAAGATCTTTAAAAATCATTACATTGCTTTTTTGATGTGGCTCTAGGATATTAAGCGCATAATAACATACCTGTGATTGCTCCAAGAGTGTGGGTTTAGCAGAAGCAATATCAAGATATTTATAAATACTTAGAGAATCAAGGCTAAAAATCTTACAATTTTGCTCCATTGCTATGCGATGAGCAAGAGCACTCTTGCCGCTTCCACTTGAGCCAAGCACTGCAATGATTTTCATATATGAAGTTAGAGACCTATTTATCTAATATCTCATAATAGGCAGTGAGAAATACTTTATTTCCTGTGCCATCAAATTTCCTAAGATTTAATCGTTCTAGGGCAAGCTCTATTGCGTTTACAACCCACACACTCTCATTAAGTGCGATAAGTCCCATTTGATTAATGCGTATAATACTTGTTTTAAGCTTATCTTGCCCACCTGCTACATTAAGTGTAAATTCATTTTTAAGAATCTTCCTAAGAGGTGCGGCATTTACCTCATCATAAATTGTATTCATCGCTATTGCAGGAGATTTTGGGTAGATTTTAAGCCCGAGTGATTCTAGGGCTTTTTGTGTAGCAAGAGAACGTGCTTTAGTTTGCGCATAAACTTGTTGCATATTGCCATTGATGAGCTCAAAATATCGTGTCAAGCCTGTGATAATTGTCGTAGGCGCAGTCCAAGCAGTCGTATTTTGTGCTTGATTTTTAAGCTCTGTTTTGAGATTAAAATAAAAACCTATATCCCGCTCGTTTGCAAGTTCTATCGCATAATGAGAAAGTCCTATAATGCTTAAGCCTGGCGGGAGCATAAAAGCTTTTTGTGAGCCGCCAATGAGTGCATCAATATATGTCGTATCAATTTCTTCAACACCCATAGCAGTAATGGCATCAACAACAACTACAATACGCGGATTATGCGCTTTAATTGCTTGAGCAATTTCTTCTACAGGGTGGCGCAATCCTCCTGCAGATTCGCACATTTGGATACAAAAGCAATCAATTTCACTCTCTTTTTGTAGCACTTCAAGCACACTTTTCGCGCTTACAGGCGTATCCCAATCATTAATGATTTCTGTATAGGGGATTTTGTGTGCCTTTGCTATTTTGCCAAATCGCTCACCAAATTTACCGCTATTGATACTTAGCACTTTATTTTGAGTAAAAGTGCATACACACGCTTCCATTGCACCAGTGCCACTACTTGCAAGCATAAGCACTTCAGGCATTTTCAAAATCTCTAAAAGCCCCTTTCTCGCTTGAGCAAAAATTGCTTCAAACTCTGGTGTGCGATGATGCAAAGTAGGCTCACTCATTGCATTGCGTATGGATTCTGGCACAGGTGTAGGTCCGGGCGTAAAAAGTAGCATACTCACTCCTTAAATGAATAAAAAGAAATAAAAGCACATTATACTTTAAAATCTCTTTACTTTAACTATTTGACATCACTTAATCGGAGAGGCTGTGCAGCTTTGAGTGCGACTTTGGCACTCTTGCCTAGAATCTTATGCAAATATCGTGGGTGTTCTCCGCCGCTAGGACGCACGACAGAGAGATTTTTGTGCGTGAATTTTTCACCTTTTTTAATATCTGCACTTACCCAAATGCTTCGTGCAAATTGCCGCCTTTTTTTGCGTATATCTGCGGAAATTTTAGGTTTTTTGCACCCTAATGCCAAAGCGGTATCACGCACTTGCTCTACCATAGCTTTAAATTCATCTTTATTCATACTAAAGGCGCTATCTACACCACCAAGCGAGGAGTCAAGAATAAAATGCTTCTCAATCATACTTGCTCCTAAGCTTGTAGCGATACTTGGACAAAGTGCACCAAGTGTATGGTCAGATAATCCATATTTGATATTGTATTTTTTATAGGTTTTAGCAAGTTGAGGCATAGCAAGGAGATTTGCAGATTCTAATGGGGCAGGATATTCACTTATGCAATGAAGTAAGGTAATATCCTTACAGCCATATTTATGACAAATCTCAAGTGCAGTTTTAAGTTCTTTGTGCGTAGCTACGCCTGTGGAAATAATGATTGGCTTTTTTGTTTTGGCAATGGCTTCTATAAGCTCATAGTGCATTACTTCAAAACTTGCTACTTTATAAATCGGGCATTGCAAAGATTCTAAAAATGCAACACCTTTAGGCGAAAAAGGCGAGCTAAAAATAAGCAAACCTAACTCTTTTGCAAGAGAAAAAAGTTCTTTATGCCATTCCCAAGGAGTTTGGGCTTCTTTATAAAGTTCATAGAGATTGCGTTTATCCCAAAGTGTGCCACCACTAATGCAAAAATGTGGCTCATTTGATTGAAGTGTAAGGCATTCTGGCGTATAAGTTTGTAGTTTCACGCCATCAGCGCCACAAGCGGCAATCGCACGAATAGAATCTTTAGCAATTTCTAGGCTTTGGTTGTGATTTGCACTAAGTTCGGCGATAATAAGGGGAGTATGGGATTTAGCGATATGTTTTGATATGCTCATAAATGTTCCTTATACATCAATATGACATCATAATATCGTCTTGTATCTTTTTCTTTTTGAGCGATAAAATTATGCAACACGCCTTCATATATATAACCTGTTCGTTCATAGAATTTGCGAGCTTTGATATTGGTGCTTAGAACTTCAAGGTGGAGAGTATGAAGCCCTAAATGTTCAAAGGCTTGAGATTCTAAAAAGTTTAGAATCGTGCGTCCTTTAAAGACTTTTGCACAAAAAGGATTAGTATAGATACCGATAAAAGCGTGTTTATGTGCGAAATTAATGCGTGTGAGTGAACCTACACCGATATATTCATTTTCTTGACATAAAAGCCAATATCGCCTTGAAGTATCATCTTTAAGTTGCTTAAGAAAATCAAAATGCGTTTGAGGTAAAATTCGCTCGCTATACATCCATTGCGCAATTTGCGGGTGATTACGCATTTCAAGCACAAGATGAGCTTCTTCTTGTGTGAGCTGGGTAAAATCTTTTGCTTCAATCTCTTGATTGTGAGAATCTTCTGTGGTTTGAAGTGCTAAAGACTTGATAAGATTGTGGAGTGCAAAAGGGAGTTTTGTGCCTAAAGAAAGTGATTTGAGCGCATTTTGAATATGTATAATATCTTTGGGTAAAAGCGTAGCAAGGATTCTAAGTGTATCTTGTGGGCTTTGGGCTTGGAGTATGGCATTTTTTTGTGCGTATTGTGTGATTTGAAAATGCTGATTGGTAGCGGATTCTATAATAATACTTGGGATTTTAAGCGCGATGAGTTCAAGCATACTCCCACCTCCTGCACTTATAGCAATATCACATTGCTGTGCTTGAGAAAGAAAGTCATAAGGGTTTAAGTTGTGATAAAGGCTTATGTGTGGATTTGAGGCTTCTTTTAAAGATTGAGGTAAATGCAGAGTATGCGTATATCCACCGCCTAAGATAATATGAAAATGTTTATCTTTAAGGTTTGGGTGTGTTAAAATCATTGTAGAGAGACTATCTACAAATGCTTGAGCAAGATTGCTTTTATCCACACCGCCAAAAGTAACACATATATTTTTTAATTCATTTATACTTGATTTGCTGCATTGAGCTTTTGAATCTGCGCAGGGAAAAGGGAGGATTAAATATTCCTCTCCGCACCAAAATTGCTTATTTTGAGGAAATACAGATGTCGCATTAGGAGCGGGATTAAGGATATAGCTTGTGGGTGGATATACATCTCTAAAGGTATCATCAAGGCAAATGAGCACTTTTGCTTCATTGCTTAAGCGATGATAAAACCATTCCTGTGCCTCGTAGCTATCCACAATGGCAATATCAAGAATTTGGGGTTGGGTAGAGAGCCACTCATAATTTTTGCATTCTATTTGTATTTGCAGTGGAGGCAGGAGTGTGTCAAGTGCGGGAGGAGTAAAATTGCCACGATTATGTAAAGTGATAGAATCTACTTGAGGAATGCGCCCACAGAGAGCTATAAGTTTTAAACAGCGATAAAAATGTCCTAATCCATATGCACTTCCGCTCTCACAAAATATATCAATACGCATTTACGCCCTTTAACCAAAATTTTTTATGTAGTTAAGATTCTCTAAGCCTATACTTCATCTCTGCCATTGCCCAATCCTCAAGTGTATCAATGTCTTGGACTTCTTTACTTGGCACAATTATCGCACTTGAGTGAGGTGCAAAAATAGGCAGAGATTCTCTCCACGCATTCACATATCCCCAATAGCACTGCCCCGCATCGTGATAGACTTTTTCTAAATCTTGTGAGCGCGTGAGATAATGCTTTGGAAAAAGCATTTCTATCTCATCATTTTTGATACAAAAACTCCGATAAGGATTATAATCATAGCTTACAGCACAAAAAGCAAAGAGTTTATGCGGATTTTCTAAAAGAGCCTTTAGTCCAAGAGAGAGTGTTTTTTGAGTAAGCAAAGGTGCAGTGGGATAAATCACGCAGAGCAAATCCTCTTTGTGTAATTTTAGTGATTCTACGGCGTGTTTTGCCACAGGTGCAGTGGGGGTAAAGTCATCACTTAGCTCTTTTGGGCGCATAAAGGGCACTTTTGCTCCATATTCACGCGCAACTTGTGCGATTTGTATAGAATCTGTGCTGACTATGACTTCATCAAAAAGTGCAGATTCTAATGCTGTAATGATAGGATAAGCAATGATAGGTTTGCCACAAAAGGGCTTGATATTTTTATCAGGTATCCTTTTACTTCCACCACGAGCAGGGATAAGAGCGACTTTTCTCACACACTTACCGACTAAAAGGGATACAGAGATTCTATGCCATCGCTTACAGGTTTTTTATGATTTGTATCACTGATTGGTCCTAGCGAAGTGTAGGCAATTTTGGCATTTGCGATATGTTTGCTTTGCACAACATTATCTTTGCTAATATCAAATGAACGCACCACGCCGCTTAATTCAAGGATTTGTTTCTCGCCATCTACAAGCACTTCTCGGCGTCCGTGTATGAAGTAGGTATTGTTATCAAGCACTTTGACAATTCTCGCTGTAATCGTAGCATTGAGGGCTTCACTTCGCGTTTGTGCTCCTCCACCTTGAAAATTAGAAGTATTATTTGCTTTGGTAAGATTATAAGCCGCTTGGTCATTGAGTTCAGAAACAATTTGTTTTTGTTCTTCATTATTACCTGTGTATTCTATGGAGGGAGGCGTTACATTGCCCCCACTTGCACCATTGTAGTTTTTATTTGTTGTGAAGTTTGCATTGGCATTTTCAGAGATAACAATCGTAATAAGGTCATCGGGCTTCATTGCGCGTCTATCAGAAAAAAGTGGTTTATCTCCGCTACCAAAAAGGCTTCCTGCACGGGGTAATTCGGGAATGTCATTATCTGCGGATTCTCTCTCTTCTACCCAATCAGGCGCGTTAAAATCAATGTTAGGTTCAAAGGCAAAGCTGTGTCGTGGATATAAAGCAATAAAGAGAATTAAAATTCCAATAAGATACATACCTATACTTTTTATAAGCATTTTACAATCCTTTGTAAGAGTTATAGGCTCTTAAGCAAAGGCTATTCCATTATTTTAATTGCGCATACTCATAAGGAGATTGTGTGCAATCTTAGAGTTCAATTTGCATTAAAGCAACAAGCTTTTGATACAATAACTTTTTGGTTGTGCAAAAAGGCAAAAGGAGTGCGTGAATGAAGCAAAATATTACTCAAGGCATTTTAGCAATGCTCATTTCATCTTTTCTTTTTGCTCTTATGAGTGCAGAGGCAAAAATCCTTTCAGATTCTATTCCGCCTATGGAAGTGGCTTTTTTTCGCTCATTTGTGATGATTCTCCTTTTGCTTCCACTGCTTTTTAATAAACCTATGAAATTGCCAAGACATAAAAGCGGCGGTTGGTGGATTCTTGTGGCACGTGCTGGTGCTGGAGGACTTAGCTTTGTGGCACTTTTTTATAATATTGCTACCATTTCTCTAGGCACAGCGAGTGCTTTTGCTCAAAGTATGCCCTTATATGTCGTAGTGCTTTCAATGATATTTTTAAAAGAGCATTTCAATGTAGGCGTGATTCTATCTACTATTTTAGGTTTTATAGGGATTTTGCTTATATGTAACCCTTCTTTAAATGAGTTAGAAATGCTTAATATTGTCTTTGGTATCGCAGGTGCACTTTCTATGGCAGTTGCATTTTTGAATCTTCGCGCGCTCAAGGATTATTTTAGCTCGTGGGTGATTGTATTTTCTACAGGAGTAGCAATGAGTGTTATGGCATTGCTACTAAGCTGGTGCGGTGTGCCATATTTTGATGAGCAATGGGTAATGCCTAATGGGATAGAGTGGCTACATATTGCATTGCTTGGTTTTTTTGGCACTTTGGGTCAGCATTATCTTACAAAAGCTTATATGATTGCGCCTGCTGGAATCATCGCGCCTATTGATTATACGCGCTTAGTATTTTCTGTGATTTTGGGCGTGATTTTAGGTGATGCTTTGCCAAATCTCCCTACAAGTGTTGGTATTGTGCTTATTATCCTTTCTGGTGTTGGTGTAGGATTACCCGTGCTTTTAGCAGATATGAGGCGATTAAGAAGATATAAGCGCATTTCAAGTTCTCTTAACGCAAGGCACGATACAATCCGCAATACAGAGGGAAAATCTCACAACAAGACAAAGGATATATGATGAAAAAGCAGATTTATGAAAAAGTAATAAAAGCCAAGCAACGTTTAGAAAATGTGATTATTCCCTCGCCTTTAAGCTATGCACCTATGCTCTCTCTTTTAGCTCAAGCTGATATTTATCTTAAAAAAGAGAATTTGCAGCTGACGGGAGCATTTAAGATTCGTGGAGCGTTCAATAAAATTGCCTCTTTGGTTGAACAATCTACTCATTCCCAAATACAGGGTGTTATCGCTGCAAGTGCTGGGAATCACGCGCAAGGTGTTGCCTATGCGGCAAAGCATTTTGGTATAAAAGCCGTGATTGTAATGCCCGAAGCTACTCCTTTACTTAAGGTAAGTGCGACAAAGGCTCTTGGTGCGGAAGTGGTTTTAAGTGGAGATAATTATGATGAAGCCTATGCTAAAGCTTTGCAGGTTGCTAAAGAGCGTGATTTAGTGTTTATTCACCCTTTTGCTGACGAGGAGGTGATTGCAGGGCAGGGCAGTATTGCGCTTGAGATGATACAAGAATGTGAGGATTTAAATGTAGTAGTTGTGCCTATTGGTGGAGGTGGTTTGATTAGTGGTATAGGGAGTGTGTATAAGCAACTATATCCGAATGTAAGAGTTATAGGTGTAGTGGCAAGTGGTGCAGACGCTATGAAACGCTCTTTTGAGAGTGGTGCTATCCAAAAAATAGAATCTGTGCGGAGCATTGCTGATGGTATAGCTGTGCGTGATGTTAATGAGGAGAATTTTGCGCTTGTGCAAGAATGTGTTGATGAAATAGTGAGCGTAGATGATGAAGAAATTGCAAATGCTATTTTATTTTTGATTGAAAAACAAAAACTTGTTGTTGAGGGTGCAGGAGCAGCGAGTGTGGCAAGTATTTTGCACAAAAAGTTTGCGCTTACAAAGCAAGATAAAGTAGCACTTGTGCTAAGTGGAGGAAATATTGATATTACTTTGCTTAATGTTATTATTGAAAAAGGTTTATTGAAATCTAATCGGAAGATGAAGCTTGAAGTCGTGCTCATAGATAAGCCCGGTAGTTTGCAAGGGCTAACGAATATTTTAAGTAAAGTGGGTGCAAATATCGTTCAGATTGAATATGATAGGACTTCTGTTATGCTTAAATATGGAGATGCACTTGTAACAATGGCATTAGAGACAAAAAACGAAGAACACAAAGTGCTCATTCGCGAGCAACTTCAACATTATGGTTATCATTTTAATGAGATTAATTAGGCAAAAGCAATGATAAGAGAGATTTGGGAGATATATAGAGATTCTAATTTACGCACAAATGTGCTTTTTTGTTTGATTTTGGGCATAAATGTTTTTTTGTTATTTCTCTTATGCGGCGATATAAGTATTCATTATAAGGAAGCTTTTGGCGTATTTTATTCTCAAGATTTGGCTTTTATTATTGCGCGTTTTTCACTTAAGCTATTTGGATATAATGACTATGCTCTGCGTTTGCCTTTTATTCTTATTCATATGTGCAATATGTTTCTTTTATATAAAATTTCTAGAATCTACCTCAAAAAACCTCGTGATGCGTTGGTTGTAATACTCATTTATGCACTTTTGCCCGGAGTAATGTTTAGCGCACTTTTTGTATTAAAAAGTGGTTTGATTATTTTTGTGGCACTTTTATGTTGTTATTATCAGATGAGATATCAAAAAATGCCTTATATTGTGATGTTTTTTGCAATATTTTTAGATGGAAGCTTTGCGATTTTATTTTTTGCACTCTTTTTTTATGCACTTAAAAATAAAAATACTTTAGGAATGATTCTCTCCTTGCTTTTTTTTGCTTTGAATATGTATTTTTTTGGGCTTGATGTTTCAGGTGTTCCACGCAATTATTTTCTGTCAAATTTAGGGAATATGGCTTTGTTTTTTTCACCTTTGTTGCTCATATATTATATCTATACGCTTTATAACGCTCTAAGAAAGCAAAATAACGTGCTTGTAGATATTGGCGCATCTTCAATGTTTTTTGTTGTGCTGCTTTCATTGAGACAAGATGTAGATCTTGAAACACTTTTTCCTATGAGTGTGGTAGCTCTTCCTGTGGCAATTAAGCAATTTTTTTCAGATATGAGGGTGCGTTTGCCTTCATTTAGGGTAGGTTATGTGCGACGATTCGTAATGATTTTAGCGCTGCTTTTTATTCAAACCTCCTTACTTTATGGCAATAAAATATTTTATCTCTTTGGTATGGAAAATCACTTTGCAAGTTCGTATTATATTAGCAAAGATGTAGCACGCTTACTCAAGCAAAAGGGCATTGATGCGATTAAAACAAGTAGTCGCAAATTAGAGCTTGCTTTACGATTTTATGGCATAAAAGGAAGTGAAGAGCCTTATTTGATGCCTGTGAATAATCTCAATGAAAGTTATGAGAATGAAATCCCTGTGATATATTTAGGGAAGAAAGTGGCATCATTTGTGATAGTGCCCTCTGTGCAAAGTCGTCCTATTACTACTACACAATCACGACTTAGGCAAAAAATAGAATCAACAAAATCTCAATCAGGTCAATCCAAAGATTAAGAATGAAACTCTTTGAATGTGTTGTTGCTTTAGGTATGTTCATAGTGCTTTTCTCATTTGTGCAGATTCGGAGCAATCATTCTTTAGAAGTAGCTTATAGCACACTTATCTCCCATCTTAAAATGCTTCAGCTTTTTGCTTTGAGCGATGATAATATGTTTATACAAGCCCAAGATGCGCGCGATATGCTCCGACTTTATCCTTCTCTTGATGTAAATGCACTTGTAACACAACATCGTAACGCTATGTGGCAGATACAATTTCATTTGGGTAAAATTTATACCACTCATAGCTATAGCCTTTATATTGATACACCAAGAATGGCGACTACTACGAATTTTGATAGTCGTCCAATGGCAGGAGATATTATTCTTAAAGATATGGATAGAAAATGCTTAAGCGCCTATAATAACACCAATACCGCTATGGAATGTAAAAATAATGCTCTTGCAGAGATACGATTAGGAGAGCGTTTCGGGGTAGAGAATATTCTTATAGAATCTGATAACTTTTGTAAAGAGCGTGAAACTGCGAGAATTTATTTTGATAGGCGAGGCGTGCCTTATTGCGGAAAAATTCCTACCGCTTTGCGCTCACCATTTAAGATTACTTTATTCAAAGGAAGTGAGCATAAGAGTCTTTGTGTATTGCCACAAAGCGGTGTCATTAGGACAAAATGTTAGAATCTGTATATTTTGTAGAAAAATTGTAAGTTGAGGTGGTGGACGCGCAGAGGATCGAACTCTGGACCCACTGATTAAGAGTCAGTTGCTCTACCAGCTGAGCTACACGTCCTTTATTGCTTAAGTTTTAGCAAAGCGTGATTATACACAAATGAATTTTAGTTTTTAATTAAACCTTTAGAGTCCTTGACATTTCGAGCATTTGACAAATAATCTCATATCGTGGCTGATGAGTTTTGCGCCAAATTGTTGTGCAATATCAAGTTGCAAACGTTCAATATCTGCATCTACAAACTCTATAATGTCGCCACAAGCTAAACAAATAATATGGTCGTGATGTTCTTTGGCAGCAATTTCATAGCGTCTTCCACTTTTATCAGCCTCAAGAGCAGTAATAAATCCCTCTTTTTCAAGGAAGCTTAGGATTCTATATACAGAGGAGATACTTGCATTTTTATCAGTTGTTTTGATAATATTAGTAATCTCTTCAGGGCTAAGATGTGTGCCACTTTTATACAGCACAGCAATGATTTCTTCGCGTTGTTTAGAATTTTTAAGCCCATTTTTTTTAATTGAGCTTCTTAACCTTTCAAGTATAGAATCTAGTGTTTCCACGTGATGATTTGCATTCATATTCATATACGCTCCTTGTTGCGCTTTTAGGATTGCGATTCTTATTTTATGCAGGATTATAGCAACAAAATACAAAAATGCAAATAAGAAAGCTTATCATTTAAGATTTTCTCTTTTTTCTTGCTTTAAAATATACAAAATTGCAACATAAAGCAGAACTTTGTGACAATTTATAGATAAAGAGACAGCATTTATTGTAAAATGCTATAATGTACTCGTTTATTAAATTGAAAACACAAGGAGAAAGTATGTTTGGTTCCAGCAAAGCACTACAACGTCAAATAATGGAAAGAGATGCACAGATTGCAGAAATCACAAAAGAGCTTGAAACTTATAAAATGCTTGTAGGCTTTTCACAAATAGAAGCAATTATTGGGATAAAAGACGAGGAGATTGTTTATAAAAATGATGTTGCCTCAAAAATAGAGAGTCTTGATATTTTAAAATCCCAATTAAAAGAACATATAGATAGTATAAGCCACATTCGTAATGAATACAGCGTAACAAGCGCACGCGTTGGTGATATTGTGTATTATTCACTTGTATTACTCAATCATTTAACAAATAATAGAACAGGTACAAATCTTTTTAATATTTATACAAAAAGCCTCAAAGAAGGTATAACAGGCACACAAGAATCATTACAAAATGTGCTTACAGAATCAAATGATGTTACTAAGCATTCAGTTAAAGCCGCAGAATCTGCAGAAGATGGATTAGGTATGAGCACTGCTGCATTGGAGCAAATTGAAACTTTATATGAAAAAATGCAAGCGGCTTCGCAACTTGTAGATTCTCTTACACAGCGTAGCAATGAGATTACAAGTGTTATTTCATTAATTGATGATATTGCTGAACAAACAAACTTACTTGCTCTTAATGCAGCAATAGAAGCTGCACGTGCAGGAGAACACGGAAGAGGATTTGCTGTTGTTGCAGATGAGGTGCGAAAACTAGCAGAAAAAACACAAAAAGCTACAAAAGAAATAGCAGTTGTTGTAAAGTCAATGCAACAAGAAGCAAATGATATTCAAACAAGCACGGAAGAGACAAATGAAGCTACAGATAATGTGCGTGAGGGAGTTGTGAAACTTCACGGGGTGATTAATAACCTTAAGCTAGGCAGTCTTATTACAAAACACAGCACATTAAATTTGAGCAATAGAATCTTCTGTGTTTTGGCAAAACTTGACCACGTTGTGTATAAAAATAATCTTTATTCTTATATATTTGGCTTATCTGATAGCTTTAATTGTGTGGATCATTATAATTGCCGATTGGGCAAATGGTATTATGAGGGCGATGGTAAAATGGCATTTGCTAATACACAAGGCTACAGAGCTCTTGAGGCTTATCACGCAGGCGTTCATACAGAAGCTATTTCTTTGGCACAAACTTTTGCTGATACCAATCAATCTTGCTCTAAAACCTTTATTGATAGCAAGATTGTGGCAATGGAGCAAAATTCTAATGGTGTTATGGATTCTATCCTTGAGATGTATAATGAAAAACGTGTAGAAGTATTTGATGAAATTGGACGACTAGAAAACAAAATGGAAGAAGATAAGAAGAATCCACAAGCAAGCATTCAGCTAGAATCCCACACAGAATCTCAAAGTGATGAGTCCTCAAATAAAGAGGACTTAGGAGATTAGCAAATAAATGTGGCATAGAATAAAGCATAGTCTTTTTGTCATAGCTATTATTGTTGGAATAGGAGCAGGAGCATACCTTATCAAGCTTTTTTATGAGGTTGAGTCTGAAGTGAGTAAAATTACAAATTACCAATTTGCTCTTGCCTCACAGATAGTTGATAGAAAAGATAGACTTATTGCAAATGTTTTTACTGATGAAAACTTTAGATTCTATGCAACTTTTGATGAGATACCGCCACGTGTGATTGAAGCACTGCTTGCAGTAGAAGATACGCTTTTTTTTGAACACATAGGTATAAATCCTGATGCAATTTCGCGTGCTATGCTTAAAAACATTAAAAGTATGCGTTATGTGGAGGGAGGCAGCACACTCACCCAGCAGCTTATTAAAAATATTGCACTTAGTCCAGAAAAAACGCTTAAGCGTAAAATCACAGAAGCAATGCTTGCTATTCATATTGAACGGCATTTGAGCAAAGAGAAAATTTTGGAACTTTATTTAAATCGTATTTCATTTGGGCATAGTTATCACGGCATTAAAACAGCGGCTTTGGGGTATTTCCATAAGAGTTTAAATGAGCTCACATTAAAAGAGATTTGTATGCTTGTAGGGCTTCCTAAAGCACCAAGTTTTTATGACCCTACAAAAAATAAAGAATACTCAATGGCACGCGCTAATGACATTATTGATAGACTTTATGATATTGGTTGGATATCTACGGAAGAATATGAAAATGCAAACAAAGAAGTGCCAGAAGTCTTTAACCAAACACTTACCCAAAATGTTGCTCCGTATGTTGTTGATGAAGTATTACGTGAGTTAGCTCATATTGAAGATTTAAAAACAGGTGGATATTATATTAGGCTTAAGATTGACTTAGATTATCAGCTTGCGGCACAAGAAGCAATGGCATATGGCTATGATGAAATTAATAAGCGTCTTCACGAGCGTTATCCTAAAATGTTTGAAAATGGGGATTTAAATGATGATACACTTAATGGCGCAATGGTTGTTACAGATACGCACACAGGCGATATTTTAGCAATGGTAGGTGGCATAGATTATGTAAAAACAAAATTTAATCGTGCCACTCAAGCTAAAAGACAGCTCGGCAGTTCTATAAAACCTTTTATTTATCAAACTGCATTTGATAGGGGGGATTCTCCTGCTACTTTTGTTCCTGATGTGCCTCGCAAATTTGCAACAAAAGGTGCAGCAGAAGCCGCCTCTGAAGCCACTCAAGAAGAGACAGAATCTAAAGTATGGAGTCCTTCAAACTATACAAGTAAATTTCACGGATTTATGACGCTTAAAGATGCTTTACGCACATCAAGCAATCTTGCTACAATTAATCTTGTGGATCAAAATATAGGTTTTAATAATGTTTATGCTTCGCTTAAGCAAGATGGTTTTGAAAATCTCCCAGAGAATATGTCTATTGTGCTTGGCAGTTTTGAGCTCTCGCCGCTTGAAGTTGCGCAGCAGTATTCAATGTTTTCAAATTATGGCACAATTCTTAAGCCTATGCTTATAGAATCTACCATTAATAAAAGTGGCGAGAATGTGTATAGCTCTCCCGAGCAGACGCGTCATATTACTGCTGCTGCTCAAGCATTTTTAACTATTGATATTTTACGTGATGTTGTTAATCGTGGCACAGGTTCAAGGGCGCGCATTGTTGGTTTGGAGGTCGCAGGGAAAACAGGAACATCAAATCGCAATGTTGATGCGTGGTTTTGTGGATTCACTCCTGATGTCCAAGCGATTGTTTGGTATGGACGCGATGATAATACGCCTATAGGTCCTCACGAATCTGGTGGTATAGTCGCTCCTCCAGCATTTGCATATTTTTTCTCTAAAGTTTTAACCTTTGACCCGGGTATTTCAAGACGTTTTAAAGTGCCAGAAGGTGTGGGGCTAAAGACTCTTGATTATGGAGATTTTTATTTTACAGAAAATTCACCATTGCCAACTAAAAGACCTGTGGTTGATATTGATGAGGAACTTTTATTTTAGTGTAGAATCTTAAATCCATTTTTACTTAAAACTAGCTACAATATCGTAAATCTAAAAAAGGATAATTTGATGAGACTAAAACTTCAGCACGCGCCCTATATAGCTAATAAAATCAGTATTGATTTAGGCAATTCTCAATACATTACACTTCTTGCACCTATTCAAAATATTGCCCAAAGTGCCCTTGAGTGCCTTCAAGAAAATATCCAAAAAGAGCTAGCCATTGATGAAAGAGTGCGCGAAATCCTTGAAGAAAGAAGTGATGAAATTGAAGATTTTGGTATGGACGAACGAGAGCTTTTTAGAATGTGTAAGCGTCAGGTAGCAAATGAACAAAATTTTTATCTTGCGTGGGAAGAGCGTTGTAGTGATATATCACATCAGATTCTTAGTAGTTTAGATACCCATAAACTAATTGCATTTGAGGTATCTGAAACTCTTATTAAAAATATTATTTTTAAAGCAATTAATGAATATTCTAAAATCTATGATAAAGCCGAAGAAGCAGTTATTGATAAACTTAAAAAATACAAACGAAAGCTTATTTATGGAACAGAAGAATATGAGATTGTTTTTAGCAAACTTTATGAGGAAGAGCTACGCAAACGAGGACTTTTATGAGCATTCTTAAAGAAGCATATCTGTATTTTGCGAATGGATTATTCTTGAAGGCGCAAAGCTTTGGCAGTGATGGGACTTTTGTAGGTGAAGTTGTATTTAATACCTCTATGAGTGGTTATCAAGAAGTTATTACTGACCCAAGTTATTCAGGGCAGTTTATTGTTTTTAGTATGCCAGAGATTGGTATTGTGGGTGTAAATAACCAAGATAGTGAATCTCCCCGAGCCGCTTGCACAGGCGTTATTCTTTCTTCATACAATGATTTTGTCTCTAATTTTCGCTCCGAACAAAGCCTTAGCACATATCTTAAAGAACATAATATTATGGGCATATGTGGGGTGGATACACGCAATTTAATTAAAATGCTCACTACACAAGGCGCGATGATGATGATAGCTTCTACGCAAATTATTCAAGAGAGTGAGCTCAAAGCAAGTCTAAGTCGCACACCTCCTATCCAAGATATAAACTTTATAAAAGAAGTATCCACAAAAACATCTTATGTGCACACAGATTCTACATTTGATTTTACACATTTTGCTTATGGCACATCTCCAAACTTTAAGGCAAAAGTCGTTGCGATTGATTTTGGTGCAAAACGTAATATTCTTAATGAACTTGTAGCAGTGGGACTAGAGGTAGAGGTTATTCCCCATAGTTTTAGTGCAGCGGAAATTTTATCGCGTTTTAAAGCGGGGGAGATCCAAGGAGTTTTTTTATCTAATGGACCAGGTGATCCATTGGTGTTGCATAACGAGATTGAGCAAATTAAGCAGCTTATTCAATCAGATATTCCTATTTTTGGCATTTGTTTGGGACATCAGCTTCTTTCTATCGCACACGGCTTTCCTACATATAAATTAAAGTTTGGTCATCACGGAAGCAACCATCCTATTAAGAATCTCCAAAGCGGGGCAGTAGAAATTACAGCACAAAATCATAATTATTGTGTGCCAGAATCTATTGCACAAATTGCCACTATTACACATCGTAATTTATTTGATAATACGATTGAAGGCGTGCGCTATAAAGATAAACCTATATTTTCAGTGCAACATCACCCAGAGGCAAGTCCAGGACCAAGAGAAGCACGCATTCTTTTTGAAGAATTTGCCAAACTCTGTTGTAAATAATGCTTTATACAAATATGCTATTAATAAACCCGATAATATCTATATATTGTGAGAGCAAGATGATGAGAATAACGCTTGGGGCAATGATACAAATAATCTTATGCCATATTTCAAAGAGTGTGTTATTTAAATAACCTGTCCAATGCCTCAAATATGCCTTTTTAATGCCCCAGCCTAAAAAAACAAGTGTGATAAGCATACCTAAGGGCATTAGAAATGATGAAGTAATGAATTCAAGTGTATCAAAAAGTCTTTTGCCAAATATGCTTGGGAGTGATATTTCATCATTTGCCCATAAAATAACTAAAAAGCCAAGAATAAAAACACCAAAACTTAATAAATACGAAGCTTTTGCTTGAGAGAAAGTAAATTTATCTCGCAAGATACTTACACCCGGCTCAAGCATAGAAATTGTAGAAGTAATCCCGGCAAAAAGTATGGCTATGAAAAATAGCATACTGATTATTTTACCACTCTCGCCTAAAGTTTGAAATGCTAACGGAAGCGAAACGAGTAGAAGCCCGGGACCTTGACTTGGTTGCCCTTGAAAATGATAGATAAAAGTAAAAATCATCAATCCAGCTATAATTGAGACAATAATACCACTTATCACCACCCATAAAGCGCTTTTAAAGAGATTTTCATTTTGCTGCGCACTTGCTGCATATACTGCGATTGTGCCTACTCCGAGTGAGAGTGAGAAAAACACTTGCCCTAGAGAATCTAAAATGGTTTTTGCGCTCATATTATGAGGTTGGAAATTAAACATAAAATGCCACGCTTTTTCAAACTCTGGTAAAGTCATCGCATATAATAAAAGCCCGATGAATATTAAAAACAAAAGAGGCATAAGTATAAGATTAAGTCGTTCAATCCCACGTTTAATTCCCCGCGCTACTATAAAAGCAGTAAGTGCAATGATGATGCCAAAACAAAGCGTTTGATACAGAAGAGAATGAGCTCTTATCTCATCAAAAATAGCTTTTGCTTGATTAAGATTGTTTGGAAGATGAAAACTGACAAATATTAAATAATATATAATCCAGCCTAGCACTACTGCATAAAAGCTTAGTATTATAGGACCTGCTATTGCATTTAGCCCAAGCCACATAAGTGATTTGTTTGAATCTTTATTAATATAATTATGTTCATTTTGTGCAGTATTGAGAGGAAGAGAGTTTAATGTGTGAAGCACGACATAATTATCCATAGGATTACTTCGTGCTTTATTGCCAAGTAGCATTTCAGCTAAAAGCATAGGCACTCCAATACATATTGAGAGAATAAGATAAAAAATAACAAATGCACTACCGCCGTTTTCTCCAGCCATATAGGGAAATCTCCATATATGTCCTAGCCCAATAGAGCTTCCTAAAGTTGCCAAAATAAAACCTATCTTGCTAAAATTATTCATTTCTTCCCTTTCTTATTACTTTTATATTCACATACAAAGTTATACATTCTAGCCAAAATAGAGAATCTTGCAATGCTTTAAAGTAGGGATTTAGTGTGTTTATCTACTTTGGTGCAATTTTTGCTACAATTTGAGCGTAATTAGGAGACATAAGGACTTGAGGAGTATCATATGAGCATATATCATGTAAGGGTGTATTTTGAAGATACAGATTGTGGGCGTATAGTTTATCATACTAATTATATTAAATATTGTGAGCGTGCGCGTAGCGAATTATTTTTTGCGCAAGGAGCACAACCTTTTGAGAATCAAAGTGCTTTTGTGCTTAAAAAACTTGAAGCAGATTTTCTTGCAAGTGCGCGTTTGGGTGATATGCTTGAGGTAAGAAGTGCCATAGCACAATTTAAAAATGTCTCTGTGGTCTTAAAACAGGATATTTATAGAATCTATAATGCGCTAGAGCAGAAGGAATGTGAAGAGATTATCTTTAAAGCATATATTACGCTTGCTTTTGTTGATGTTGAGCGTGGAAAGCCTTGCAAGATTCCTTCATCAATGCATAAGATTCTAAGTAAATTGCAGGAGTAGAAAATGAATTTAGATTTGCACAAACCTCATATTACTTATCCTTGTCAATGGGAATATCGTATTATTGGAGAAAGTGAAGAGCGATTAAAACATTTGATTTTTGAGTTAATGCCGCGCGAATATGAATTGCATTTTGGTAAGACTTCCGCACAAGGGCGATTTGTGAGTTTGTATGTGAAACTTGAAGTCCAAAGCGAAGAAGAGCGCAATAATATTTTTATGCGCTTGAAAAAAAGCAAAGAAGTAAAGATGATTCTTTAGGATAGAAAATGCGTTTTGGTAAAATTTCTTATATCAATCTTTTGCCTTTTGATGTATTTGTTAAAAAATATCCCATATCGTGGGGATTTAAGAAATTTTTACAACTCAAAAAATCGTATCCTGCGCGTTTGAATAAGGATTTTCTTATGCGGCGCATTGATGCTGGGTTTATTTCTTCAATCGCTGGGTATTATCCTATGCGCAAAAATCAGGTTACAAAAGCGGGAATCATCTCTAAAGGGGCAGTGTGGAGCGTGATAGCACTACCAAAAGCGAATAAAGATGATTATCAATCAGCTTCTTCTAATGCGCTAGCGAAAGTATTAGGCATTAATGGCGAGATTCTTATTGGGGATAAGGCATTGCGCTATAAGCTTCAAGGTGGTCGTTGTGTTGATTTAGGAGAGAAATGGTGGGAGAAGCACCATTTGGGGTTTTGTTTTGGTAGATTATGTTTTAATAAAAATGCACGATTTTATACACATCTAGCAAAAAGTTTTGTGAGAACGCGTATAAAAATACCCTATTATATTTTGCAAGATAAATCTGCACAAAGTGGCGTAAAGCAAAAGGATATTTTAGCGTATTTAGAGCACATACATTATTGCATAGGTAAAAAAGAAGAATTAGCTTTGAGACGATTTTATACAAGTTTGCGTTTAAAAAATATTAAAAAACCTGTGCGTTTTTAAGGGATTTGGTTATCACTTCTTAGCTATAATCAAAGCCTCTTAATTCACGATAGAAAGGTAGAGTGTGAAAAAAACTCTTATTATTGGACAAGGCAGAATTGCAAAAATTTTTCTTGATACAATTTTAGATAAATATTTTAGCAATGACTATTATGTTGTTGTGTCAAAAGATATGTGCTTTATCCCCGATAGAGTGCCAAGCTCTTTTGAATTTCACACTTTTGATTATACATCTGCATACAGAATCTCACAGATAATAAGCGATGAGATTGTTAATGTTTTTCTTATTCTTGATGATGAAAATGAGATTCTAGGCACTTATGAGTTGCTTCGAGAGATTAATAAGAAAGTACGTATTGTTATTTCGCTTAGATTAGAAAAACACACTCAATCTATGCAAAATGATAAGAATCTTATTATTCTTGATGAGGAAATGATTATTACGAATAAATTTATTGAACGATTGCCAAATATTCCTCTTATCCCGCGTAGTTTTGGTTTGGGGCAAGGCGAGATAATGGAGGTTGGTATCCCCACAGGAAGTATTTTTGCATATCGGCATATCGGCTCTATTCAGCAGAAAAAATGGCGCATTGTAGGCATATATAGACAAGGAGAACTTCTTTTAAGTTCGCATTCTTTAATTATTCAGCCCAACGATAGTCTTCTTATTGCAGGAAATCCAAAAGTGCTCAATGATGTGTATATGCAGATTAAAAGTGATATAGGGCAGTTTCCAGTGCCGTTTGGACGCGATATATTTTTGTATTTGGATATGTCGCTTTCAAATAAACATAGAATTTGGAATGATGTGCAAAATGCACTTTTTTTAAATAATAATCTTAAAAATAATAAACTCTTTATTTATATCCTCAACCCCTCTCATTTTGACTTGCTTGATAGTATCAAAGCTTTAGAATCTAAACGTGTTGAGGTAAGGATAGATTATACAAATGCAAGTTTTATCCAACGAATCGCCCAAGATGCGCAAAAACGTTTTGGACTTATTATTATCAATCAAGATATTTTTGCCTCACGTAAAAATCGTAGAGTGCTTTTTGAACTCTCAATCCCTGTGCTCAAAACAGGTTGGGAACACATAAGTGAGTGCAAAAAAAGTTTTGTTATGTTAAGCGAAAATATGGGCGATGCTGAAAATGTCGCTTCTGTTGTTTTTGATATTTCTAAGCAGCTAAATTTAGAGGTTGATGTATATGATTATGATACTGATGCGTCCTACCACAATGATATAGTGCAAAGCTATGAAGAGCTTTCACGTATTTTTGAACGTAAGATGAATATTATCCAAACAGATTCTAAGAATCCTATTTTATATTTGCGAGATAGTTTTGTACCTTATTTATGTTTTGTGCCATTTGAGCACAATATCGCAAAAACTAAGACTTTTTCTTTTATTTCCACAGATGTGTATAAAATTGTCTCAATGAATAATAAAAATCCTCAAATTTTTATCCCTCTTCCCAAAGAACTTAAATAAGGACACTTATGAGCGAAATATTGCATATTCAAACTGCTACTTCAAACTATCCTATCCATATAGGCATACTTCCGCATATAGAATATGCTCATAAGGTATTACTTGTCTCAAATCCTAAAGTCGCTGGATTACATCTTAAGTATGTTTTAGAGCGTATTAAAGCCCCTGAAGTCTATGTGTGTATTGTCCCAGATGGCGAACAATATAAGGATATGAAAAGCATAGAATATATTCTTGAATGTGCATTTACTCATAGGCTTGATAGAAAATCTTTAATGATAGCACTTGGCGGTGGTGTCATAGGTGATATGGTAGGTTTTGCAAGCGGTATTTATCAGCGAGGGATTGATTTTATACAAATACCTACGACTTTACTTGCACAAGTTGATGCTTCTGTGGGCGGAAAAACGGGCATTAACAATACCTTTGGAAAGAATCTTATTGGACTTTTTCATCAACCAAAAGCAGTGTATATCGACCCATTTATGCTTTCTACTCTTCCAAAACGCGAATTTGGAGCAGGAGTGGCTGAAATAATTAAAATGGCAGTATGTTTTGATGAAGCATTTTTCATATTACTTCAAGAGCAGATCCTAAGTATTAATGATAATGACTTTCTCACTCGTGCCATAGCCAAAAGTGTGGCGATTAAGGCACAAGTAGTCAATGCCGATGAAAAAGAGCAAGGCATTCGTGCAGCTCTTAATTATGGGCATACTTTCGGGCATATTATTGAGAATCTTACGCAATATTCGCAATTTTTACACGGCGAAGCAGTAAGTATAGGTATGTGTATGGCAAATGCACTCTCTTGTAAGCTTGGACTTTTAACAAAAGAGCAAAAAGATGCAATCAGTGCCCTTTTGGAGCGCTATGATTTGCCTACACACTTTTATATTCAAAACGCATTAGATTTTTATGAAAAATTTTCTTTAGATAAAAAAAGTGTTAATGCGAAAATTATGTTTGTATTGCCTTGTGGGATTGGTAATGTGAGTTTGCGCAATGATGTGCCAAAAGCTGATGTGCTTGATGTTTTATCATCTTTTAGTAAGGATAGTGGCAAGTGAAACACATTTATCTTATAGTTTTAGTAATACATTCAATGAGTTGTATACTTTTTGCTTCGCCTATTGTCAAAGATGACACGAAAATTTCTAATATACAAAAAGAACTCCAAACTCTTGAAAATAAGCTTGATGAAAGCCATAATGCCTGGCTAAAGCATTATATGAGTTTAGAAAACTATAATGAACTTACAAATGAGATGAACACACTTGAAAAAGAGATACAATCATACATACATACCGCACCCCCTCATTCGCTCACACAACGTTTTGAAACACTCAAGCGCCAGCAAGAACTCCTTAGAGATTATGCACAACACCCTTATGGAACACTTTTAGAAGTCAAACATATTGAGGAAGTGCCACAAATTACGAATCCTTTTTTGATTCTTACAGGTTATTCATTTATTAAGCAACTTAAAGAGCAGCAAAATATACTCAATACAAATAAAGAGAGTTTGCATTTTTTGCTTGATGTTATAAGGGAAAAATATGTGCTTTTAAATACACTTGCCGAAGAGGATAAGTCTGTTGAAGTTGCTAAGCAAATTGCTCGCACTCAAACTATGCTCGAAGAACTAGAGAGCACACAAAAAATATTAGAAACTTCAATAGACATTTATAATCAAGAATCTGGCAGCGTAATCAATAAGCTTACTCATCAGATTAAAAGTCAATTTTTTAAAATTATTTATATTGGTGTAACAATTCTTATCACAATTCTTTTAGCTTTTTTGCTTAAACTTGCTTTGAGGAAGTATATTCTTGATACAGATAGAATCTACACTGCAAGTAAGGTAATTAACTATATTAATATCAGTATAATTGTTTTAATTTTGCTTTTTGCATATATGGAGAATGTTACTTATTTGGTTGCAGTTGTAGGGTTTGCTTCAGCTGGTTTAGCTATTGCTATGAAAGATTTGTTTATGAGTGTGCTTGGGTGGTTTGTGATTGTGCTAGGGGGAAGTGTGCATGTAGGTGATAGGGTGCGCGTGTGTAAAGATGGTAGTGTGTATGTAGGTGATGTGCTCGATATTTCTGTGCTTAGAATCACGCTTTTTGAAGATGTAACACTCACAAGCTATATGCACAATCGTAGAGCAGGGCGCATTATTTTTGTGCCTAATAATTATATTTTTACAATGATGTTTGCTAATTATACACACGCAGGATTAAAGACGGTGTGGGACGGCATAGACTTTAGTATCACTTTTGATAGCAATTATAAAAAAGCACTCAAAATTGCTACCGATATAGGCAAGAAATATGCTAAGGGTTATACTGAAATGGTGCGTCAGCAGGTGCATCGTATGCGCGATAAGTATTCTTTGCGCAATCCTAATCTTGAAGTGCGAAGCTATTGTATGATTGAGCCAAATGGGTTACGCATTTCATTGTGGTATCAAACAAATGCTTATGCCACGCTTTCATTGCGCAGCACTATTTCAGGGGAGATTATTGAGCGCATTCTCCAAGAAGATGATATACATATCGCTTATCCTACAAGTAAAGTAGTCGCTAATGGAGGTGATGGTATAGGAGGAAGCACACAAATGCACGAGCTAGATTCTAAGGTTATCTTAGGCGGAGGTGTGCAAGTGCAAAAATTAGATTCTTAAAAGGGATAAGAGTGAGTGAAGTAAAGAAAGTATATTTTAAAACATTTGGTTGTCGCACGAATCTTTTTGACACACAGGTAATGAAAAGTAATTTAAAACATTTTGAATGTGCAAGAAATGAAAATGAAGCCGATGTGGTGGTAGTTAATTCCTGCACGGTTACCAATGGTGCAGATAGTGGTGTGCGAGGCTATCTTAATAAAATGCGTGAGTTAAATAAAAAAGTGTATTTCACAGGTTGTGGCGTAGGCACAAGAGGTGAGGAGATATTCACACATAATCTTGCTCATAGTGTGTTTGCCCATAGTTTTAAAGAACGTATTGATGAATTTTTAACTACCAATCAGAGATTTTTTCATACAGAATCTGCCCCAGAGCATATTGATAGCACTATTGTTACACATTTTTCAGGCAAATCGCGAGCTTTTTTAAAAATTCAAGAAGGTTGTGATTTTGCGTGCAGTTATTGTATTATTCCTTTTGTGCGAGGCAAAGCACGTTCTTACCCTCAAAAAAGCATTTTGGAGCAAATCCGCGCACTTGCTCAAAATGGCAAAACTGAAGTGGTTCTAACAGGGACAAATGTTGGGAGTTATGGCAAGGATTTGAAGGATTATAATCTTGCAAGACTTATTAAAGACATATATTCTTTAGGAGTATTAAAACGCTTGCGTGTAGGAAGTTTAGAACCTAGTCAAATTGATAGTGAGCTTAAAGAATCTCTCGAGTTGCCCTTTATGGAGAAACATTTACATATTGCTCTGCAGCATACAAGTAACACTATGCTGTCATTAATGAACCGATACAATCGTGTAGAGAGTGATTTGGAGCTTTTTATGTATTTTGCCAAAAAAGGATTCTGTTTGGGAAGTGATTTTATCGTAGGACACCCCGGAGAAAGTGAAGCAGTGTGGCAGGAGGCATTGGAGAATTTTAAATCTTTTCCTCTCACGCATCTTCACCCATTTGTGTATTCTAAACGCGATGGCACACCCTCAAGCACAATTAAAGATGAGGTAAAGGGCAATATTGCTAAAGAGCGACTTCATACGCTTAAAGAGATTGTTGTGAATAATAATGAGGCTTTTCGTAAAGCACATAATGCACCCCTTGATGTTTTATGTGAGAGCAGGAGAGAATCTGATACTGCTTTTATTTACACGGGATTAGACCAGTTTTTTAATCCTATGCAATTTGAAAGTAGCAATCCGCACTTAGAAGG
Organism: Helicobacter sp. MIT 03-1614; assembly: GCF_000762925.2. Taxonomy (NCBI): domain Bacteria; kingdom Pseudomonadati; phylum Campylobacterota; class Epsilonproteobacteria; order Campylobacterales; family Helicobacteraceae; genus Helicobacter; species Helicobacter sp. MIT 03-1614. The sequence continues at coordinate 79,291 of NZ_JRMS02000003.1, forward strand.
GCAGTGGGTAAAAATAAAAACATATAGTATTCAGAAGGAGAGAAATTATGGCGAAGTCTAAAAGCCTAATAATTGGCATCTTTGCTCTTGTGATAGCGCTTATTTTGGGCGTAGTGCTTATAATAAAAGATAGCAGTGAGCTTGTAAGCGCAAAAGAAGCAGAGCGTCTATTTTTAAATGAGAAGGTTACAGATATTTCGTGCGATGATGAATATGTATATTTTGAGGCAAATACAAAACATTATAAAGTATATGCTAATAGCCTCTCTCCTCGTATATGGAGCTGGAATTTTCCTGTGGTGGCAAAAAAGGCACATTTTTTGAATGATACTTTGGGCGAAATTGGTATTATGATTCTTGTGCTTTTAGGCTTGGCAGTGTTGTTTCAAGTTATGCGTCTTATATTTTTCAAATCTGTTTCAATGCCTAGCGGAGCAAAAAAGTCAGAAGTTCCACGTGAGAGAGAATCTCCGCTTTTAGAATCTACATCACATTCTACTACTTATGTGCCTATGACAAGCGTAGTGCGCTTTAAAGATGTGGCAGGAATTAGTGAGGTTAAAGAGGAGTTATTAGAAATTATTGATTATCTTAAGAATCCTAAATATTATCAAGAATTAGGTATATCACTCCCTAAAGGTGTGCTTTTAGTGGGTCCTCCGGGTGTGGGGAAAACAATGATAGCTAAGGCTGTTGCTGGTGAGGCTGGTGTGCCGTTTTTTTATCAAAGTGGCTCAAGTTTTGTGCAAATTTATGTTGGTATGGGTGCAAAACGCGTAAGAGAGTTATTTATGAGAGCTAAAGCAAAATCACCCAGTATTATTTTTATTGACGAGATTGATGCAGTCGGCAAGGCACGAGGAAATGCGCGCAGTGATGAGAGAGAAGCAACCCTTAATCAGCTTTTAACCGAAATGGACGGCTTTGAAGATTCTAGTGGTGTTATTGTTATTGCTGCGACAAATAAAATTGAAGTGCTTGATGAAGCATTGTTGCGAAGTGGACGCTTTGATAGGCGCATTTATGTGGAGCTTCCTAATTTAAGTGAGAGAGAGCATATTTTGCAACTTTATTTGAGCGACAAAAAATACGATCTTGATATAAGCGAAATCGCTCGTCTTTGCGTAGGATTTAGCGGTGCAGCCCTTGCTTCACTTGTAAATGAAAGTGCTCTTAATGCTTTGCGGCGCAAATCAAAGCTCATACAAAAAGAGGATATTCTTGCTACTAAAGATAAGGTGCTTGTGGGCAAGAAAAAAGCATTAAGTTTGAGTGAAAATGAAAAAGAGATTCTTGCACTTTATCAATCAGCAAAGGCATTAAGTGCATATTGGCTTGAAGTGGATTTTGATAAGATTGGGCTTGTGAATGAAAGTTTTAGGCAGATTGATAAAGAGCTTACAAGCAAACAAGAACTTATGAGTAAAATCAAAGTCGCTTTAAGTGGTAATATTGCTGTGGAATGTATTTATCAGCAGACTTTTAGCAATGCTAAAGATGATATTTTAAGCGCAAAAGAGATTGCTACACAAATGTGTGAGCAATATGGTATGGGAGAGCGACTTTTAAGCGATAATAGTGATGTGGCTCATATTTTAGAACAAGCACAAACGCAAATGCGTGATTTTATTATTAATTCCAAAGCAGTGCTTTTGCAAGTATCTCGTGCTTTGCAAGAAAGAGAACGTTTAAGTAAAGATGAGATAAAAGAGATATATGAAAGCATACATAAATGAGAATCTCGCATCATCGGTGCTTGATTGTATCCTTAATTTTTATGTTGCTAATCCTTATGTGCTTATAGGTTGTGGCAATGGGGGTGTATGGCAAAATAGAGAGTTTCTTAGCACTCAAAGTGCAATTAATAGGGCATTAGAGATGATTTCTTCTTGTAAAAGGTTACAGAATCTTGTGCTTATTGCTCCTCTGACTTATTCTTTAGAAAATTTAGCATTTTTGCACACACAGGGTGTCTTACTTGATATATATGTGGGGCAAAAAGATGAGAATGCTTTAGTAATTTTACAATCTTGCTCTGCTTTTGGAGTAGTGAGATTCTATAAGAATATTTCTTTTACTCATTGTATCAAATAAACGTATAGTCTCTAATTTAGAATCTAAGTGTGCATCATATCCTATTCTTTATTCTCGTCATTTAAACATATTTAAGTCTAATTAAGAAGTATGAGAGTGTAATTTGTCAAACATATATCGCGTAATGATAAGAATCTGCAATGGCATAAGAAAAAAGCTAATAAAAGGAATTAAGCTAGGGAGAAAGCTAAGAAGTGCGCAAATATAGTTTTGGAACTTTTGGGATTGCAGAGCATCAAATTGTGCTTTATCCATTATGTAGCTTCCTACATCATAAAAGGTGCGTCTTTTAAAAAAGAAAAACCCAATTATCAAGGGTATGAATGTGCCACATATAGGGATAAAATATAGAGGAATACAAACTATAAGAAGTGCTATAAACATACACAAATCTTTAACAAAACTTAGAGTATCACCCCACATTGAACCAAAGGGATTAAGTTTGATAAAAGAAAAATCTTTATTATGCACATATCGCACGATTAAAGGTGTATAAAACAATGAAAAAAACAGGTTGCATAGCAAAGCAAGGAGAGCAACGCCCAAACCCAAGATAAGATATATACTCACACTATATATAAAGCTCACTGCTTGCGCCCAAAGAGCAGTGCTTGCATTGATGTCTTGAAGCCACTTAGGCGTAAGAGAGAGAATAAAATCATAAAAGTAAGAGCCACAAAAATAGAGCACACTACCTATAAGCAAAAGATTCAAGATTAAAGGCACCCAAATAAGATTTATAATCTTTAGGGTAAAAAAATCATTAAGACTATTTTTTAGAATCTTTAGCATTTTATTGCTTAATACCAAGTAGGGTCTCTATCATTCTATCAATAGTTGTAATCACTTTAGCATTTGCTGCATAACCACCTTGAAATTTAATAAGATTTACCATTTCCTCATCAAGACTTACTTGCGAAATAGCTAAATGTTCTTTTTTGACAGCAGAAAGCACAGCATCTTTTGTTTCTTTTGTGCGTTGGGTAGCTTCAGTTTGATTTGCTACGCGTCCAGCCAGGAACTGAAAATACTCCGGGATTCTCATTTGTTTTTTTTCATATTTATTAATATAGAAATCTACATCATCATATTGAAGCTGTTGCATCATATTCGCTACTTCAAAGTTTCCATTTACAGGGGTGAGCCAAGGGCGTATGAGTGTAGCATCTTTGACATATTCTTGATTAAGAGCGATATTATGCGCATCATCTCCATCAAGAAATTTATTTAAACCAAATGCGCCTGTAAAATTGCTGCCTTTATCTTGAATGGCTATATATAGACCTTGAGAAGGATTCTTGGCGAGGATATTAAATTCTTTTGCGCCATTATCATAATATGCACGAAAATAATCATCAACATCATTGAGTGCGTTGTTATCTTTATTATCATCAGTATTTTCATTAATAGCTCTTACCACATCATTCATAGTAGTGATTCTATCAATATTAATTGTTTTACGCGCGATTTCTTCTCCCTGTGTGTTATATACTACAATATCAAAGCTTCCTTCTTTAATATTATAATTGCTATCTACCAAAGCATTTAAGCTCCATACATCAAGTTTATCGCTACGAATTTGTGTTGCTGCACTTTGAGAGTAAATAGCATTTGTAGCTTCAATAAATCCTTTTGCAAAAATATCAAGATGATTAATATAATCTTGAATTTTTCCTACTCGTGTGCCTTCAGCTCCTGAATTATAAAGACTAATAAGAGAACCAGCTTTGCCTTGAACGATTTTATCAGTAATTTCAACGGTTTTAAAATCATCACCTTGAAAATATACGCGATTAAGATTGAGATGATTATCATCTTTTTTGAGCACGAGTGGGTGGAACATCGCACCATCTACAATATTAAAACCAAAGCCAATATTTAATACATATTCGTCATCAAAATCTGCTAATTTAGGGTGAATAGACGCATTAGAATCAAGATGATTTTTAAAAACATTTGCTCCTATAAGTGTTTGAAGATTATATTCAAGCTCATCACGTCTATCACGCAATTCATTGGCTTGCTTAAGCTCTCGCTGGTCTTCCATTTCTTTGAGTTTGCCATTAATATGTGCAATTTCTTTTGCAATACGATTGACTTCATTGATTGTTACTTCAAGTTCTTCACTTACTTTTTGTTGCAAACGCACGAGTCTTGAACGCGTATCTTTAATATTGGTGCTAAGCACTTGAGTATTTTTAGCTAAAACTTGTTTTTGGGCGGGGTCAGTGGAATTTTTTGCTAAGTCTTTCCACGCATTGAAGTATTCTTCTAAATCATTATAGATTCCTACACCATCAACTTCAGGGAAAAAGGCTGATGCTTCACGCAAGGTTGTAAAATGCGTATCATAGTATTGAGCTTCTTCAGCGGCTTTACGATAACGATTGAACACAAATTCATCGTGGATTCTTTGTATAGTCTCAATACTTACACCTCTGCCGAGATTATAATCTTGGTAATAAAGTGGGCGTTCAGGACGCACAAGCACACGTTGTCGGCTATAAAATTCATCACTTGCATTTGAAATGTTATTGCCTGTTACATCAACCATCAGTTGATGAGCTTGTAAGCCTGTATAGGAAGTGTTAAGTGAGGAAAGAATGCCGCCCATTAGTTGTCCTAAGCTTGAGTTTTAAGTAAATGGCTTTGAGGTCGGTGATGTTCATAGCCATTGTTTTCGTGAGGTATTACTCTTTGGATAAGCGAATTATAAAATTCTGATACAGCAAAGGCACTCCGCGCATAATGAGTATTAAGAATCTTGAGTTCTTCAAGGGTATTTCGCATATCATCAAGGAGCTGACTTGCTTTTTCATCAAGGATTTCTTTTAATGTTTTATGTGGATTTTTATCGCATAAGATAAGCATTTCTCGGTGAAGAAGAGACTTTTTAGTTTCAAATTCTTTCACAAGATCATCTTTTTGTTGGATTCTATCAAAAATCGCTTGATGATTAGCAATTTGTATATCAGCATTATCAAGTTTGGTAAGTTCTATGAGCGCTTTCAAATCGCTAATAGCACCATTAATATAAGTGTGTAGCATAGCCTATCCTAAGAAATCGCATTGACATTTAGAAAATATCAAACAAAATGTCAATGTAAAATTTTTATAGGTTAAGCAAATTTGATGCCATTTTTTCAGAAGTTTGTTGCAAATCTATTTTGTATTCTCCGTTTTTGATTTGCTCTTTAATTTGTTCAGCTTTTGAGAGTTGGGTTTGCTCTTTTTCTTTTACTTCATTGTTTTCGTTTTGCTTTGCGAGCACATCTCTATTAAGCATATTTGCGACTTTAACGCTTGTATTTACACCATTTACCATAGACACTCCTTTAAAGTGGTTTATTGCTAACTAAATCGGATTAAACCAAATAATTTTAATAGATTTAGGACAATTTTACCCTTAATTTTATTATTTGACATATCCTTGCAATTCTTGCTTAAAATCTTTAAGTGTTGTTGTCTTAGAGTTACCTTGTGAATTAAAGAGCGGTTTATTTGCATCAACACGATATGTCCAAATCCCGAGCAAAAGCATAGCATATAAAAATACAACAAAGCTAAGCGTAGGAAATAGCCAATTTTTCAAACCTGTGCTCATAATCTAAAACTCCTTAATGTAAAGATTCTAATATGTCTCTTAGTGAATGCAAAAATAATACCAAGTTTAAAGATAAAACGGCATTTTAACATTTTTATTAAAATTTTTATATTACAATCGTGCAATTTTAGCATTTAAGATTTTGGCAGGTAAGTAGGGCATCTGATGAAAAAAGTATTTATGTTGATAAGTGTGTGTAGTTTTTGTTTTGGTGCAGTTGCCCATAATCAGACTTGGGAAACAGGATACACACTTTTTGCATTTTTTCAAAAATATAATATTCCTACAAGTGTATATTATAATTTACCTCCTAAAGATAAAGAGCTTACATCAGAAGTATATGCAGGTGTTACTTATTACACACTCTTAGGAGATGATGGCGAGTTGATTCAGGCTCTTATCCCTATAGGTGATGGTATGCAGATTCATATATTCAAGCGTGATGGTGCGTATATGTTAGATTTTACACCTATGATTTATTTTGAGCAGGAGCAGACTATTAGTCTTTCTATTCAAAAATCGCCTTATCAAGATTTGCTTGAGATGACTCGCGATAATGGGCTAGTAGGCGAATTTCTAAATGCTTATAAAAACAGCATAAATTTTCATAGTATTTTGAAAAATGATAGATTAGCTGTGATTTATGACCGAAAATATCGTTTGGGAAAACCTCTTAAAAATGCAAGTATTAAAGCGGCTGTGGTAGAGATAAATAAAAAACCTCACTATCTTTTTAGATTCAATAATGGACGCTATTATAACAAAGAGGGCAAAGAGATTCAGGGTTTCTTGCTTCAAACTCCAGTAGCAGGAGCAAGAATAAGTTCTAAATTTTCACTTGGGCGCAGACACCCTATACTTGGCACAATTCGCCCACATTATGCAGTGGATTATGCAGCACCAAAAGGCACCCCTATCGTTGCAGCTGCTGATGGTGTGGTTATTTTTGCAGGTAAAAAAGGTGGATATGGGAATCTTATTGAGATTCGGCACGAAAATAATCTCAAAACACTTTATGCCCATATGAGTTCATTTGTTACAGGTATGAAATCGGGCAAAAGAGTGAAAAGAGGGCAAATGATTGGGCGTGTAGGTTCTACTGGATTAAGCACAGGACCGCATTTACATTTTGGACTTTACCGCAACAATGTGCCCATTAATCCTCTCTCTAATGTAAAAGCTGTGAGCAAGGAGTTAAAAGATAAGGAGAAACAAGATTTTGATTCTCTCAAGGAACATTTTATGCCATATCTTCAAGAGGCTTTAAATAATAATACAAATACTATTACTCCAAATGAGAATCTTAATTTGCCCGATACGCTCTCAAGCGTGAATAATCCTCATAAGTTTATTCATGAAGCCTAAAGCTATTACACCTTGTTCGCACATTAGTGATGTGAGTTTTTGTGAATGTGTAGATTCACCTTATGTAAAACCAAGACGTATGCTTTATACCGAAAATGGATTAAAACGTTCGTGGGATTTTATCCAAAGTTTGGATTCTGTGGCGATTGTGCTTTATCATAGGCAAGAGGATAGTTTGCTTTTTGTAAAACAATTTCGTCCTCCAGTATTTGTGCGTGCGCTTAATAAAGAAGAACATTTAACACAATCTCATTTGGATTCACATATATCACAAGGTATAGGTTATACTTATGAGTTATGTGCTGGGCTAACGGATAAGGCGGGTAAAAGTTTAGAACAAATTGCACAAGAAGAAGTGCAAGAGGAATGTGGTTATAAAGTGAATTCTTTGCGTAAAATTGCTACATTTGCCACTGCAGTAGGGCATAGTGGCGCAACACAGACACTTTTTTATGCAGCTATAAGTGAAAAAGATAGGGTAAATGCGGGAGGTGGCGTTGATGGCGAAGTTATAGAATCTGTATTGGTTAAAGTGAGTGAGTTAGAAACATTCCTGTATGATGAAAGCAGGGTGAAAACGCCCGGATTAGGTTTTGGTGTGCTATGGTTTTTGCATCATTATGAGAAATTAAAAGATGAAAATATGATTTAAGGGAAAGAGAATGCGGATATTAGCAGGATTAATTTGTGCAATTATGCTTCAAGCTATTGATACTTTGCCAAAGGGCGTGGAAATTGATGAGGTAAATGCAAACGTTCTATCTTTTCGTGCAGACCATTTAAAAGTTGGGCAAAGTGGTATCGTGCTCACGCAGAATCAAGGTTATAATATTATTATTGCTAGTGCTGTCATTAAAAGTATTAAAAATGGCACAGCTTATGCGAGTTATACACCTTTTGATAGTATTTCGCAAAAATATCTTCCTACACCTCAATCTTCTCCAGCACAAGGAGATAAAATTATTTTTGGAAGTTTTTATAATAAATCAATCGCCATTGCCCCAGACCAAGAAAGTTATAATAAGATTCTCTCTCTTGCATCCAATACGAGTTTTGCCCATATTGATTTATTAGCTGCATTTTTGGCAAAAGATGGTATTAATGATCCAAAACCCAAGCATTTAAATGAATTTTGTAATGTGTATAGCATAGGATTATTGTATATTCTTGCTTCCAATGGTGTCAATGTGCTTGATTGCCAAAGTTTTAGTATCCTTGAAGTGCTGCCTTTTGATAAGCCATATATTCAAAATACACAAGCACCATTTTTTTCGCGTATTGTGAATATAGATACAGGTTCTCTTGCAAACAAATTGCGTTCAAAGAAATCGCGCCAATACTTTCCTTACTATGATAATTTATTGCGCTCAAGTCTTAAATCATTTGAGAATCTAAAACATAAGGAGTAAATATGTTAAATACGTCTCATATTCAAGCCCTAAAGCGCATCGTAGGGGAAGAGAATTGTTATGATGATAAGGCGCATTTAGTAGCATATTGCTATGATGCCACACGGGAGCGTTATGAGCCTGAAGCAGTAGTTTTTCCACGTAATGAACAAGATGTAAGCTCCATTTTAGCCTATTGTAATGAGCATAAAATACCTGTTATTCCACGTGGTGCAGGAAGCGGATTTACAGGTGGAGCGTTGCCTGTAAATGGAGGGATTATTCTTGCACTAGAGCGATATTTTAATAAGATTCTAGAAATTGATGAAAAAAACCTTATCGCACGTGTGCAACCCGGTGTAGTCAATAAAATTTTTCAAGAAGCGGTGGAGGCAAAAGGTTTATTCTATCCACCAGATCCTGCAAGCCAAGAATACAGCACACTTGGTGGGAATGTCAGCGAAAATGCAGGTGGTATGCGTGCAGCAAAGTATGGCATTACGAAAGATTATGTTATGGCATTGCGTGCAGTGCTTCCAAATGGCGATATAATCCGTGCAGGAAAAAAAACAATTAAAGATGTCGCAGGATTTAATGTTGCTGGTATTTTGATAGCGAGTGAAGGCTCACTTGCTGTGATTACTGAAATTACTCTTAAACTTATTGCGAAGCCTAAATTTGTGCGTTCGGCTATGGGTGTTTTTGCCGATATAGAATCTGCAATGAATGCTGTGTATAAAACAATGGCAAGTGGCATCACTCCTGTGGCAATGGAGTTTTTAGATAATTTGAGCATTCGTGCGGTAGAGGAGCGATTTTCAAAGGGACTGCCCATAGATGCTGGAGCGATACTTATTACTCAAGTTGATGGTGATTTGGAGCAGCAACTTGATTTTCAGCTTGAGGTTTTATCAGCAAGATTCAAAGAAAATGGTTGCATTGATTTTAAGATTGCTCAAGATGACATTCAAGCCCAAGATTTGTGGTTTGCAAGACGAAATGTAAGCCAAAGTATTACAATTTATGGCAAGAAAAAGCTCAACGAAGACATTACTGTGCCTCGCTCGGCATTACCCGAGCTTTTGGCTCGTATAGGAGAGTTAAGCAAAAAATATGAATTTAAGATTCCCTGCTTTGGGCATACAGGAGATGGCAATGTGCATGTAAATGTTATGGTGCCTGACCCAAATGATAAGCAATCTCTCAAAAAAGGATATGAGTGTATTGAGGAGATTTTTAAAATTGCTATTGAACTTGAAGGGACATTAAGCGGTGAGCACGGCATAGGTTTATCAAAAGCACCTTTTATGCACTTAGCTTTTAGTGAGGCAGAGATGAATTTATTTGCTCATATCAAAAAAGCCTTTGACCCAAATAATATCCTCAATCCGGGTAAAATGGGACTTAAGATGGAGAATGTATAGAATCTGATTGATAAATTAAAGTTGATTGGGTAGATTCAAAAAAGGCTTTCCAAGCCATAATTGTGCTTCAAGGGCATTTTTTCACGCGTTTGAGTAGAAAAATCAAAACGTTTAATCGCAATTTGTTTTGCGTGGAAGAGAAATTTATCAAGTGAGCTAAGTATAACTTGATTGGTTTTTGTCGGATTGTCATCAGGCGTGGCGTGAAGAATGATAATAGGATGTGTAGAAACTATCAAGCCGATATGTGTATAGTGGTGATTGCTTAATACTTGTATGACTACACTTTCTATACCTCTGCCTTCTCGAAAAATAATATCGCCTATTTCAAGGGGAGGAAGTGTATTAAAATATGAGTTTTAAATGTATGGGTTGCGAAGCTTGATAATGTATTAAAAGGATATAAAGAATATAAAAGCTTTACAGCTACAAGAACTGCAAAGCTAAAAGTAGGATAAATGAATTTAGAGAATAACTTTCCACTCATTATCAACTTTAATAAGCTCTATTCAAGAGGATTGTATTTGCGGAGATTTATACGCAAGGAATCCAATAATATTAAGCATTATACTTAGGCATAAAAGTGCGATAAGCGAATATGTAAAGTTTTGATATAAGTCATAGAATCTGCCAATAAGCACAGGACCAAGTGAAGCAAGAAGATAGCCTATACCTTGTGCCATAGCAGAAAGTTTTGTGGCAATTTGCACATTTGCACTTTTATTTGAAATAAAAAGTAAGGCAATGCCAAATACTCCTCCTACAGGGATTCCTATAAGTATTGAAACAAGCACAATTACCCATAAATTATGTGTATAAAGCAAAAGAGAAAAGCTAAGTATATATAGCCCACAAATCGCACCTATAAATATTCCTTTTTGTTTATGTGTGAGTGAGCCAAGCATAAGCGGTGCTAAAAAAGAGGCGGGAATCACAATCATTTGGGCAAGTATCATTATATTTGAGGCAAAAGTTTGGCTATAGCCAAAAGAAATGATAAAGCTAGGATACCAAGTAAAAAAACTATAAGCAATCGTGCTTGTAAATCCCATAAAAAGCGAGATATTCCACGCACTCAAGTTTGTCCAAAGTGTGCCTTTGAGATGAATCTTAACTTTTTTGCGTGAGATTCTATGATTTTTAATTTGAGGGAGATAGCTAAGAATTGCCATTATTGCCAAAATTATCCAACAGCCCATCGCTATAGGCACAGACATAAGATGAATAAGTGGTAAAATCGCTGCAATGCCAAGTGTGGCAGAGATATTAATCACAAGGCTATAAATACCCATTATTTTGGGCACATCACGTGGAAACTTTGCTTTCACAAAGCTAGGAAGTAGAACATTTGCTACCGCAATGCCGCTTCCCATAATTGCAGTGCCGATAAAAAGCTCTATACTTCCGCCGATACAGCGAATAATTTCACCTATACCGATACATAAGAGCCCAAAAAGCATTGCCCTTGTGGGTTGAAAAATCGCTACTATAAAAGAGACAATGCCAAATGCAAAAAGCGGTAAAGAAGTGAGTAATCCTGCTTGAGCGGCACTTAAATGATAATAATCTTTAATTAAATCTACCACAGGTCCCACAGAAGTAATAGGTGCGCGGAGGTTAAGGCTGATAAGCAAAATAGGTAAAAGATTAATAAGAAAGATTTTTTTGTGCAATGTCATTTAATTTCCTTATAAAGCTTTCTTTGTGTATTGTATAAAATGAGTATAAATCTTTAAAAAATTATCTTAAGCTTATAAATTTATATTATTAAGTAATTATTAAGTAAATTTTGGTATTTATATTGTCTTTGAATTATTATGGAAGGGGCATTTATGAAGGTAATGAAAGGGGCTCAAATGCTTATTCAAGCTTTACATCTTGAAGGTGTAAAGGTTGTTTTTGGCTATCCGGGCGGTGCAGTATTGCATATTTATGATGAGATTTATAAACAAAACTATTTTTCACATATTCTTGCACGACACGAACAAGGAGCAGTGTGTGCAGCCGATGGTTATGCGCGTAGTAGCGGAGAAGTTGGTGTAGCAATTATCACTTCAGGTCCGGGATTTACAAATGCAATTACAGGCATTGCTACGGCTTATACAGATTCTATACCTCTTGTAGTCATTAGTGGGCAAGTGCCCATTACGCAAATTGGCACTGACGCATTTCAAGAAATTGATGCAGTAGGTATTTCTCGTCCTTGCACAAAGCATAATTTTTTGGTGCGTAATATTAGTGAATTGCCTAGAATCCTTAAAGAAGCTTTTTATATTGCGCGTAGTGGGAGGCAAGGACCCGTGCTTGTAGATATTCCAAAGGATATTACAGGCACTTTGGGTGAATTTGCCTACCCAGAATCTATTTCACTTCAAAGTTATAAGCCTACAATAAAAGGCAATTCGCGTCAAATTAAAAAACTTTGTGAAGCAATTATGAGTGCGCAAAAGCCTTTATTTTATATTGGCGGTGGAGCGATACTTTCAAATGCGAGTGAGATTATTCGTGAAATTGTGCATTGCACAGGGATTCCGTGTGCAGAAACACTCCTTGCACGTGGAGTGCTAAGATATGATGATGAGAATCTACTTGGAATGCTTGGAATGCACGGGAGCTATGCTGCAAATATGGCAGTAAGTGAATGTGATTTATTAGTATGTCTTGGTGCGCGCTTTGATGATAGGGTAACAGGTAAGTTAAGTGAATTTGCCAAAAATGCAAAAATTGCACATATTGATATTGATCCTAGCTCTATTGGTAAAATTATAGCTGTAGATTACCCTATTGTCGGTGATTTAAAGCATATTGTATCAGATATGATGATTGAGCTAAGTGGATATGATACACAAAAAATTATGAGATGGAGAGAGCATTTGCGTTCTTATGCACTCACACATCCTATGAGCTTTGAAGATAGTGTAGATTCTATTAAGCCTCAATGGGTGATTCAAAGACTTGGCGAACATTTAGGAGATAATGCAATCATTACTACTGATGTAGGACAGCATCAAATGTGGGCTGCGCAGTTTTATCCTTTTAGCTTTCCGCGTCAATTTTTAAGCAGTGGAGGGCTTGGCACAATGGGTTATGGATTGCCTGCAGCACTTGGGGCGAAACTTGCGTGTCCTCATAAAACCATTATTAATATTACAGGTGATGGCTCAATTTTAATGAATATTCAAGAGTTAATGACTTGTGTTGTGTATGGTATTCCTTTTGTTAATGTTATTTTAAATAATAATTATTTAGGAATGGTGCGGCAATGGCAAAGCTTTTTTTATGAACATCGTTTCTCGCATACAGATTTGAGTTTGCAACCCGATTTTATTAAACTTATAGAATCTTTTGGCGGTGTGGGCTTTAGAGTAGAGAAAAAATGTGAATTTGATGAGGCGTTTAAAAAGGCATTAGATGCTAAAAAAGTGGCATTTATTGAAGTAATGATAGATAGATACGAAGATGTTTTGCCGATGGTGCCAAGTGGTGGAGCAATCTATGAGATGATTCTCTCAAGTGGAGAAAAAGCCTTAAGAGAGGGGAAGTGATATGGAAGCAAAAAATACAGAGCTCAAAAAAAGCATTTGTATAAATGTTATCAATGAGCATAGCGTTTTAGCGAGGATTTCAGGACTTTTTTCTGCACGTGGATATAATATAGAATCTCTCACTACTGCCCCCATTCCTAATAGCAACCTCTCGCGCATTACGATTGTAACACAAGGTTCTGAAGTTGTCATTGAACAGATTATTAAGCAGCTTCATAAGCTTATCCCCGTAGTGAGCGTTATCTCAAGTGATGATTTACTTGAAAAAGAAGCAGTGTTGGTAAAGATTCCATTAAATGAGTCTTTAGCAGATATAGAGGCACTATGTAAGGCTTATAATGGCAAGATTGCAAATGCTAATGAAAAATATATTATTGTAATTGCCACTGATAAACCTTCAGCGATTAATCAATTTATTGCAGCTGTTAGAATCTTTAATCCAAAAGAGATTATAAGAAGCGGTGTAATTGCTATGGAAAGATAAGGAGAAAGAAATGTCTATACGATTAGGTGTAAATATTGACCACATTGCAACTTTGCGCGAAGCAAGAGCTATTTATGAGCCTGACCCACTTGAGGCAGTGTTTATTGCAAAAAATGCAGGTGCGCATCAAATCACATTTCATTTACGTGAAGACAGACGACATATCCACGATAGTGATGTGAAACGCATTATTCAATCAAGTCCTTTGCCTATTAACATAGAATGTGCGCTTGATGAAAAAATTATTGATTATCTTTGTGGTTTAAAACCACAACGTATTACACTTGTGCCTGAAAAGCGAGAGGAAATTACCACAGAGGGTGGTTTAGATATAGAATCTCATTATGATAGTATTCGTGATACGCTTAAAGCCTTTGAATCCTGTGGCATTGTAAGTGCGCTTTTTATTGATCCTAAAAAGGAATCTATTTTTCTTGCGCGTGAGCTTGGAGCGCAGGCAGTAGAGCTTCATACAGGCAGATACGCAAATTTAATGCTTATGGCATATAGTAATCTTTCTCGCACACATCGTGCTTTAGAAGAATTTGCATTTCCTACACAAGAAATAAATGAGGAGATTTCTCGCACACTTGATGATATTGCACAATGTGCTAAACTTGCCACTTCAACCATTGATACTCGCCCTCTTGAATGTTTTGCAGGACACGGATTAAATTATCAAAATGTAGGTGCAATAGCGCAGATTCCACAAATTAGTGAGTTGAATATTGGGCATAGTATCATTGCTCGTTCTGTATTTGTAGGCTTAGAGCGTGCGATTATCCAAATGAGAGAGGCAATGTGCCAAAAGTAGCTATTAGCGTAGGCGATGTAAATGGCATAGGGCTTGAAATTGCATTAAAGGCGCATCATCATATTGCACAATGGTGTGAGCCACTTTATTGTGTGCATAGGGAAGTTTTAGAATCTGCAAGCACACTTTTGGATTATCCTATGCCACAAGATATGCAATGTGTGGCTGATTTTGAATGCCTTGTTGATAATTTGATTAAGCCAAGTTGTATAAGTGCCTCTAGTGGAAAATACAGCTATGAGAGTTTTTTACAAGGAGTAAGCCTTGTCCAAAGTAAGCAATGTGTAGCTTTAGTAACTCTACCTATTCATAAGAAAGCTTGGCAAGAGGCAGACATAGGTTTTGTAGGGCACACTCACGCACTTTCATCAATATTTAATATGGATTCTATAATGATGCTTGGTTGTCCTTCTCTCTTTGTCGCTCTTTTTACAGATCATATTGCCCTCTCACAAGTAAGTGCGTGTGTTACACAAGAGCGAGTGAGGGATTTTTTATTGCGCTTTGCTCAAGGAGTGAATCTTAATGAGCCTTGTTGTGTATTAGGGCTTAATCCACATTGTGGAGATGAGGGTATTATGGGAGTAGAGGATATGCAGATAAATGCAGCAGTGAGTGAGGCAAATATGCAGCTTGGATATGAAATTTTCTTTGGAGCATATCCACCTGATAGTGCATTTTCGCCATCAAATAGAGAGAGA
This sequence comes from Helicobacter sp. MIT 03-1614, assembly GCF_000762925.2. NCBI lineage: Bacteria > Pseudomonadati > Campylobacterota > Epsilonproteobacteria > Campylobacterales > Helicobacteraceae > Helicobacter > Helicobacter sp. MIT 03-1614. Next base: position 94,710 of record NZ_JRMS02000003.1, read on the forward strand.
TTTAGGTATTTTGTGAGTATGTATCACGATGTAGGTTTAGCTCCTTTAAAGGCATTATATTTTGAGCAAAGTATTAATGTTAGCCTTAATCTCCCAATACTTCGCACTTCAGTAGATCACGGCGTAGCGTATGATAAAGCATATAAAAAAGGAAGTAATATTAGTGTGCAAAGTTATCTCAATGCAGTAAAATATGCTATAAATAATGCTTGAAGCTAAAATGTAATTTAAGAATAGAATCTTTATAATAGTTTTGTTTTATTTATGAATATTATGACTATAAGGAAATCTATGTGGAAAAAATTTTTTTTGCAATTTGCATTGGTATATTTTATCTTTGCCCCCCCCCCCGTTTATACGCGAGAGAATCAATTTGAACAATTTGGCGATACCTTTCGGCTTTTACCTTTATATGTGATGGTTGTATCTTTGGCAATGGAAGACTATGAGGGTATGGGGCAGCTTGCGCTTGGCACTTTAAGCACACAGCTTGTTACAGAGGGTATCAAATGGGGTTTTGATACCGCTCATAAAAATGGCAATAGTGTAGCCTTTGCCAAAAGACCTTGTTGTGAGGATTGGAAAGGTATGCCAAGCGGACATTCATCAGCGGCTTTTAGCGCGGCGGGATATGTGTATTATCGCTATGGGTGGAAACCTGCTATTCCTGTGGGCATCTTAGCAGTGCTTACTGCTGCTTCAAGAGTTGAGGCAAAGAAGCATTCATTCTTGCAAGTGAGTGCTGGAGCGCTTATTGCGTGGGGATTTTCGTATGTTTTTACAAATAAATATATGCCCAAAAATACGATGATTATGCCAAGTGTTGATACAGATATGCAAGGCAATCCCTCTTTAAGTCTTAATGTGCGATATAGCTTTTAGATATGAGTTTTGGCTATAATTACCCATTAATTTATTCAACAAAGGATTTTTATGGCGCAATATGATATTAGAAAGCAATATCTTGATTTTTTTGCCTCTAAATCTCACAAGGTTTATGATTCTATGCCACTTGTGCCAGATGATGCGAGTTTGCTTTTTACAAATGCAGGTATGGTGCAGTTTAAAGATATTTTTACAGGCAAGATTCCAATTCCTACTCCGCCACGAGCTACAAGCTCACAGCTGTGTATCCGAGCAGGTGGGAAACATAATGACTTAGAAAATGTCGGCTATACTGCGCGTCATCATACACTTTTTGAAATGTTGGGTAATTTTAGTTTTGGTGATTATTTTAAAAAAGAAGCAATCGCTTATGCGTGGGAGTTTGTAACGCAAGTTTTGGGCTTTAGTAAAGATGTGCTATATGTAACAATCCACGAGAGCGATGATGAAGCTTACGAGCTGTGGTGCGAACACATTGAGCCAAGTCGCATTAAAAGAATGGGCGATAAGGATAACTTTTGGCAAATGGGTGATAGCGGACCTTGCGGACCTTGCAGTGAAATTTACATAGACCAAGGCGAGAAATATTTTCATACTGAAGAGGATTATTTTGGTGGCGAGGGAGATAGATTCTTAGAAATATGGAATCTTGTCTTTATGCAGTTTGAGCAAAAAGATGGTGTGAGAACACCTTTACCAAAGCCTAGTATTGATACAGGAATGGGGCTAGAACGCGTGATAGCACTTAAAGAGGGCAAAATAAATAATTTTGATACAAGCCTTTTTGCACCTTTAATGCAATGTCTTCAAAAACTTACAAATAAAACATATTTTGGAGATGATGAAATTTTTGATAGACTTGATTTGCAAGAAGCACAGATTGTTGAAATAAAAAATATTCAAGCTTCTTTTCGCGTGATAGCTGACCACGCACGAAGTGTAGCATTTCTCCTCGCACAAGGGGTGAATTTTGATAAAGAGGGACGCGGCTATGTTTTGCGCAGAATCTTACGCCGAGCAGTGCGACACGGCTATTTATTAGGGCTTAAAAAGCCATTTTTATATGAAGTTGTGGGTGTGGTATGTGAATGTATGGGTGAGCATTATCATTACTTACAAGAGCGTAAAGCTGCCATAATGGCACAATGCGAAGCGGAAGAGTTAAGATTCTTTGAAACCATAGAATCTGGAATGGTATTATTTAATACAGAGCTAGAGAATCTGCAAAGTGTAGCTTCTAGTAAAAAACAAGAGATATTTTTTAGTGGAGAGGTAGCATTTAAGCTTTATGATACCTATGGTTTTCCACTTGATTTAACCCAAGATATGCTGCGAGAAAGGCATATACAAGTGGATATGCAAGCTTTTGAGCAATGTATGAATGAACAGAAAAATCGCTCTAAAGCGAGTTGGAAAGGTAGCGGGGACGCTTTAAAAGAGGGTGATTTCAATGTGCTTTTAAGCAAGTTTGGAGAAAATAAATTTGTTGGCTATGAGAGCAATAAAGAAACTTGCAAGATTAAAGCCTTGCTTGATTCTCAATTTAAAATGGTGGATACTCTAAGCCCTAGCTCTCAAGGTTGGGTAATGCTTGATAAAACACCTTTTTATCCTGAATCTGGCGGTCCTGTGGGCGATAAGGGCGCATTATATTCTACAAATAAATCTTTAGAATCTGCACAAGCACAGAAGTTTGCACAAGTGCTTGATACGCAGAAATTTTTTGGGTTAAATCTCTCTCAAATCGAAGTTTTAAGTGCTTTAAAAGTAGGGCAAGAAGTCTTTGCAGAGGTAGATTCTATACGATTTGAAATCGCCAAACATCACTCGGCTACGCACTTGCTGCATTTGGCATTGCGCACGATTTTGGGCTCACATATCGCTCAAGCAGGAAGTCTTGTGCAGCCGCATCGTTTGCGCTTTGATTTCTCTCACCCAAAGGCTTTGACAAATGAGGAGATTACACACATTGAAAATCTTGTCAATGAGCAGATTTTACAATCAAATGCGCAATTATGCGAGAATATGGATATGCAACAGGCAAAAGCAAAAGGTGCAATGGCACTTTTTGGTGAAAAATATGGAGAGAGGGTGCGCGTAGTGAGCTTTGGAGATTCTATTGAGTTATGCGGTGGGATTCACGTGAATAACACTGCTGAAATCGGCAGTTTTTATATTGTAAAAGAATCTGGTGTAAGTAGTGGTGTGCGTCGCATTGAAGCAGTGTGTGGGAATGCGGCATATCATTATGGCAAGAATGCTTTGCTTGAACTAAGTAGGGCAAGAGAATCTTTAAAAGCACAAGATGTTTTGCAGGGTATTGAAAAAATAAAAATGCAGTTAAATGAGGCAAAAGAGAAAGCAAACAAAGCAAAACAAAGTGTAAAAAGCCTCGATTATGAGGAGATAAATGGTGTGAGGCTGATTGTGCTCAAACTTGATTCTGTAAGTGCAAATGAGGCAAAAGAAATTATTGATAGAAGCAAAAACGAAAATGAAAGTGTAGCTATTTTGCTTCTTAGCGAATCTAATAATAAAATAAGCATTGTAGCAGGGGTAAAAAATGCACCTCTTAAAGCAGGAGCTTGGGTAAAACAAGTCGCGCAAGAATTAGGAGGCAATGGCGGGGGCAGAGATGACTTTGCCACTGCTGGAGGTAAAGATATAGACAAAATCTCACAGGCTTTAAATCTTGCAAAAGACATTGCTACAAAGGCTTTGCAATAAGGAATATGATGCTAAGGAATGCGCTCAATTATTAGGAAAATTCTAAAGATTAGGAGTAAATGACATTGGCAGATTCTCATATCATTTGCCATAATAAAACGCGTATTTTTCCTTTGGTGGGCTAAACCCACTTTTTGCAAAGGGATTATACTTAGTTCTTATCTGCTATTTTCTTATACCATTTGGGCGGATTCTTTTCTAAAGGCGTTCCTTTAAACATATACCCCACATCACAATCACTTCTCACCTGCCATTTATCAAGGTTTTGATTAAAGTTTGAGTTATAAAACATACCACTCATATTTTTTACTTTGCTCACATTCCACGATTGAATATTCACATTAAAATGCTTTGCTCCGCTAAAGCAATCTTCCATAGTGGTAACCTTACTTGTATCCCATAGCTCTATTCCATCAAAATACTTTCTTCTGCTTCCAGCAAATAAGCTTGCAAAGTTTTTCGTGCAAGTTACATCAATATCACCCAAATAAATTTTATAATCCTTGACAAGCTTTTTAAGCTCCGCTTTTGTCTTTGGCTGATATGTTACACCTTTAGATTGTGTGCCAAGCATAAAGAGTGAATCAAATGCTTCTGCCTTATCCTCCGCATACTTTAGTTTTTTTACAGCCTGTAAGTACCAATACTCGCGCATCTGTTTGACACTTCGCCCAGCATACACAGCTCTATCGTCCCAATACTCTTGCTCCAAATCGCCAAGAAAATTCTCTAAATTAGAAATCTCATCTTCTTCTATCACAGCTCCTTTTTCAAAGAGATCTAGAACTTTTGTTTTAAGAGATTTTAATTTCTCTACTGATTGTCTATTAAGTGCGGTTAGGCTGTCATCAATTGCTTCAATCAATTCGATTCTAAGCCTATTTTTAGGTGCGAGCTCTTCATCTTTTTTCTTTTCTTCTTCTATTAATTGCTCATCAATTTGCGACAATTTTGCTCCATTTTCTTGCAAAAATTCACTTGATTCTTTGAATTGATTTTTTTGGGTGAGATAGAGCAGACTACACCCGTCCTTGTTGCATTCATTGACATCAAGCCCATTTGCTATGAGGAGTTTTAGGGTCTTTAAAAAGCTCATATCGCCATCTCTGCCATCCCACTCACGTTTTAAGGTATAAAATGCGAGTGTATCGCCTGCATTGTCCTTGATGCGTATATCTGCGCCATTATCAAGTAAGAGTTTCCACATATCTACATCGCGATAGTGTACCATTAGGGGCGTTTGACCATTGATATTTTGCGCATTCACATTTGCGCCCTTATCAATAAGACGTTTAGCTAACGCGACATTTTTCACCCTATGCAACGCGCTGTCATAGTTAATGTAGTTCAAATCTACCTTATTGATATAAGATTCTAAAAGTTTCTCTTGTTGTTTCTGTGAGCAATGAAGCAATGCTAAAAATATCCCCTCATCTTTCGCGCCATATTGTTGCAAAAGTGGTAGGAGTGTCTCATATTCGCCAAAGGTTAATGTGTAGTATATCGCACCCTTGCCGCGATTGTCGTGTCTGCAATCCTCTTGCGTGAGTGCAACCTCATTGGGATTTACGCCAGATTCCAAAAGCACCTTGATAAGATCCCTGTGGTAATTTGGCTCGTCTGGATTATTTAAACGCCAATACGCGTCCATTAGCACCGCAAAGGCAAGGAGATTAAGCATACCATAATCCTTCTCGGGCATATAGCCTGCAATTGAAAGCTCCCGATGTAAAATAAGCCCTTTTTTGACATATAAAACCACCAAATGCGGCATTTCCCTGATAATAAATTCTAAAATTTTTGCATCTTCTAAGTCTCTTGAATCTTTAATCGCATCTAATTCTAAAAGTGTGGAGATGATCGGCGCATACCGCTTCCTACGTATATCCCAACGAACATACCCAGACTCGTTTGGATAAACCATACAATACAAGGCAAAGCCAAAAACTGATTGATTTTTACCAAGTGTTATGCTGCTTAGTTTTATTTTCTCTACTTCCATTGTGTGCAAAATCTCTTTTAACTGCTCGAGATTGTGATTTTCTATTGCTTGTTCAAGCTTTTGTGTGAGTTTGTTATTATCTTTTTGCGTTTCTGCCATTAGTGTCCTTTTGTAAGTTGTTTGTGGATTTTTGTGTCCGCGCATTATATCGTTTTTTTTTTTTTTGTAAATGCAAGATTGTATATTCAATCATAATAAATTGTATTAACTCAAAGTGTTAAATTCACCCTATTATTGTGTATTCTCTCCCTTGAAACTTATAAATACCCATAAACTTTGTGATAAATAATGTTATAATTTTGCATTTCGTAGAGTTAAAGGAGGCTTTATGCTTGGTTTTGCATTGGTTGTATTAGTTTTATGTGTAGCGGTGTTATTTGTAGGGATAAAAATTATTCCACAAACAGATATTGCGATTGTGGAGCGATTAGGGAGATTCCATAGAGTGCTTGATGGAGGCTTTCATTTTATTATTCCTGTGATTGATAGAGTGAGTGCAGTAGTGAGTGCAAGGGAGCAAATCATAGATATTGGGCGACAGCAAGTGATTACCAAAGATAATGTGAATATCAATATTGATGGAATCGTGTTTTTAAAGGTATTTGATGCAAAATCTGCCGTATATAGCGTAAATGATTATAAAAATGCGATTGCAAATCTTGCCACCACAACACTTAGGGGTGAAATAGGGCGCATTAATCTTGATGATTCTCTCTCATCTCGTGATAGATTAAATGCTGCTTTGCAGGTTGCATTAGGCGATGCAGCGAATAATTGGGGTGTGAAAATTATGCGTGTTGAGATTAGTGAAATATCTGTGCCAAGAGATATTGAGGCGGCTATGAATCTACAAATGAAAGCAGAGAGGGAAAAAAGAGCCATTGAGCTTAAAGCTCAAGCAGAAAAAGAAGCGCTTATTCGCAATGCTGAAGCCTTAAAACAAGAAAAAGTGCTTCAAGCTGAAGCGATTGAGAGAATGGCAGATGCGAAAAAATATGAGCAAATTGCATTGGCACAAGGACAAAGCGATGCGATGGAACTTATTGCCGCTCAAATGGCAAAAAATGCACAAGCTGCGGAGTTTTTGCTTACAAAAGAGCGTATAAGTGCTTTTAATGAGCTTTCAAAGAATCCCAGCAAAGATAAAGTCATTATTCCCTATGAGACAAGTGAATTTATCGGTGGTTTAAGTGTGATTGGGGACTTTTTAGGTGCAAAAACTGCTAAATAGGCTCACACACATAAGGAGAAAATAATGTCAGCTTTAATATTGCTAGGTGTAGGTATTGCTGTGATAATAGCTGAAATATTTTTTGGCTCGTTTTTTCTTTTATTTGTGGGCATAGGATTTTGTATAACATCAGCTATTGAATTTTTTATTGGTTTTCATCACTTTGGAAATGCTTTTGTGTGGCAGGCTGTGAGTATTTGTCTTTTTTCGCTCCTCTCACTTGTAGCACTAAGAAAACCCATAAAATCGTGGTTTAGCCACTCACAAGTATATGAAGATAGCTTACTAGAGGGTGGCATAGGCGAAATACAACAAGGAATGGTGTATTTTAAAGGCACTTTGTGGGCGTATGAGCAAGAGAGCAAAGAGAATAGCCAGCAGCCTTCTTATAACTTGCAAGAGGGAGATAAGGTTAAAGTGCTAGAGATTAAGGATAATAAGGCAATTATTCAACCGTAACACTTTTGGCGAGATTACGTGGCATATCTACATCATTTCCTAATCTGATTGCTACTTCAAGTGCAAAAAGTTGAAGCACTACCATCATCGCAAAAAACTCCTCCATATAGCTTTGGCAAGGTGAGATAAGAATCATATCATCAACGCCTTTAATGGGTTGCGCACTTACTGCACAAATAGTTGCATCACGCGCACTTAGCTCTTCTACATTGCTTTTAATTTTATCAAAAAGTAAATGTGTAGGCATAAGAGCAAGGGTAAAAAGCTCAGAATCTGCTAGTGCAATAGGTCCGTGCTTCATTTCTCCGCTTGGGTAGCCTTCAGCGTGAAGATAGCTAATCTCTTTGAGCTTAAGCGCACCCTCAAGTGCGAGAGGATAAAACACATCTCGCCCGATAAAGAAAAATCCGTGTCCGTGTAAATATCGCTTTGATAGACGTTTAATGTGTTCGTGCATATCGGATTCTATATAAGTTTTTTTTGCCGAAGCTACCATTTGTGCGATATGAGTTTCTAGCTCTTTTTGTGCGATATGTCCGCGTATTTTGCCTATATACACGCTTAGAATCCACAGCAACATCATTTGCGTTGCAAATGCTTTTGTGCTTGCCACGCCTTTTTCAATTCCTGCACGAGTGAGGAGCGAGACATCGGCTTCACGCACAATAGAGCTATTATCCACATTGCAAATAGCGAGGCTTTTTAAGCCATTTTTTTTGGCAAGCTTGAGGGCTTCAAGTGTATCGGCAGTTTCACCACTTTGGGAGATGACAATAAAAAGCTCATTTTTATTCATCACAGGTTGAGAATAGCGAAATTCGCTTGCAATGAGCACATTTGTTTTTATTTTTGCCAAACGTTCAAAGAGGTATTTTGCGCTTAATCCCGCGTGATAGCTTGTCCCACACGCACAAATGCTAATACTTTGTATATCATTAAAAAAGTGAGATTCTATTTCATTGAGGATAATATCTCCCTCACTCACGCGTCCCATCATAGTTTCAAGGAGAACTTTGTGTTGCTCATAGATTTCTTTCTCCATAAAGTAGCGATACCCTTCTTTTTGTGCGTAGCCTTTGGTGCTATTTAGTTTTTTTGCACCTTTGAGCGTGTCAAATGCGCCAAGTTTCATCACGCCTATATCGCCATCTTGCAAATATACTACACTCTCTACAAGTCCTATGAGTGGCGCATCAGAGCTTGCAAAATAAATTTCATCTTGCTTTGTCGCGCTTTTGCCAATGATAAGCGGTGAGCCATTTTTGGCATAAAAGATACAATCGGGTGCTTTTTTGGTAATAAGCAAAATGGCAAAAGCACCTTTGAGCTCGGCAATAGTCGCTTTAAAGGCTTGGAGAGAATCTGTAAAAGTTTGTGTATATTCCTCAAATAAATGCACAATCACTTCGGTATCAGTTTGCGAGAGAAAAGTATGTCCTTTTTGTTCCAAAGCGTGTTTAATTTCTTGATAATTTTCAATAATGCCATTATGCACAACATTGCTAAAAGCAGCGATATGAGGGTGGGCATTTGCTTCGGTAGGTTTGCCGTGCGTAGCCCAACGCGTATGCCCGATACTCACGCCAAAATCTGTGGAGCTAAAATTTTTGCATTTAGATTCTAAATTGCTTAATTTTCCAACAGAGCGAAAAGTTTGCAATTCATTTTCGCTTAATACCGCAATTCCTGCACTATCGTAACCACGATATTCTAGCTCCTTTAAGCCATTTAAAAGAATCTCTTTTTTTTCATCTCGACCAATATAGCCTACAATACCGCACATTGCCTCTCCTTTTAGAATTAATGTAATTTTTGGGTATTTTACTATAAAATTATTCACGCTTTATCACACGATTTAGAGAATCTATCCATATTTAGAGGAGAGAAATAATTATGAATAAATGGTGTATGCTATATTTATCTGTGGGATTAAGCAGTGCATTTGCAGATTCATTGCCCAATAATCTTATAACTCACTCACAAGAAAAAGAAAATAAAAAACCTTATCTTTTGCTCTACCCACACAATGCAGTATATATTTTGCCTTTTTATCATAGCTTGAGTGAGCCTACTCCTAGCCAAAGTGCATACAAAAATAAAGATACAGAAATCAAATTTCAATTTAGTTTTAAACTTGCTGTGTTTAATGAGCTTTTCTCGCCCTATGGATATTTTTACTTTGCTTATACACAAACAGCGTGGTTTCAAAGTTATAATCAAGCAGATTCTCGTCCTTTTAGAGATGTGGATTATCAACCTGAATTATTTTATAGCTATGAGCGTCCTATAAGCTTTTTGGGCGGTTCTTTTAAGAATATTTCTCTTGGATACAATCATATTTCAAATGGTGAGAGAGCATTGCGCTCACGCACACAGAATCGTATTTTGCTTAATATGCGATGGGAGTATGACATAGCACCACAAAGTGTATTTGGTATTAAGCTAGGTACGTGGGTGTATATAGGCAAACATCTTGATGGTTTTATGGCAGATAATCCTGATTTAGCCCTTTATCGTGGGTATAATGATATAGGATTGTATTACAAGAGTAATCGTAATTTGCTTGAATTATATATGCGTCCACCTATTGCGCGGAGGTATTATCCTTATTTTGAGTTGGGCTATACACTGCGTGTGAGTGATAATATAGGGATTTATGTTCAATATATAAATGGATATGGGGATAATATGTTTGAGTATAAAATGCGCAGCGAACGCATAGGTGTAGGGTTTCGCTTGTGGGATAAGTGATAGGTAAAATATAGAATTTCATTCATTTTTCAACAAAAAAATAAAATTACATATTGTATTTGTTACTTTTTGTATCTTTTGTAAAATGCTTATATCAAGGGCTTTGGAGCAGTTTTGGCACATTAGATTCTCTAAAAATCTCAACAAAAAAATAAAATTACATATTGTATTTATAAATTTTATGCGAAAATATGGAAATTTATTTCAAAGGAGATATTATGAGCAGCATTTTAGGGTTTCCACGTATTGGGAAAAATAGAGAGTTAAAAAAAGCACTAGAGAGCTTTTGGAGTGGAAAGTGTAGTAGTCAAGAATTAGAATCTGTAGCAAAAAGTTTAAGAGCAAAGCATTGGGAAATACAAAAAGGACTTGATTATGTATGTGTCAATGATTTTAGTCTCTATGATAATGTATTAGATTTAGCTTATGCACTCAATGCCAAACCATATAGATTTAAGGATTTGGAGGGATTAGAGGGCTATTTTGCAATGGCGAGAGGACATCAAAAGGGTGTGGCTTGTGAGATGACAAAATGGTTTAATACTAACTATCATTATGTAGTGCCAGAATTAAGCGATGATGATGATTACAAAGCAAATATAGAAAATATTAAAGCACAATATAATGAGGCTTTAGCCTTAGGTTATCAGCCCAAAATTTCACTTATTGGACTCTTTACTTTTTTTGGTTTGAGTAAGATTGTTAAAGGTGATACAGCGGCGATATTTAATAAGTTAAAAAACGCATATATGGATTTAATAGATGAGATTTCAGCGCTTGGCAGTGATGTAGTGGTAGAATTTAGTGAGCCTATTTTTGCACTTGGATTTAAGGATAATAAAGAGCTTTTTGAATCTTTGCATTGCGTTTATGATAGGTCTGCGCTAGAGTGTGTTTATAATGAAATAAGCAAAAAAGGTATCAAAGCCATTGTAAGCACATTTTTTGAGCATAGCAATGAGCTAAGTGAGATTTTACTCCAAACAGATATTTATGGCATTGGATTAGATTTTATTTATGGAGAAAAAAATAAGCAATCTTTAGAACTTATTGGTAAAAGCAATAAGGTGCTCTACGCTGGGGTGATAGATGGACGCAATATTTGGGTGGCAGATATAGAATCCAAACTTGCTCTTTTAGAGCATATAGCGACATTTATCCCCAAAGATCGCATCGTGGTAAGCAGCTCTTGCTCACTTTTGCACGTGCCTTTTAGTAAAGAGGGTGAAGAAAAAATAGATTCTCAAATTCTCTCTTGGTTTAGTTTTGCGCAGGAAAAAATTAAAGAAATCAGTGTGTTGGAGAGCGTATTTAAAGGGCGTGTGGATAATCAAATTCAAGGTTTTTTACAAGAAAATAAAAATATAAATGCTACGCGTAAAAATTCAGATAAAACAAATAACAAGGCTGTGAGAGAGCGTGTCCAAAATCACACACAAAATCAAAGAAGTGTGCCATTTGCGCAGCGCATTAAGCTTCAAAAAGAGCAGTTTAATTTTCCTATCCTACCTACAACTACAATTGGTTCTTTTCCCCAAACGCCTGAACTTAGAGCATTGCGTCTTAATTACAAAAAAGGCGAGATAAATAAGGCGCAATATGAAGAGGGTATAAAAACTTATATTAGAGATTGTGTGAAGTTCCAAGAAGAAATTGGCATTGATGTGCTTGTGCACGGAGAGCCGGAGCGAAATGATATGGTGGAGTATTTTGGCGAGCAATTAGAAGGATTTGTGTTTAGTCAAAATGCGTGGGTGCAAAGCTATGGCAGTCGCTGTGTAAAACCACCGATTATTTTTGGTGATGTGGCTCGTCCAAAGCCTATGACATTAGAGTGGAGTAAATTTGCGCAAAGCCTTACACAAAAGGTGATGAAAGGAATGCTCACAGGTCCTGTTACAATTTTAAATTGGAGTTTTGTGCGAGATGACTTAGAGAGAAGTGCGGTGTGTAGGCAAATATCTCTAGCTATTGCTGATGAAATTGATGATTTGCAAAAGGGTGGAATTAAAATCATTCAAGTTGATGAAGCTGCTTTCAAAGAGGGGTATCCATTGCGTAGCGAAAATATCAAAGCGTATGAGACTTGGGCATTAGAGTGCTTTAAGATTTCTACCGCAGTAGCACTTCCTCAAACCCAGATTCATACCCATATGTGTTATAGTGAGTTTAATGATATTATTAAAACCATTGAAGCCCTTGATGCTGATGTGATAAGCATTGAAACAGCAAGAAGTGGCAATGAGCTATTAAAAGTCTTTAAACAAGTGGGTTATACACACGAAGTAGGACCGGGTGTATATGATATACATAGTCCTAGAATCCCAAGTGTGGAGGAACTTAATGTGCAAATTAAGGCTTTGCTTGAAGTATTGCCCAAAGAGCAGCTATGGATTAATCCAGATTGTGGGCTTAAAACGCGCAAATGGGAAGAAGTAAAGCCAAGTTTGAAAAACATTGTAGAAGCTGTTAAGAGTGTGCGAGCAGCTTTATAAGTGTGAAATAGATTCTATGATAATGGTAAATAGATATGTATGACATAGAATCCCTCATAGAGCAAATTCACTCTACAGAGCCTTTTTTGAGTGTAGAGATTGCTCCAAGTATAAGTGGTAGGCTTGATGAGAATTTACTAGAAGATTTAAAAACACTTAAACTTGCTCACGCTTTTGTTTGCACAGATTCGCCTTTAGCTCGTTTTAAACCTTCATCAATCTTAAGTTCTCTTAAGTTTCAAAATGCACTCCAAAAGCCTGTTATTTGCACAATTTCAATGAGAGATAGGAACTCTATCGCTTTATGTGGCGATATTTTAAGTGTTAATGAGTTAGGATTGCGCACTTTTTTGACACTCACAGGCGATAGCATTAAAAATGGAGATTGCCTACAATCAAAGGGTGTGTTTGAGGATAATTCTCTTAAACTCGGACATATCATTGATGAGTTAAATTGTGGTAGAGCACTCAATGGCAAGTCTCTTAAAGAAAACATTAAAAGAATCTATAATTTTCAAGTGATAAATGCGTATGCGAATAATCCTTTATCGCTAAAAAATAAAATGCGTAAAAAATTAAGCAGTTGCGAGATTTACGCTCTTTTTACACAGCCTGTTTATTCTCTTAATGCAGCGGAATTTTTACTCCAAAGCCTTGAAGAGATTAAGAGTGAATGCAATATCAAAAGCGCACTTGTACTTGGATTTTTTCCTGTTTTAAGCTACAAAACGGCACTTTTTTTGCGCGATAAGCTTCCGGGTGTATATATACCAAATGAATGGGTGCAAAAACTAGAAAAAGCTCATAATAAAGGCAAAGATGAGGAAAATAAGGTAGGGCTAGAGATTTCTCATTCTTTGTTTATGGAACTTAAAAGTGTGCATAATAAATTTCACTTTATGAGTGCAAATAAGCCAAGCTTGGTAAAGGAATTTGCATAAAGCTTTGATTCCTTATTGATTTATAATATTTTCAAAGATTTCACTTATAATGGCATTTTAGAAAACTCTAAAGGAGATTTATGCGAAGCGACATTGTGAAAAAGGGCTATCAAAGAGCCCCTCATAGAAGTTTATTGCGTGCCACAGGGCTAAAAGATGAAGATTTTAATAAACCCTTTATCGGCATTGCAAATAGTTATATTGACATTATTCCCGGGCATTTTTTCTTAAACCGCTATGCGCAGATTATCAAAGAGGAGATTCGCGCTGCTGGGGGCGTGCCTTTTGAATTTAATACCATTGGCGTAGATGATGGCATCGCAATGGGGCATAGCGGTATGCTCTACTCTTTGCCTAGTCGTGAGCTGATTGCAGATTCTATTGAAACAATGATGAACGCGCACTCGCTAGATGCGATGATTTGTATCCCAAATTGCGATAAAATCGTGCCCGGAATGCTTATGGGTGCGTTGCGCGTGAATGTGCCAACTATCTTTGTGAGTGGTGGTCCAATGAAAGCCGGGAAGCTAGAGGACGGCACAATTTTGGATTTAAATTCTGCTTTTGAGGCTGTGGGAGCGTTCGCAGAGGGCAAGATTGATGAAAAAAGGCTACACGAGATAGAATGCAATGCGTGTCCGGGCGGTGGGAGCTGTAGTGGAATGTTTACTGCAAACTCTATGAATACGCTTTGTGAGGCGATGGGGGTTGCGCTGCCGGGAAATGGCACGATTTTAGCCTTAAGCAAGGAACGTGAGGAGCTTTTACGCAAAGCGGCGCGTAGAATTGTAGAAATTGCCCTAGATGAGCGTAAAACCGAGCAGTTTAGATTCCGCAATATCCTCAATAAAAAGGCTGTGCATAATGCCTTTGTCGTGGATATGGCAATGGGTGGTAGCACAAACACAATCTTGCATATGTTAGCTATTGCTAAAGAAGCGGAGGTGGATTTCAACTTAGATTCTATCAATGCCATTGCCTCTCAAGTAGCGCATATCGCTAAAATTGCTCCGGCATTAAGCACAATCCATATGGAAGACATCAATCGCGCGGGGGGCGTGTCGGCAGTAATGAATGAAGTTGCAAAAAGAAATGCAATGCAAGATTCTATTCTCTATTTAGATGCACTCACAATTACAGGCGAGACTTTGGGAGAACGCATTGCAGGCGCGGAAATTGCAGATTCTAATATCATTCGCCACAATGAAAACGCGTATTCGCCTGTGGGAGGCTTGAAAATCCTCTATGGCAACCTCGCGCGTGAAGGTGCGGTGCTAAAAGTCGCCGCTGTGGCGGAATCTATGAAAGAGTTTGAAGGAAGTGCAGTGTGCTTTAATTCGCAAGAGGAAGCGATTAAAGGCATTGCGGGAGGCAAGGTAAAGGCGGGAAATGTCGTAGTAGTCCGCTATGAGGGACCCAAAGGGGGACCGGGAATGCAAGAAATGCTCACCCCCACAAGTCTTATTATGGGAATGGGACTTGGAGAATCGGTTGCGCTGATTACGGACGGACGCTTTAGCGGGGCAACGCGTGGCGGCTGTATCGGACATATTAGCCCCGAAGCAGCAGAGGGAGGACTAATCGCGCTCATTGAGGACGGAGACAAAATCGCAATTTCAGTTTCAAAAGGCACATTGGAATTGCTTGTGGATTCTAAGATTATAGAATCTCGCCGCACGCAATGGAAGCCTATAAAAAAAGAGATAAAAAGCAAATGGCTTAAAAGATACTCTTTGCTTGTGAGCAACGCCGCAAATGGCGCGGTTTTAAAGACGGAGATATGAGAGTGAGAATGCGGTTTTCAAACTCTTGTTACTTTGCTTGTATCAAGGAAGCATTGCCAAAGTCTCATTATCCACCGCTTTTAGTAGCATTCAAGGTTTAAAGCGTATTAAATAAATCCGTTGAAAGGTATCGCTCCGCTGTGTCATTAAGCATAGTAAGCACTTTTTTATTTGGATTGTTTTTGGCAATTTCAAGCGCAGCTGCGACATTTGCGCCACTAGAAATTCCAACCATTACGCCGATTTTGCCTAAATTTTGAGCCATTTTAATAGCGACTTCATTTTCTACAACTTCAATAGAATCTATCACATCGCGATTAAGGATTTTAGGGATAAAGTTCGCGCCAATGCCTTGAATCTTATGTGGTCCCGCTTGTCCTTTGCTAAGCAGTGGTGAAGCAGCAGGCTCTACACCAATAATTTTAATAGATGGAATCTTCTCTTTAAGCACTTCGCCTACACCGCTAATTGTCCCACCTGTGCCAAATCCTGCCACAAAATAATCCAAACTTCCCTCAAAGCTTTTATAAATCTCTAGTGCAGTAGTGCGTTTGTGCATTTCTTTGTTAGCGAGATTATCAAATTGACTTGGCATAAATGAGTTTGGTGTGGAATCTAAAATTTCTTGAGCCTTATTGAGCGCACCTTGCATACCCTCACTTGCAGGAGTAAGCACAAGATTCGCACCAAACAAAGCTATCATCTTGCGTCTTTCTATGCTCATAGATTCTGGCATAGTGATGATGATTTTTAATCCAAGAGAAGCACAAATCATAGCGAGAGATATGCCCATATTGCCGCTTGTGCATTCTACAATAGTTGTATCTTTTGTGATTTTGCCTGTCTTTAGAGCCTCATCTATCATTGCATATGCGGGGCGGTCTTTAACAGAATGGCTTGGGTTTAAAAACTCGCATTTGCCATAAAGATTTGGAGCAAATTGCTGAAGTTGTAAAATCGGAGTGTTGCCAATGAGTTCGGTAATATTTTGAGCTATCATTGAAAATCCTTTGTGCGCATTTAAGCGTGAATTTGGTATTTAAAGCTTAGAATCTAGCAATTTTTTATAAAAAAATCAAGGAAAATAATGCAAATTTTCTTCTCTTATTTTTTTGTTATTTATGTGATATATCAATTCTTTACTCCGCTTCAAGCAGCAGATTCTTATATGCAAGTAAATAATTTCAGCGAGGAAGCATTAGGTCAAAAAAGCAGAGGTTGCATTATGCAACATTTGCTTTATCCTAAAGAAGCTAAAATCAATAAGATTGAGGGTGTTGCAAAAATAATGATAAGTCTTAAAAATAATCAAATACATAAATTCCAAATCATACAAAGCAGTGGTTATAAAATCTTTGATATAGCAGCTTTAAGGGCGGTTGAAAAATCCAAAATATGTTTGCAAAATGTATTTGATGCTTATTTTGATAAGATAATCTTTGAATATGCTTTCATAGTGCCAATAGAATTTAGATTTGCAGATTCTAAAAAACAAGATATTGAAGTGCAAAAAATGAATATCTAAAAAGATTTAAATGGTGAATTTAGCACTTTGAGTTAATACAATTTATTATGATTGAATATACAATCTTGCTTTACAAAAAAAAAAAAAACAATATAATGCGCGGACACAAAGGATTTGTCATAGGAGGAATAATATGGAACTTACAGACATTAAGTCAATTTGTGCCTTTATCGAGGACGCAGAGAGTGATAGAGAGATAGCTTACTATGTGGGGATTTACCAAAAAGCACTAGAAGCACTACAAAATATCCTTATTGCAAAAAAAGGCAGGAAAATCAGCGATAAAGATTTATACAAAGTCTTTAAAACCTGCTTAAAAAAAGGTAGATGGAGTGCAAGGATAGAGATTAGAGGAGAATCTTATAGCCAACGCATAGAAGTATCAACTTTCCTGCCTTTGGAGCTTGTGGAATTTCTCATTGACAATGCCAAAGACAAAAGTGTCGTGTTAGGTATGCAGCAAAGCAGACTAGACTTTTTAAAATATGCTATCAGTGCGGGTAGGAGCGATATTGCTGCAGTGCTAGTGAAAAATGGTATAGCCTTTACGCAAGAACATCTCAATGACTTAAGATATGATTGGGATAATATGTTTAATATTGAAGTGCATTTTGCTGATGCTTTGGGCTTTAAGTGCAAAAAAGATGAAATGCTAAGGATAATGTGGGAGTTACTTATTGCGCAGGGCTTTAGTATGGATGCAATCTACTCCACAGGCATTACGTTTTATGACGGGATAGAGCGTTGCAGACGAAGTGGTAGGGAATCCCAGCAAGCCTTTATTTATGCCTTAAGAAATAAGCTCTTTGATATAGAAGTGCTAGATTCTAGCTTTTCAGGATTAGCACCACAAGGTGGAATAAATCTCGCTTTTTTAGGCAAGGAGGGGGTAGCCTTGCTAGATACTGACTCTATACATACACAGCCAAAAACTCAAAGAATCGTGCCTTTTGTCTTTGCGATGTTTGAGGATACAACTTATGAAGTTTTAGAATATGCCCTTTTTCTTGGACTGCATAAGGGCAGGAAAAACGACAAAGGAGAGGACTTTGAGAGCTTTTTGCAAAAAAAGATTGAGGAATACATTATATTAACTACAAAGGGCAATGCCTATGGGAGTATATTTAAAGAGGATGAAGAAGCGTTAGCGTATTTTAAAGCTTTGCAAAGATTTATGAGTAGTTTAGATTCTATCAAGAGGGGAGAAGTCATTGAAGTAGATAATGAGACCTTGAAAATGTTTGCCAGAATAGAGGAGATTCCATTAAGTCAGCTTGATACAAGCAAGGTAACAAGTATGAAATATTTATTTTCCCGCTCTTGTAGGAGGGATTTTAGCGGGATAGAAAAGTGGAATGTCTCACAAGTCGAGGACTTTACAAGCTGTTTTGAAAATGCCTATTTTTTTAATGCCTCTTTAGAATCTTGGCAGGTATCAAAAAATTGCAAACACAGCTTATATGTTTGATGATGCTTTAAGCCTTGAAACACTCCCGAGTTGGTATTGAGGATTAAGAAAGAATTGACATTCAAACTAAATATTTTCCTTAAAGTTTTATAGAATCTTGTATAGTAAAGATTCTCTATTTTTTAGAGTTGCTAAAAAGATTTCCTAAAGAGTAAAATAGCTTTTAAGATTCTAAAAAAGGAAAAAAATGAAATATATAAGTTTGCTTTGCGATCATAATATCACGAAAAAACCCCGCTCAAGCCGTATGTTACAACTTTTAGATAAGATAAAGCAAGAGGGGGCTAAACTAAGTCTTAGCGTTATTTCTAAAGCCTGTGATACACGCGAATTTAATGCTTTAGGCATAGAATCTCACCTTTTTTGTTTTGGCAATGATAAATCAAGCAAAGAGCGCACTCAACAAGAAAATGATGCTATTTTATCTCATTGTCAAAGTGGCAATTTTGAATCGCTTATTTTTACACCAAATCGCAAGTGTATTCCTAATCTTTTAGATTCTCTGCCACCTCAAGATGTATTAATTGTAGAAGATATTACACTTCTTCCTTTTGCGTGCGCATATAAAAATACACATAAAACTTGTAAGATTCTCATTGATTTGCGTGAGTTTTATCCGCTTGAATATGAAAATGATGAAAAATGGCTACAAGGATTAGGGCGATTTTTTGCATATTTGTGTGAAACATATTTGCCTTATGTAGATATGGCAATAAGCGTGAGTGAGGGGTTGTGTGAGCGGTATAAAAGTGATTTTGGCATTACTTGCGAGCTTTTTTATTCCCTGCCACCATTTTTTGATTATAAGCCTAAGCCCACTTTAAAGCAAGAAATCAAGATTTTGTATCACGGATTTATAAGCCCTGATAGAAGCTCTATGGAGCTTTTAGAGTTAGCACGTTTGCTTATTAATACGCCTTATACACTTTGTGCTATGGTTTTGAGTAACCAAAAGGGTTTTTTAGAATCTTTTTGCACTAATGCTTATGAGATTCCATCACTTGAAATTGTGCCGCCTGTTTGCCTAGAGGAGATTATCCCAAAAAGCACACAATATGATATAGGAATTATTCCTTTTAAGCCTACTACCTTTAATCTCGCTCATTGTATGCCAAATAAGCTTTTTGAATACCTCCAAGCACGATTAGCAATCGTCTCTACACCGCTTTATGATGTGAGAAATTTTGTGCAAATACATAGTTGCGGTGCTATAACACAAGGTTTTCAAAGCTACGATATTGCACAAATGCTTTTAAAACTTAAAATTACAGATATTGATAAATACAAGCAAGAGAGTCATAGGGCAGCACAAAAATGGCATTTAAATTATAATTTAAAGTGCTTAAAGAATCTACTCCATAAACTTGACATCAAAGTAGAATAAGTAGAAAATCGAGTGCATTTGGGCAAAATTACCTCAAAATATCTTATTTCACAAGAGCCATATCAAGCACTTCTTTAATATCACTCACGCCAATGATTTTAAGCTTTTTAAGCACTTCTTGGGGAATATCTTTTAAATCGCGTTCATAATTTTTTTGTGGAATAAGCGCAGTTTTAATGCCAGCTTTATGTGCAGCAATGAGTTTCTCGCGCAAACCACCGATAGGTAGAACATTGCCTCTTAATGTGAGTTCGCCTGTCATCGCCACACTTGTATCAATTTTAGAATCTGTAAGGATTGAGGCAATAACGCACGCCATAGCAATACCCGCACTTGGTCCATCTTTTGGTGTTGCACCTTCTGGGACGTGAAGATGAATATCATAATGCTGATAAATGGGCGCTTTTGCGCTGTGTTTTAATATTTTTTTATCAAGCAAGACTTTTACCACGGAGTGTGCGATGTGTGCAGATTCTTTCATTACATCGCCTAAACTCCCTGTAAGCGTAAGTATGCCTTTGCCTTTAATTTTCACTGCTTCAATCTTAAGCACATCGCCGCCTACACTTGTCCAAGCTAACCCATTGACAATGCCAACCATATTTTTTTTATCTGTGGGTGAAATTTCAAACACAATTTTATCAAGAAATTGCCCTAGATTCTGTGGTGTGAGTGTGATAGATTTTTCACCTTTTAAAATAATAGTTGCAACTTTGCGCATAATTTGTGCGATTTTATGACGTAGATTGCGCACTCCTGCTTCGCGCGTGTATTTTTCAATAATAATTTTAAGCGTAGGTGTAGAAATTTTGAGCTCTTCGGGTTTTAAGCCGTGTTTTTTTAATTCTTGAGGAATCAAATATTTTTTGGCGATTTCAAATTTTTCCTGCGGCGTGTAGGAAGATACGGCAATAAATTCCATTCTATCGCGCAATGGTGCGGGAATAGTAGAAATATCATTTGCAGTGGCAATAAAAATAACTTGTGAGAGGTCAATATCAAAATTTGTGTAATAATCCCTAAAGGCGTGGTTTTGCTCTGGGTCTAGAATCTCAAGCAACACACTTGTAGGGTCGCCCCTATAACTTCTACCAACTTTATCAATTTCATCAAGCACAATGACGGGATTCATTTCTTTTGCTTCAATAAGTCCTTGTGTGATGCGTCCGGGCATTGCTCCAATGTAAGTGCGACGATGTCCTCGTAACTCATTGACATCTTCTAACCCTCCAAGTGCAATGCGCACAAGCTCACGCTTAATAGCTTTTGCAATAGAGTTTGCAAGGCTTGTTTTTCCTACACCCGGCGGTCCATAGAAACATAAAATAGTGCCTTTTTCATATTTATCTGTGTTTTCTGTCTTAGATTTTTTGCCTCGTTTTGGCTTAGAGGTCAATCCTTGCGTATTTTGTGTGCGTTGTGCCATTAGCTCTTTTACCGCGAAATATTCTACAATGCGTTCTTTTGGCTTTTGCAACGAATAATGGTCTATATCAAGCTGTTTAGCGACATTTTCAATAGAAAGTTTTTGATTAGCATATTGCCCAAATGGAATCTCAAGCACCCATTCAACATAATTTTGCAAAATATTTGCATCACCGCTATCTTGGTGCATACGAGAGAGACGCTTGATTTGTTTTTGCACTTCTTTGAAAGCGTTTTCGCTCATATAAGGTTTGAGGCTATTGAGCTTTTGGGTGTATTGTTCCATTTCTTCATCGCGAGTGTTATCTGTTCCAAGCTCTTTTTGAATTTGCTTTAATTGTTCTTTGAGAAAATACTCTTTATTGACTTGTTCCATTTTATTATGGACTTTGTTTTTAATCTCTTTTTGGAGCTTTTGAGCTTCTATTTCTTCAATAATATATTCAATCAAGCCTAATACTCGTTCTTCAACATCATCTTTTGCAAAAAGTGTATAGGCTTGTTGCGTAGAGAGGCGCATAGCTGAAGCAATTAAATCCACAATGCGATTTGGTTCGTGATTTTCTTCTATACTTTTGAGTAAATCAGGTGGAAAATGCCCATCTAGATTTGCAAGGTGACGGACTTTTTCGCGCAGCACTTGCAAAAGAGCGTTCATTTTATCATTTTCATATTCTTTATAGGCAATTAAATCTACTTCTACTTGTATAGGTTCTTTAGGGGTTTGAATGATTTGAAGTATTTTGCCACGATATAAGCCTTTAAAAAGCAATTTAACACGTCCATCAGGGAGAGCAACTTTGCGCATAATTGAACCAATTACGCCAACATCGTAAAATGTTTGCTTATCATCATTGCGTATAGAGCTAATAAATACAAGGCTATTACCTTTTATAGCTTTATCTGCAGCTTTGATATTATTTTCATCGTTAATAAAAAGTGGCGCAATCATAAAGGGATAAATAAAAAGTTCATCTTCAACAATTAAGGGCATAAGTATGGGAAATTCATTATTTAAAGTATTCATTCTTTCTCCTACCAATTAAAGATTCTTACATACCACGGGATATGTGAGGGTTTGGGTTTAAGATTTGTAAAAAGCTCTTCATCATTGCGACTTAAGTATTCTTCTTGGGCTTGTGTCTTGCCTTGTTTTTGATATACACGAGCGATAGAGCGATTAAGCTCAATTTGTCCGAGTTGGAATTTGAGGTCAATGTATTCTACATAAGGTGCATAACGACTATGGGGATACATTTGTAAAAAAGATTTTGTATCTTCAATGCTTTGGGTAATAAATTCTTGGTCTTTGCTGTAATTTTTAAATCCATAAAAGTTAGTAAGAATCTTCAAATAACGCACATAGTCTTGATTCTCAAGAGAAGAGTAGCGCTTAAGATATTCGTCAAAATAAAAGGCTGCAAGGAGGTATTCATCTTTTTCCATATGAGCTTGTCCAAGTATAAGCATTGCTTCTGGAATAAGTGGAGAATTAATATGCTCACTTTGCAAAGATGAAAAATATCCATCAGCACCTTCAAGATTACCAAAGTTAATCTCTTTGATAATAGATTCATACCAATAAGTTGCTGATTTATTGTATCCAATCTCTTTTTTTGCACAGCCAAAAAACATAAAATATGCAAATAAAAGACACATTAAAGTATATATTTTCATTAAAAACCTTTAAATTTTGAAAATAAAAATGTATTATACACAATTACATTTTACTATTTAGCATAAAAAGTGTGGATTTGTGTTATAATTCACTTATTAAATGTGAATGAGCCTAAAATTTTGGAGCAAGAAATTATGATTTTTGAAGTCAAATCACCGATTCTAGGTTTTGAGAGTGTAGCGAAGATGAAGCTTGAAAAAATTGATGATTTGTTTATGAAGCTTTATAATGCTGAGGGTGAAGTGCCCCATTTTACGCTTGTCAATCCATTTTTATTACGGGAATATGAATTTGATGTGCCTGCAAGTATTAAAATTTTACTTGATTTAAGTGATGCAAAGAATCTTCTTATTGCTAATATTATGGTAATTCAACAGCCTATTGAAAATTCTACAATTAATTTTCTTGCCCCTTTGATATTTAATTTTGATAATCTTACAATGGCTCAAGTAGTGTTAGATAGCACGCAGTATCCTTTATATAGCTTAAATGAGCCCATTGGTAAATATTATGACAAAGAAGAGGCGCAAAAAGGTGAGCAAGCTGCACCTGTAAGAGATAGCCAAAAAAAATAATGAAAAAAACCCTTATTGTTGTGGGCTATGGCAATATGGCTAAAGCCATTCTTGCCAATAATAATTTTGTTACACAGCGTTATCATCTTATTATTACAGGTAGGTATGCTCATAAAGCTTATGATTTTATCACACAATGTGCCCTTGATGCCTCTGTATATGAGGCTAAAGTAGAATCTTCCTCATCAAACAAAAGTATAATTGATATAGAAGGCAAGGATATTTTGTTATGCACTAAGCCCGCTGGTTTGGAGAGTTTTGTTTTTAAAGGACAAGCAAATAGTGTATATAGTGTATTAGCAGGCACAAGTATAGCGATGATACAAAAGCATCTTAGTGCGTCTTCTATCGTGCGACTTATGCCAAATATTGCTGCTCATAGTAAGCTTTCAGCCACAGCTTTTTATTATCATATATTAGATGCCAAAGATTCTACACAGGTGCTTCATAATGAAATACGCCCATTTATAGAATCTTTTGGTGTAGCCGTGCAAGTAGATAATGAAGCACTTATAGAATCTAGTATTGCTGCAAGCGGTAGTAGCATAGCTTTTTTGGCACTTATTGCTGAATCTCTCATTGATGCGGGTATTTTAGAAGGATTAAACGAACAACAAAGTATAGCATTAGTAAAGCAAACTTTTGTAGGATTTGCTACAGAGTTAGCCCATAAAAGCCCAAATGAGCTTAAATATGCTATATCAAGTCCGGGTGGAACAACTATTAGAGGCTTAGCAGTGTTAGAGGAGAGCGGTATGCGTGGAATATTAATAAAAGCAGCTCATACTGCTGCAGAACACGCGCGTCAGGCTATACAAAAATATTCCACGCAAGATATGCCTAAAAAGCGCTAAAAGAAGTAGTGCTATGCAGGTTACACTTCAAGCACAAGATGGTGGGGCAAGAGCACTTAGCCTTAAACTTGCTCATAGTGAAGTGCAAACCCCCGTTTTTATGCCTGTTGGCACACAAGGTTGTGTAAAAGCACTTGATAGTAGAGATATGTCAGAAATTTTAAATGCACAGATTATCCTTGTAAATACTTACCATATGTATTTACGCATAGGTATTGAGCGACTTAAAAATTTTGGCGGTATTGCTCATTTTGCTCATTTTGATAGGAGCTATTTGAGTGATAGCGGTGGATTCCAAGCTTTTAGTTTGAATAAAAATGCCAAAGTTACAAATGAAGGTGTGGCATTCAAATCTCATATTGATGGTTCTAAGCATTTTTTTTCACCAGAATATGTGCTTGATATACAATATGCACTTAATAGTGATATTATGATGGTGCTTGATGATTTGGTGGGATTACCCTCTAGTGAAGAGCGCATTGCAGATTCCATTGCACGCACGAGCGATTGGGCACAAAAGAGTCTTATATATCATCAATCTCAAAAGGCACGAGGTTTGGGTTTAAATAATAATCTTTTTGCTATTATCCAAGGTGGCGTAAATGAACATTTTCGTACACTTTGCGCTAAACAACTTGTAGATATGGGAGATTTTGATGGATTTGCTATTGGTGGTTTGGCAGTAGGTGAGACAAGTGAGCAAATGTATAAGACAATCAGCTTTACCACACCACTTATGCCTGTGAATAAGCCACGTTATCTTATGGGAGTAGGCACACCGGAAAATATTATAGAATCTATCGCGCTTGGAGTAGATATGTTTGATTGTGTGATGCCTACAAGAAATGCACGTAATGCTACGCTTTTTACACATTTTGGCAAAATAAATATTAAAGCAGCAATTTTTAGCAATGATCAATCACCTATTGATGAATTGTGCGATTGTTATACTTGCCAACATTTTACACGTGCGTATTTATGTCATCTTTTTCGCTCTCAAGAGATGACTTATCATCGTCTTGCTTCATTGCATAATTTACACTATTATTTGAATCTTATGCGAGAGGCAAGAGAGGCAATTTTGCAAGGCACATTTAGTGCTTATCGTTCGTCATTTTACGCCTTGCGAGAAATGGAGATACCCAATAATGAATATTAAACAACAACGTTTAGAATCTCTGCTGCAAGAAATTTTAAGTGAAGCTCTTTCGCAGTTAAATGATGCACAGATTAATACTCTTAGTATTACAGGCGTGAAATGTTCTAAAGGTAAACAAAGTGCAGAGGTATATATTGAAGGCACAGATATCCCTCCACAGGAGCGTAAGGTTATTTTAACCCGATTACATAAAGCACAAGGGATTTTAAAAGAGTATGTTTTAACCTCTACGCAGTGGTTTCGCTCACCAAATTTTAGTTTTAAATTTGATGATAGTCTCTGTTATGCTAATACATTAGATACGATATTTGAGCAAATTGCCAAGAATAAACAAAATTAGAGGAGAAAATATGCTTTCGCAGCACACACAAGCGAGGATTGAACAACTTGCAGCAACACTGGGGCTTTATATCTATGATATTGATTTTCTTAAAGAAGATAATCGTCCAATTTTGCGCGTGAGCATTACGCGTAAAGCGCCTATGCAAAAGCAAGATTGTAAAAATGGCTTAGCTGTAAGTTTGCAAGATTGTCAAAATGTAAGTGAATTAATTTCTCCTTTATTAGATGTAGAAGATGAAAATCTCAAAGATTATAATCTTGAAGTGAGTTCTCCTGGATTAGAAAGAGTGCTTAAAAAACCTCAACATTATATTTATTCGCTTGGTGAAAAAGTTAGCATAAAGCTTATGGATAAAAGCGTAATTGAAGGAATTTTACACGATGTAAATGAGAATGTAAGCATAAGTATTGATACAGGCAAAGAGATACTTTCATTTTCCTTTGCAGATATGAAGAAGATAAAGGTTGTTTTTGAGCTCTAGTGATGAATTGTTTTTGTATTATTGTTGCTCTCTAGCGTGGGAAAGCCAAACTCTTGCTTTGCCAAATCCAAGTGTAGGCGCACTTGTAGTAGATAAGTATGGGCAGATTCTATCTCAAGCAGTGCATAAAGTAGCAGGAAGCCCTCACGCAGAGGTTCTTGCAATCCAAGCAGCTTATCACACTCTAAGTGGTGATGATGAGATTGTTAAACTTCACAAAAGCAAAGATATTCATACTTATCTTTTAGCACATCATAATGGACTTTTTAAAGAATGCACTTTATATGTGAGTTTAGAACCTTGCAACCATTATGGCAAGACACCACCTTGTTCGCAGCTTTTGTCTTCTCTTGGTTTTTCTAGGGTATGTATTGCTACAAATGATACTCACGCCCTTGCAGCTGGAGGGGCAAACTATTTATCTCAAGTCGGGATTAATGTGTGTTACATACAATCTCCTACATTGCAACATTTAGCTACTCATCTTCTTATGCCTTTTGAGATTCTAAGGAAAAATGGACGATTTGCACTTTTTAAACTTGCATTGCGACTTGATGGAAGCTATACACAAGGACGCATTTCTTCAGATATATCAAGGCAATTTACACATAATCAACGAAGTGTATGTGATTGGATTTGTGTTTCTGGTAACACTTTGCGAAATGATAATCCACAGCTTAATGCACGTTATGCTACTTTGCCTTATAATAATACACATTTACCCCAAGTTGGGATTATTTCACGCACTTTGCATCGTTTTGATGAGATAGAATCTTCAAATATTGCATTATCAAAAAACAGAGTGCACTTTATTAATGATTTAAGTCATTTTGAATCTTTGCAAGGATTTGTTATTGTAGAAGGAGGTTGGGATTTGCTTCACTCGCTTAAAGAATTTATTGATATGATTCTCATTCATCAAGCCTTTGCTTGTGATAAAGGGGAATGTCTCACCCATACGCTTAAGACACATTTTAAGCTTTTACATACGATGAGATTAGGAGAGGATATGGCATTATGGCTACACTAAATATCTATCAGCTTGAAAATGGCTATTGCTATAACACAGATAGTCTTATACTAGCGCACTTTGCCAAATCTTTTCTCAAAAAGCATATAAGTCTCCTTGATGTGGGTGCAGGAAGCGGTGTGCTAGGAATGTTATGTAGTAGAGAGATACTTTCTATGGGCGGAAGTATAACATTGCATCTTGTAGAAAAAGATACTATTATGGCAACTCTTGCACAAAAAAATACAAGTATTTTTAGTGGAAAAGTGCATTGTGTAGATTTTATGGATTTTGTTGCACCTTTTAAGTTTGATTTTATTATCACTAATCCGCCTTTTTACACACAAGGTGCAGTGCAAGGAAAGAATCAACGTAAGAATATGGCTCGTCATCAAAGTTTTTTGCCATTGTACCCAATGCTTGAACAAATAAAACGCGTTATGAAGCCTAATGGCATATTGTGTATGTGCTATGATGCGAGAATGTGTGATGAGGTATTTTATGGATTTAAGGAGTGTGGCATACATATTGATGTGGTGCGTTTTGTGCATTCTTTGCCCGATAGAGAATCCACACTTATGCTTTTAAAGGCTAAGATTCAATCCAAGTCTCCTTTAAGAATATTGCCTCCACTTTTTACACATCAAAGTCCGATTCAAAGTGATAATACACTTGAGGTTAAAAGGATTTATGAATGGGCGCAGACACAAAGCATTAAAATAAATGAAGAACAGATACGCTTAGAAGAATATAATTTATAAAAAAACGAAGGTATAATATTATTTACTTAAAGGATATTTAGTATGTTATATGGGAAAATTATTAATATAGATTTACAAGCAAGCAAAGCACAAGTAGAACAGGACTTGAATAAAAGAATTTTTGATTTTAGTTTTGATTTGTGGGAAGATGAGATAAGTGAATTAAAAAAAGGTGTAGAAGTAGAATTTGTTGTAGAAATGAAGGCTATTACGAGAATCCACATTAAGCCTAAGCCTGTTGATCCTGATGCGATTCCTGTAAGTAAGTCTGCAAGTGTATGTATTGAGGAATTTTTTGCTCGTGAAAATGAAATTTTGAGTAAATACAAAGATTTTGTTGCAGGACATTTAAAGCTAGATTTTGTTCGTATGCGACGTTTTTTGATTACAGCATATAATGATTTATGCGCTATGGACGCTAATATTGAAAATGATGTATTAAAAAAGCTTAAACAAGAAATCGCTTATTTTTCTAAGGAATATGAAAATTATCATAAAAAAACACAATATACTCTTAATTACGCCTTTGAAACAATATTTCTTGCGCGTCAAGTAGAATACAATAAAACTATTGCACATATTGAGGAGATACAAAGCTCACTCGCTAACGCTCAAGCTCAAACTAATGCTTTAAGTAGCACTTTGTCTGCGGGAGAAAAAAGCTTGGGAAAACGCGATGATAAAGGAAGTAAGGAATATGCTGAGATTGAAAAAGAAGTCAAACAAATGCGAAAACGATATGTTGATTTACTTAATTTTATTGGCAACCAAAAAGATGCTCTTGTGAGTGAAAATGCACGTATGAAACGTTTTAAAGAGGAGCACTTTGACAAATTTGCTCAAGTATATACGCCTATGACACAAGATATTAAAACACATTTTCTTGCTTTGCTTGATACAAAAGCATATGATTTTGATACGACTTTATGGAATAGGGCAAAATATAGTCAAAGCATTAAACATTTTTTTCGTAATTCGCGTATTGAGGGAAGTTTTAGTTCAAAAACTTTTTTGCGATATTTTTTGCGTGGGCTTGATAAAACAAAACTCTCTGCACGCTCAAAAGAGCTTTTTAATTTATTGCATTATTTAGAAACTACCAATCGCAAGAGTCTTCTTATTGTGCGTGAGAGTATGGTAAATGTGCATAAATATAAAGAAGTGATTGAAAAAATAGATTCAAGTTTGCTTATTAGCGTGGATAATAATCCTATAAATGCACTCAAAGGTCTTGCTCAAAAGCCTCAAGATATTATTGTCATTGATGAAAAAATTGGTAATGTAAGTGCGTTGAGTTTTATTAAAACCTATAAAGAAATGCCACAGGCAAATTCAAAGGTTATTTTTTGTGTTGTCGTGCAGCAGCTACCTAATTCAGAGACTATTTCTAAGGGGAAGTTTATGGGTGTGGAATTTGTGCCCGAACACAATATGGATATGCTTTATGATTGCATTCGTATGGTATTATAGAATCTATTAATGTAGAGGAGATGATGTAATGAAAATCACGCAATCAGTCTTTATATTTATGATTAAAATATATGTGGTTGTTACGATTTTAGCTTTAGTTGTGTGGGTTGCCCTGCTTATAAATAATCATATATTTCATACCACAGAAGTGTATGGAACTATCAGCTCCGATAATCCAACCCCTAATGAATATGCTATAAAAATAGAAAATAAGACTTTTTACTTAAGTGAGGCAGAACTTGGGAATATTGAATTGATAGGATTTTATGTAGAAGATGGGCTATGCAAACCCTATTCTGCCTACGCAAAAATGCAGATTCCAGCTGATTCTATGGTTTATATCTTTAAAAATGGTTTTATTTATAAGTGTGGCGAGATAAAAAGTATCCCCAAATATATTTTTCAGGAAAATAGATGATAAAAGGAATAATTAATGTTGCATAATGATTTTTATATCCTACAAAAGTATTTAGATTCTAAGACTTCTTTGAGGAATGGCGATGAATAAGCTTTTTGATGGAGTATTGGCAGTGCTTGTTGTTTTAGTAATGAGTGGGTTACTTGTATGGGTTATTATTAGTATTGCAGATGGTATTGCAAAAGATGAAGATTCTTATAGCTTTACCTCTACTCATCAGGGGCATTATAAAAATGGCAAACGCGAGGGAAAATGGAGCATAAATAATAATTATCGTTTAAGAAATGGAAATGATGGTAAAGATGAAATAGAGGGCTCTTATGTGCAAGGCTTGAGAGATGGAAAATGGAAAGCTAAAACACCCTATGAGAGATGTTTATATGAGTATAATAAAGGAATTATCAGAAAAGAAATTTGCATTAACAATTATACTTTTACTCATAAAATTTTTAATGAATGGGGAGATATGATAGTAAAAAAAGAAGGTTCAAGAGAGAAATGTAAGGTATTGTATAGTTACTTTGAAAAATTGTATAGTGACTTTGAAAATGTAGAAAGTATATATGGGCTTGATGAGTGTTCTTAATAAGTCAACAAGAAACGAATATTATTAAAGAATCTTATGTTGAGATTTTTTCAAAAATAAGTTGGTGTTGAACTTTTTACTCAGTTATATTAGTTTAAGCTTTTGCGATAAGATAGCAAAAAATATAAAGGATAGCGTATGGAATATAAACGTGTTTTGGTAAAATTTTCAGGTGAGGCGTTATCAGGTAATAGCGGGTTTGGTATTGATGTAAAGATATTAGAATATATTGCAGGTGAGATAAAATTACTTGTAGATAATCAGATTGAAGTGGGCATAGTGATTGGTGGAGGCAATATCATAAGGGGTGTTTCAGCTGCACAGGGTGGCATTATCCGCCGCACAAGTGGGGACTATATGGGTATGCTAGCCACAGTGATTAATGCGGTGGCAATGCAAGAAGCTTTAGAATATTTGGGTGTAGATGTGCGTGTGCAAAGTGCTTTAGAGATTAAAGAAGTCTGCGAAAGTTATATTTATCGCCGTGCAATTAGGCATTTAGAAAAAGGACGGGTAGTAGTATTTGGTGCAGGCACCGGAAATCCTTTTTTTACTACTGATAGTGCAGCAACTTTGCGTGCAGTGGAGATTGGTGCTGATGTAATTATCAAAGCAACAAAGGTTGATGGTGTATATGATAAAGACCCGCATAAATTTTCTGATGCTAAAATGCTTGAAAGCATCAGTTATGATGAAGCACTAAGAGACCATATCAAGGTAATGGACGACACAGCCATTGCTCTTGCAAAAGACAATAAATTACCGATTTTAGTGTGCAATATGTTTAGAGAAGGTAATTTACTTGATTTGCTTAAATATAAAAAAGGCATTTGTTCTATTGTTAAATAAAACAGATAAAAGCAAAACTAAATAAAAAAAAAGATAGAATCCACGATTCTACAAACTCTTAAAGCAAAAGGAATACTATGGATACATTACGAACAGAGGAAATTGCAGCAAAAGCTCTTAAAAGAGTGCATAATGATAGATATTTGCTTGCAAGTTTAATTTTTGAACGTGTTAAAGAACTTGGAGAAGGGGCGAAGCCACTTGTAGATATGGATGTTAAGATATATAAATTGCCTGATATTGCTATGCGCGAAATTGCTGAAGGAAAAGTAGAGCTAACTTCCATTGAGGATAGGGAATAGGGAAAGATTTTGGATTTTTTTACCCAACTCGCCCAAATTAATTCTATAGAATCTGCTGTTGCCAAGCTTCATTCACTTACACAAGTTACGCCTAAAGTGCAAAAAGCTATTGATGTGGCAACTCTCGCACACGAAGGACAACTTCGTAAAAGTGGTATCCCTTATGTGGTTCATCCTTTATGTGTAGCTTGTATAGTGGCATTTTATGGTGGCGATGAGACGATGCTATGTGCTGCGCTTTTGCACGATGTAGTAGAAGATACATTATGCTCACTTGAAGATGTCCAACGTGAGTTTGATTGGGACGTAGGACATTTGGTTGATGCGCTTACAAAGATTGTAGAGATTCGTAACGAAGAGTTAAGTAGCAATTTTAATGAAAAACTTGCTGCGTCTGCGTTAAGCTTCCGCAAAATGCTCCTTGCCTCAATTAAAGATATTCGTGCACTTGTAATTAAAATAAGCGATAGAATGCACAATATGCTTACCCTTGATGCTCTTCCACCACATAAGCAAAAACGTATCGCAGAAGAAACACTTATGGTATATGCACCTATTGCCCATCGTTTAGGTATTGCCTCACTTAAAAGTGAGTTAGAAGATAGAAGTTTTTTTTATATTTTTCCTCAAGATTACAAAAAAATTGAGCAATATATCAAGGATAATAGCCAATCTATCACGCTCAAACTCAATGAATTTACCCAAAAAATTTCTATGATTTTATTACAAAATGGTTTTAATGAAAAAGATTTCACTATCAAGTCTCGCGTAAAACGTTATTATTCAATTTTTCTTAAAATGCAGCGCAAAGGGGTAAGCATTGATGAAATTTTGGATTTGTTAGCTGTGCGCATTATTGTGCCGACAAGCCTTGAATGTTATAAGGTTCTTGGACTTTTGCATTTGCAGTTAAAACCTGTTGTTTCGCGCCTTAAAGATTATATTGCAATCCCTAAGGAAAATGGTTATCAGACTATACACACGACTATTTTTGAAGGAGCAAATATTTATGAAGTGCAAATTCGCACTTTTGATATGCACAAATCTGCTCAATATGGTGTAGCAGCACATTGGAAATATAAAAGTGGCGGAAGAGAACCAAACCTTGAATGGCTCAATAATTTACAATATCAAAATGATACTATTGAGGAATTTTATGAACTTGCAAAAAATGATTTATACAAGGAAGATATGGTTGTATTTTCACCTACGGGAGATATTTATAATCTTCCTGTGGGTGCGGTGGCACTTGATTTTGCCTATGCAGTGCATAGTGATATAGGCGATAATGCTAAAGTAGCTTTGGTAAATCATCAAAAAGTCTCTTTGCTTCAACCACTCAAAAATGGCGATATTGTGCGCATTATTGTTGCCACAGATAATAAAGAGATTCGTCCTCGTTGCACTTGGATTGACGCTGTCAAAACTTCAAGAGCCAAAAATCATATGAAAATTCAATGCCAAAATAAGCTTAGAGAAATTGATAAAAAAGCAGCACTTAATATTTTAAAAACGATTTTTGATAGCTCCCAAGACACAATTTTAGCTTATTTAAAGGAAAATAAGTTAGATTCTCATATTTATCGTGCTGCGTATGATTTGATATTTTTAAAAGAAGTAAAAAATAGCATTAGGGGTAATTTTGCACGAGAGGCAAACTTTTTGGGGAAAATTAAAATTAATATGTTGAAATTTAAAACTCTTGTTTTTGATAATATTGTTTTGCAAACTAATCGTAATATTAGTGAAGCAATATTTGATTTTTGCTGCCACCCTAAATTTGGTGATGAGATTCTTGCCATTAAAACTGCACAAAAAGCTTATATTCACCATAAAATGTGTGAGAGAGCAATTAGGGAAATGGAGCAAGGAAGTGAGATGCTTTTTGTGCAATGGGCAAATGAGCAAAAAGATACTTATAAAATGATTGTTGCCCTTGAAAATCAAAAAGGAGCATTGGCGCGTTTGTGTGGATTATGTGCTAAGCTTGATTGCAATATTGTAAGTGTAGAGTATGATACATTAAAGCAGCAGTTTTCAACTTATTGTGAGATTTGTTTTGAGAGTAAAACACGTGATATTAAAACATTAAGAGAGATATTTAATAAAAAGTATAAAATTATTGAATTAAGTAGCCTTAAAGATGCGTATTTAAGCTAGAAAGGAAATGATGTGAAAATAAAACAAGCAATGCAAGAGATTTCACGTGGTTGTGTGGAGTTTATAGGGGAGGAATATATTCGCGATTTAGTGGAGAGATTCTATAATACAGGAGAGCGTTTTTGTGTCAAAGCAGGATTTGACCCTACTGCACCCGATTTGCATTTAGGACATACGGTGCTTTTGCAAAAACTTGCTACATTTCAACGATATGGTGGCGATGTAAAATTTCTTATTGGTGATTTTACTGCTACTATAGGAGACCCAAGCGGAAAAAGTGAAACACGAAAGCCTTTAAGTGCAGAACAAGTAAAGGCAAATGCCCTTACTTACAAAGAGCAAGTATTTAAAGTGCTTGACCCTCAATATACGCAGATATGTTTTAATTCCAAATGGCTCAATGAACTGGGTGCGCTTGGACTTATTACACTTACTTCGCATTTTTCTGTGGCGCGTATGCTTGAACGTGATGATTTTACTAAACGTTATAATAATAATCAATCCATTTCCATAGTAGAATTTATATATCCGCTTTTGCAAGGTTATGATTCGGTTGCTTTAAATTGTGATATTGAATTAGGTGGCAATGACCAAAAGTTTAATCTTTTAGTTGGGCGAAGTTTGCAGAGGGCTTATAAACTTAATAAAGAGCAATCAGTAATGACACTGCCACTTTTAGAAGGGCTTGATGGAGTGCATAAGATGAGCAAATCACTTAATAATTATATTGGTGTTACAGAATCTGCCAATACAATGTATGCTAAGATTCTAAGCATTAACGATGAGATGATGTGGCGATATTATGAGTTACTTTCATCATTGTCATTACAAGAGATTGTTATGCTTAAAGAGCAAGTAAATACGGGGAATGCTCACCCTAAAGCTGTGAAAGAACAACTTGCTTTAGAAATTACTACACGTTATCATAACATTGATTTAGCAAAACAAGCTAAAATAGCATTTGACAATGTGTTTAGCAAAGATGAGATACCTACGGATTTAACTGTATTTACTTGCAATGAAGGTGAATGGATAGCTAGAGTGCTTGTAATTTCGGGGCTTTGTGAATCTACTTCACAGGCGCGGAGGGATATTCGTGCAGGGGCATTGAAAATTAACAAAGAAAAGATAATGAATGAAGAATTGAAGTTATCAGTGGGTGAATATATTGTTCAAATTGGCAAAAGACGTTTTGCAAAAGTGATTATATCGTAAGGATTGCGTGATGGGATTAAAACCACTTAAAATAGGTAAGCACACGATAAAGTATCCAATTTTTCAAGGGGGTATGGGTGTGGGTATCAGCTGGGATAGGCTTGCTGGTAACGTTTCTAAAGAGGGTGCGCTTGGTATTATTAGTGCAGTAGGCACAGGATATTACCAAAAAATGCAATTTGTTGAAAAAATTACTCATTCCAAGCCTTTTGAAGCTATTAATTTTTATTCAAAACACGCACTCAATGAGATTTTTAAGAATGCACGTAAAATTTGTGGGAATAATCCGCTTGGGGCAAATATTCTTTATGCAATTAATGAATATGGACGAGTAGTGCGGGATGCGTGTGAAGCTGGAGCAAATATCATTGTAACAGGTGCGGGATTGCCTACTAATATGCCTGAATTTACTAAAAATTTTCCTGATGTAGCACTTGTGCCTATTGTATCTTCAGCTAAGGCATTAAAGATTATTTGTAGGCGTTGGATGGATAGATATGCAAGAATCCCTGATGCAGTAATAGTAGAGGGACCACTTAGTGGCGGGCATCAGGGCTTTAGCTATGAGGATTGTTTTAAAGAAGAATATCAGCTTGAGAATGTTCTTCCTCAAGTAGTTGATGAAGCAAAAAAATGGGGGAATATTCCTGTTATAGCTGCTGGAGGCATTTGGGATAGAAGTGATATTGATAGAATGCTTTCTTTGGGTGCAAGCGGAGTTCAAATGGGGACAAGATGGCTTGGCTCTGAAGAATGTGATGCGGTAGCTTATCGTGATTTAATGCCTTCTGTATCTAAAGAAGATATTGAGCTTGTTAAATCTCCGGTGGGCTATCCTGCACGCGCAGTTAAGACAGGAATTTTTGATAGAATCGCACAAGGTAACGCGCCAAAAATTCGTTGTGTGAGTAATTGTGTTTCACCTTGTCATAGAGGTGTGGAGGCAAAAAAAGTAGGTTATTGCATTGCGGATTCTTTGGGGCGTGGATTTATGGGTGATAGGGAGCAGGGATTATATTTTACAGGGGCAAATGGATATAGAATCCAAAAAATTCAACCCGTGAGAGAAATTATTGCTGAATTAGTCCAAGATTAGGGGCGTAAATGTTGCGTATTTTAGCAATTTTATTCCTTACAATAGTGTATGTGTGGGGAGAATATCGCATAGTAAAAATGGTGCCTTTTGGTGATGGGAATCTTAAAATTGTTTTTGACCAAGATATTGCACAACTTCAGTGGCAGACTAAAGAACTTCAAAGCAATAAGAGTTTTATAGATTTTGAAGCAAATCTTACAATTCCTCGCCGTAACTTTATTTTTAAAGACAATTCTACATTGCAAGTAGCGCAAAATACGCCAAAGATTGTGCGTATTGTAATTAATATACAGCCCAAATCAACTTTTGATATTATCAAAGAAAAAGAGAATCTCTATATTTTGATAAAACCTGCTCAACAAGAAGATAAAGAACCTCCACAAAAGCCAATGCCACTAGATTCTAAAAATACTCCAAAACCTTCCCAAACAAAAGAAAATAAAATATCTCAAGACACGCAGATGCCAAAAACTGCAAATAAGAATCATAAAATAAATACAGGAAAAAAGATTGTTGTTGATGCTGGACACGGAGGGAAGGATTGTGGCACAAAAAGTGTAGAGGGCATATGTGAGAAAATGATTGTGCTTGAAGTGGCGAAGCTCCTTTCCCAAGAGCTTAAAAGTCGTGGTTATTTAGTGCATATGACGCGCAATACTGATATATATATTGATTTACGAAAACGCACGGAATTTGCCAATGCCAAAAGTGCAGATTTATTTGTCTCTGTGCATGCAAATTCAATGCCCAAAGATTCTCCTAAAACACCAAGTGGTGTAGAAACTTATTTCCTTTCACCTGCACGGAGTGAGCGCGCTGAACAAGTGGCAAAAGCTGAAAACCAAGGAGATATTGAAACAATGAGTCATTTTGCGACAAAATCTTTTTTAAATACCATTAGTGCCTTTCATCTTGTCGCTTCACATAAACTAGCTATTGAGATTCAATCAGGCATACTTAATCAGGTGAGAGAAAAGCACAATACACACGATGGAGCAGTAAGGGAGGGTCCATTCTGGGTTTTAGCCGGGGCACTTATGCCTTCTGTATTAATAGAAATTGGTTATGCTTCACATAAAGACGAAGGTAAATTGATTGCTAAAAAGGATTACCAAAAGCTTATTGCTAAGGGTATAGCTGATGGTATAGATGGATATTTTTTAAGAAATTATTAGATTCTAAGGATTAAAATGAAACAACCTACACGTATTACAATTATTTTTTCTTTGCTTTTCTTTGCTTTTTTTGTTTTTACAAATCTCACACTTTTTATTTCGCAATTCTCACATTCTTTTTCACATTTATTTTTGATTTTTATTCGTGAGAATCAGCTTTTTGATCATTTGAGTATATTTTTCTTTTTTTGTGGGTTTATTTTGTGCAGTATTTTTATCATTTTTAGCAGTTGTAATCAAACAAGTAATACCTTACAGCGCGTGATAGTGCTCATATTTGGTGTAATATTTATTTATCTTGTTATTCTAAAAATTACTTATGTGCCAAGAACAGAGGATATTATGGATATGTTTGCGATTGAAGGGAGCATTTATCATCGTGGCTTTTTTGAGCTTCTTGCAGATTATTTGCCGCGTATTTTTCTGCTCGTGTGTGTGTATATATTTTTTGTATATATTCCACTCTTATTTTTAATTTTTGGCATTCATCCTAATGAGCATAATCAGGTTGGAAAAATGCTTGAAGATATGCGTCCTTCCATTAATATTATTATAGTCGTGCTTTTTGCTCTCTCTTTGCAGCCATATTATTATCGTGATAATATATATGCGTATCTTGATATTTTTGCATTTTTGGGAGGCATAGGTTTGCTTGTGTGGGCGATAATAAAACATAAAGATGTTTTTGGATTCTATGAGTATGTGAATTTTGCTTTACTGATGTTGGGTATGCTTATTTGTTTTATTTGCACCTCTGTGTTGTCTATTTCTGATAATTATTTTAATGCGCGTTACGCGTTTTTGGTATTTGCTTTTGTAGGCTGGTGTGCCGAATGGATGTATAATAGTATGAAACCCATTGAGGAGTAAAGATGGCACTTGATATTTATCCTGCGATTGATTTAAAAGAAGGCAAAGCAGTGAGGCTTTTTAAGGGTGATATGCAGAGTGCTACAATTTATGGTGAGGCGTTGGAGTTTGCTAAGATGTTTGAAGATATGGGTGCAAAATGGTTGCATATTGTTGATTTAGATGGCGCATTTGCAGGTATTCCACAGAATCTAAAATATATTGAGGAGATTTTGCGCACGACACATTTGCAAATACAAATTGGCGGAGGCATACGCGATGAAGAGCGCATCAGGCTTTATATGGATTTAGGAGTAAGTAGAGTTATCCTTGGCTCAATCGCGATAAAAAATTGGGAATTTGTCAAAACAATGGCGCATTCTTATCCTATTGCAGTGGGTATTGATGCACGAGAGGGCAAGGTTGCTGTGCAAGGCTGGGCTAAAGAAAGTGATATATGTTCAAGTGTGTTGGCTGAAAAATTTGCAGGAAGTGAAGTGCAAGCTATTATATGCACTGATATTAATCGTGATGGTGCATTAAGTGGTATTAATGTATCATTTACGCAAGATATTGCGTGTCGCAGCGGTATTTATACGATTGCAAGTGGCGGTTTTGCTTCGTCAAATGAGCTTGAAATTTTAGATGAGAATCCTTATATTAGCGGCGTAATCATAGGAAAAGCATTTTATGAAGGAAAAATAAATCTTAAAGAAGCGTTAGCATTGTTTGAAAATAAGAAAGTAAAAATTTGAAAAAATGCAAGAATGAATCTATAATATATACAAAAATATGCTAGAATGCCGTTTTATTTATAGCTGTATTTAAAATAAGGAGATAACTTGAAACTGCTAGTTGTTGATGATAGCTCCACAATGAGAAGAATTATAAAGAATACCCTCCAACGCTTAGGATATGAGGATATTTTAGAAGCCGAACATGGTGTAGAAGCTTGGCAGATTATGGATACCACTGAAGGCATACAAGTGCTTATTACGGATTGGAATATGCCTGAAATGAATGGTTTAGATTTGGTTAAAAAAGTGCGCTCTGATGAGCGATATACATCTATTCCTATCATAATGGTTACAACTGAGGGTGGTAAAGCAGAAGTTATTACTGCACTTAAAGCAGGAGTTAATAATTACATTGTGAAGCCTTTTACACCTCAAGTCCTCAAAGAAAAACTAGAAGTTGTATTAGGCGTGAATGAGGACTAGGCTTGAGACTTGAGGCAAGGGTTGGATAAACAAACATATTGGGAAATTATTATCCACCCAAGTGATTTTTTAGACCAGTTTACTGATTTTATTATTCAAAAGACTTCTTGTGCAATTGAATTTTTTGATATACTACCCACACCATCTCATTTTGCTATTATTTATGATGATGCTTCTTGGCAAAGCGTTTTAGGTTTTGATATTCTTAAAGCTAAAAAAAGCAAGCAACCTACCCAAATTGTCAGTCGCATTGCCTCAAATGAAATAAATATACAAGATTTTTTAGAATCTTTACAACATTTTGCGTTGATGCTTGCTCAAAACACACAAGATTCTGTAGGATTTTGCTATCATATTGAAGAAAAGTTTAATTATGATTGGATAAAAGCATATCAAGATTCTATTGAGCCTGTGCAATGCGGAAGATTCTATATTCGTCCCTCTTGGGAGCAGGAGGTAAAAGAATCTTATGATGAAATCATCATTAATCCTGCATTTGCTTTTGGTTCTGGGCATCACGCAAGCACTGCAATGTGTTTAGAATTTTTAAGCGAAATGAATATACAAGGCAAAACACTTCTTGATGTGGGTTGTGGTAGCGGCATTTTGAGCATAGCTTCTTGCAAACTTGGTGCGCAGGTATATGCTTGTGATACTGATGAAAATGCTATAAAAGAATGTAATAAAAATATTTTACTCAATGGAGTTATGCTCAATGCACTTTGGCAGGGAAGTATTGCTGACTCTCCTATGGATTCCCCACAAAAGTATGATGTGATTGTGGCTAATATTGTTGCTTTTATTGTGAAAGTTTTACACAATGATTTTAGGACAAAACTTGCAAAAAATGGAGTTTTAATTCTTTCTGGGATACTTGATGAATATAAATTTGATATAATAAAGGCATTTAATGATTTTGATATGCTAGATACTTGTTGTAAAGATGGGTGGGTAGCTTTGAAATTGACTTTATAACTTATTTGGAAAAAGGACAACTATGGAAAATCCTAATGAAAAAAAACCACCTTTTAAGCAAAATCCTTTTCTTACTTTTGCTATTTTTGTGATTCTCACATTGCTTTTGTTTAAACTATTTTCGCCTAATGGTGATTCATTTACAGAGCGTTTGATGGGAGGAAATATTACAAAAGAAATTAGCTATAATGAGTTAAAAGAGCTTATTACTCGGGGTGAGATTAGTTCAGTAAATATTGGGCAGACTTACATTAAAGCATATTCTGCTAATACTTCGCCGCGGATTCTTTATACTACAAAAAAAGTAGCAGATTTGGGACTCGTGCCTTTGCTTGATGAGAAGAAAATTGAATATAGTGGCTTTAGCGAAGGTAGCTTTTTGGGAGATTTGGTAAATATGCTCTTGCCTATTTTTATTATTCTAGCGCTTTGGATGTTTCTTACTGCGCGTATGCAAAAAAGTATGGGTGGAGGCATTTTTGGTATGGGGAATGCTAAAAAGCTTGTGAATGCGGAAAAGCCTAATGTGCGTTTTGATGATATGGCTGGAAATGCGGAAGCAAAGGAAGAAGTCGTAGAAATTGTAGATTTTCTTAAATATCCCGAACGTTATGCTGCAGTGGGAGCCAAGATTCCACGTGGTGTGCTTTTAGTTGGACCTCCGGGCACAGGTAAGACACTTCTTGCAAAAGCTGTGGCGGGTGAAGCGAATGTGCCATTTTTCTCTATGAGTGGAAGTAGTTTTATTGAAATGTTTGTAGGGCTTGGGGCTAGTCGTGTAAGAGATTTGTTTGAAATGGCAAAGAAAGATGCACCAAGTATTATTTTTATTGATGAAATTGATGCCATTGGAAAAAGTCGTGCAGCTGGAAGTATGGTTGGTGGCAATGATGAGCGTGAGCAAACGCTCAATCAATTACTTGCAGAAATGGACGGATTTGGTTCAGAATCCGCGCCTGTAATTGTGCTTGCTGCAACAAATCGTCCTGAAATCCTTGACCCTGCATTATTGCGCCCAGGGCGATTTGATAGACAGGTGCTTGTAGATAAGCCTGATTTTGAAGGGCGACTTGAAATTCTCAAAGTGCATATTAAAAATGTTTCTTTAGCGCGTGATGTGGATTTACACGAGATTGCAAAATTTACGGCTGGACTTGCGGGGGCAGATTTGGCAAATATCATTAATGAAGCCGCTTTGCTTGCTGGGAGAGAAAATCAAAAAGAAGTAAGTCAAAAACATCTTAAAGAAGCAGTAGAGCGAGGAATTGCAGGATTAGAAAAAAAATCAAGACGCATTTCTCCTAAAGAGAAAAAAATTGTTGCTTACCACGAGAGTGGGCACGCTGTGGTATCCGAGATGACAAAAGGTGCTGATAGAGTGAATAAAGTATCAATTATTCCAAGAGGTATGGCAGCTCTTGGTTATACGCTTCATACACCTGAAGAGAATCGCTATTTGATGCAAAAACACGAGCTTATGGCAGAGGTTGATGTACTTTTAGGTGGGCGTGCAGCCGAAGAAGTATTTTTAGGCGAGATTTCTACAGGCGCAAGCAATGATTTAGAACGTGCTACAGGGATTCTCAAATCAATGATTAGTTATTATGGTATGACAGATGTAAGCGGACTTATGGTGCTTGAAAAACAACGCAATACTTTCCTTGGTGGCGGCAATGCGCAAAGGGAATTTAGCGAACAGCTTGCTCAAGAAATTGATACCCATATTAAAAATACACTTGATGAACGATATA
Source organism: Helicobacter sp. MIT 03-1614 (assembly GCF_000762925.2). NCBI lineage: Bacteria > Pseudomonadati > Campylobacterota > Epsilonproteobacteria > Campylobacterales > Helicobacteraceae > Helicobacter > Helicobacter sp. MIT 03-1614. The sequence goes on from NZ_JRMS02000003.1 coordinate 136,713, forward strand.
GTTATGTAAAGCAGCTTTTGAGTGATTATCAAGATGCGATTGAAAATATGGTCAAAGAGCTTTTTGAAAAGGAAGTCATTGATGGTGCGCGTGTGAGGGAGATTATTCAAGAATACGAAATGCAAAATAATATAGAATCTCGTCTTATTCCGCTTGAAGAAGAGGAAGTCTAAGGAGGCAATATGACAACGACTACACAATTCATTGCAAAACAGGGTTGGTTGGGCGCAATAGCGCTATTTGTAGCATTTATATTAAGCATATGGTTTGATTGGAATGTATGCGCATTTGTGTTGTTTGTTGCACTTGTTTTATGGCTTGTGATGTTTCGTAATCCTGAAAGGATTCCGCATATTGATGAAAATAATGTTTTTGTTTCACCAGTAGATGGTATTGTGCGTGATATGAGTTATAGTAATGATGAAATGAGCATTCTCATTGAGACACGTTTTATTGATGTGGGCATTATACGAGCGCCTTGCGATATAGTAGAAGGACAATATAGTGAAAAAAAGGGATTATCACTAACGTGCTGTGCTAAAGCTAAATGCAAAGAGCTTAATGCTACAATGCGCTTTGAGAGCCTCAAAGAGAGAGCGTTTTATATGGAGTTTTATCCGATTTTCTTTTCCTCTCATCATTTATTTGCGCAGAATAATTTAAGTATCGGAGAGCGTATAGGTTTTATGAAAGCGGGTATGACACGTATTGTTATCCCTCAAAAGAAAGCTTCTATAGAGTTTGAATCAAAAGTAAGTATCGGTGATAAAGTATGTGCGCTCCAAAGTGTAATAGGATATATTTATGAAGTTTAATCCGCTTTTTATTTTACCTAATCTTTTTACTGCAGGAAGTATCTTTTTAGGGGTTTTGAGCGTGATTTATGCTTCAAAAGGGAAATATGAAATAGCTTGTTGGCTGATTTTAATTTCAATGATATTAGATGGGTTTGATGGTAGAGTTGCACGGCTTACAAATACTGCAAGTAAGTTTGGTGTGGAGTTTGATTCTCTAGCAGATGTGGTAGCATTTGGTGTGGCTCCAGCAATGCTTTTGTATTTTTATATTGGTATGGATTATGGGCGCTTGGGTATGTGTGTCCCAGCTATTTTTGTTATATTTGGTGCAGTGCGTTTGGCGCGTTTTAATATTACTTCAAGTTCAGAACCAAATTTTTTTATTGGATTACCTATTCCTTCGGCTGCGGTAATACTAATGCTATGGGTGCTCATTGATTTAAAATATGGGTTTATAAAAGCTTATGGTTATGAGTATATAATGTTAGGTGGAAGTTTTATTATCAGCATTTTGATGGTAAGCAATATTCGTTATCCGAGCTTTAAGAAGATTGGGTGGAATTTTAAATCTTTTATTGCTGTGATTTTATTGCTTAGCATTATTTATATTTATCCGCAAGAAACATTATGTATATTGATGAGCGGATATGTAATATATGGTATTATGCGTTGGATTGTTATCACAATACGTTTTAGTATGAAGTCTAACCATAAGGACAAAAATACATAAAGTTAGATTTAGTGATTTTGTGCTAAACTAAGCTATTTTCCAAATTTGAGGTGTGATATGTCTAAAACAAGTATGTCAAATATTGATCAAGTAACAAGTCTCCACAAGAATAATGAACTTCAACTTCTTTGCTTTCGCCTAGAAAAAGGAAAAGATTTATATGCTGTTAATGTTTTTAAGATTCGTGAAGTGATTAAATATAGTGGTGCGCTTACTGTAGTTACACACGAGAATAATAGTCTTGTGGAAGGACTTATCACAATTCGCGAATTAACTATTCCATTGATTGATATGCGCAAATGGTTTTTTTATGATAGCAATAATAAAAGTAAAAACTTGCGTGATTATGGGGTAAAACGAGCAGCCGGCGAGGAAGATATCATTATGATTTGTGAATTTTCGCGTTGGACGATAGGGGTTAGAATCTACGAAGCAGATAGGATTCTTAACAAAAAATGGACTGAAATAGAGCAAGGTGTGGGTATTGGAGGAGGCGGACATAATGGCAAACTTGTTAGCCGCACACGTTATTTTGATGGGCGCTTGGTGCAAGTAGTAGATATTGAAAAGATGCTTATTGATGTATTTCCGTGGATTGAAAAAGATAAAGAAGAAGGAATTGCTAAAATTTCTCAAATAGAAACGACAAGGAGCATTCTTCTTGCCGATGATAGCCCGACCGTGCTACGCACAATGCAGCTTATTTTAAATAAACTTGGCGTAGTGCATCACGACTTTATCAATGGCAAACACTTGCTTGATTATCTTTTTGCACCTACTACGGATATTAACTCTATTGGTATGATTATTACTGACCTTGAAATGCCTGAAGCAAGTGGTTTTGAAGTTATTAAACAAGTGAAAGCAAATCCTGCTACAGCACATTTACCTATCGTAGTAAATTCATCTATGAGTGGAAGTAGCAACGAAGATATGGCACGTTCCCTTAATGCTGATGAGTTTATCTCTAAATCTAATCCTGTGGAAATTGAAGCCGCAGTAAGGCGCTTTGCTCTCAAATAAAATGCGCCAACTTTCTACACTTCTTACACTTCCCTCTCCAGCGTATGTACTTGAGGAGGAGAAGCTCAATGCTAATCTCGCGCTTTTAGATTCTATTCAACAACGAAGTGGTGCAAAAATACTTTTAGCACTCAAAGGTTATGCTTTTTGGCGCGTATTTGAGAATCTTAAATGCACTTTGAGTGGTAGCACAGCGAGTGGCTTATATGAGGCAAGATTAGGGTATGAGGAAATAGGAGGCGCAAATAAGGGTAAAGAAGTATGTGTGTTTTCTCCTGCGTATAAAAAAGAAGAATTTGAAAGCATTTTAAATTATGCCACACATATTATTTTTAATTCTTTTTATCAATGGCAGAGATTTAAACCACTTATAGAATCTAAAAATACAATGCTTAAGGCACATTCTCAAGCACCTATTGAGGTTGGATTGCGTGTGAATCCTCTTTATAGTGAGGTAGAGCCACCTATTTATAATCCTTGTATTGCTGGTTCTCGTTTGGGTATTACGCCAGATGAATTTCAAAAAGGTGTAGCGCAATATGGATTAGATGGCATTAGTGGATTACATTTTCATACACATTGCGAGCAAGATAGTGCAGCACTTTCTCGCACATTACCACATTTTGAAAAGCATTTTGGTGCATATATTCAGGGAAAGAAATGGGTTAATTTTGGAGGTGGTCATCATATTACGAGGGTAGATTATGATTGTGATTTGCTTGTGAATCTTATTTGTGATTTTAAAAGGCGCTATAAAGATATAGAAATATTTTTAGAGCCCGGTGAAGCTGTAGGGTGGCAAGTGGGATTTTTAATTGGTGAAGTTATAGATATTGTGCAAAATGAAATATCAGTGGCTATACTTGATGTGAGTGCTGCCGCACATATGCCTGATTGCCTTGAAATGCCTTATCGTCCTTCTCTTATAAAGCTCTCCAAACAAACAGGGTTAGAATCTGATAAAGGTGAGGGGAAGGGCGCTTATGCTTATCGCTTAGGTGGTCCAACTTGTTTGGCAGGAGATGTGATAGGCGATTATAGTTTTGATACACCTCTAAGTAGAGGCGATAGAGTGATTTTTGAAGATATGCTTCATTATACTATTGTCAAAAATAATACTTTTAATGGTGTGCCACTTCCCTCTCTTGGTGTTATTGACACTCAAGGAGTATGGAAACTCCTTAAAAGCTTTGGTTATGAAGACTATAAACAGAGAAATTAAATGATAGAATTTAATAATCTCCTTATGCTCGCCCCTCTCGCAGGATACACAGATTTGCCTTTTCGCAGTGTGGTAAAAAATTTTGGTGTGGATATAACAGTGAGTGAAATGATAAGCTCTCACGCTCTTGTTTATAATAATGCCCGCACACTTAAAATGATTGAAAAATCCCCCGAAGAGCAACCTTATAGCGTGCAAATTTCAGGTTCAAAAGAAGAAGTGATTAAAAAAGCAGTAGAGATTTTAAATGCACAAGGAGGCATTGATGTCATTGATTTAAATTGTGGTTGTCCTGCCCCAAAGGTAGCAAATCACGGCAATGGCAGCGGTTTGCTCAAAGACCTTCATCTTCTTGTTAAAATTGCTAATCTCATTAAAGATAGGGCTACTACACCTTATACGAGCCTCAAAGTGCGCTTGGGTTTTGATAAAAAGATTCCTAATGAAATAGCACAAGCTCTTAAAGATGTGCGTTCAGATTTTGTCGTAGTGCATGGGAGAACGCGTGCAGATGGTTATAAAAAAGAGCGTATTGATTATGATGCTATTGCTCATATTAAGCAACATATATCAATGCCTCTTATTGCTAATGGCGAGATTGATAGCGTGGATAAGGCTCAAAAAGTCTTCTCTCACACGGGAGCAAATGGTGTAATGATAGGCAGAGCAGCTATTACTTCGCCGTGGATTTTTTGGCAGATTAAAAATCACACACACGATATTCCACCTATTGTCAAAAAAGAGCTTATTTTGAAGCATTTTAAAAAAATGGTAGAATTTTATGGTGAGCGTGGGGCGATTATGTTTCGTAAGAATCTCCACGCCTATGCTAAAGGACACGAAGGGGCAAGTGTGTTTAGAAATGTTATTAATAATGTGAGTGATGTTCCTAGCATTATGCGGCATATAGAGGAGTTTTTTGCGTGTAATGAAGTCATAACGCATAAGTTTCCCCAGCTTGTGCATTTAAATAAAAGGACAAGCTAGATGAGATTCTACAATCGTATTATTCAATGGTGTTTAGCTTTGGTTATGGTAACAATGTGTATATGGGCAAATGAGCAAGATGAAGTTTTGCAAAATAATATTGAAGAAGTCCAAAATAGCCAAGAAAGCCTTTTAATTAAAGGCATACGAGCAGCCGATGCTGATTTTTATCAAGGTGTAGTGTTATGGGTAAAAAATATTGATGATGCAAGCACATTCCTCAAAAAAGCTTGTGATGCTAGACACCCCGGGGCGTGTTTGTATTTGGGGAATTATTATGAAGCCAAGTCGCAAAATAAGAGAGATTTACAACACAATCTTACAGAATCTGCGCATTATTATAAACTTGGCTATGATAATAGTCTAGAAGCTTGTAAAGAAGGTGCAATAGAATGGTGTGCCATACAGGCAGTGGCACTTATTGATGGACGCGGTGTGGAAAAAGATGTGGCAAAAGGTTTAGAATACTTAGAAATTATGTGTGAGCGTGATATGCAGAGTGCGTGTTCAATGTTGGGCTCATATTATTTTTATGGTGTGAATGTACAAAAAGATTTAGACAAAGCAAAAGAATTTAATCAAAAGGCTTTAGAGCTAGATTCTAAAGCGTGTGATGAGCATAGAATGTATGCGTGTGTGTTAAGTGCGGAGATTTATCAGCAAGGATTAAGTGTGCCACAAGATTTAAGCAAAGCAAAAAATTATTATCATCGTGCGTGTGATTTGCACAATCAATTCGCTTGCGATTATGTGCAAAAATTGAAATAAAATTACCTATTTTTGCTTTCAAAAATCTGTTTTTTTTTTTTTTGATATAATCGGGTGCAGAGAGTGGTAAATGCTTATATAAAAGGGTGTGGATAGATGATTTTTAGGTGGTTTAGGATAATTTCAGCTTGTTTAGCCGTAGCCTTGCCTATGGGCACACTCTTTTATACGTTAATGTATATGAAAACAGGCGGAGCAAGTGGGATTCCTTTAGCATACTCTATACTATTTGCACCTATTGTATTCGGGATAGGTCTTGTTTCGGGCGCAATTTTGCAAGGCATTTATAATTTTGTCATTGCAAAAAGCTTGTTTAAAAAACTAGAGGGATACACTATTTTTCGTGATGAAAATGGCAGTTTTCTTGTCTTTTTTGAACAAAAAAAGATTTTTCATAGATTAGAGATTAAACTCTTAGAAGGTATGCGCTACTTTATAAAACATAGCGTTATGGAAAATCAAAATTGGTGTGAGAAGTCTTCACAAGAAGTTTCTATTGATAAGCCCATACACAATATATCAAGTTTAGATGTGAATTTGAGGCTCAATACACATTGGGAGGCAATTTTTACTTTTGCTCGTTTTTGCGCTCCTTTGCCTTTAGATGATTCTCAAATTATTTTACTTCATCGTGGCTCATTTGTAAATTGGGAGCTTCCACTTTTAAATGATAGTGAGATTCCCAAAGAAATTCAGCTTTTACAAAGGCAAGATAGTAAGACAAAGATTAAGCGATTTTTTGGCATTATGGGGGTTATTCTTGCACCTGTGCTTTGCTTTTATTTGTATTTGCAGAGTGCTTTTTATCCTTGTAGCATTTATAATGCAGTAAGCAAAGGTGATATAAAAAAGATAGAGAGGCTTTTAAAAAGCGGAGTAAATCCAAATGTAAAATGTCAAACTGGAGGAGTAATAGCTGATGTCTTAGAGTATATATTTTTTCCATCAAGTAAAAAATCAGGACAAACCCCACTTGATAGAGCAATACAAGATATGAAAGAGGCTTATAATTTGTGGGGAAGCCCTATTATAAGTAATGATATTATCACACTTCTTATAGAATCTGGAGCAGTGATAGAAAAAGGGAAGATTGATTATTTACCGCTTGTTTTTGAATATGCTTCTAAAGAAGTGATTGAGCTATTTTTAGCCAAAGGGGCATTCAATGGCAGTGAGAAACAAAGTAAATCCATAGTGCTTTCAGCCTTAGGTAGAAGTGCAGAAAATATACAAGAATATGAGGAAATCGCAGAGTTGGCATTAAGCTTTGTGCAATCCAAAGAACTTAAGCAAGAATATTTAGATAGAGTCTTTTTGTATTGGAGCTATTCTAAAAACAAAATGGCTGTATTATTAAAGCAAGGTGCAAATATTAATGTCACAGACGAAAATGGGGAAAGTAAGCTTATGGAAGTTTTAAGATCTATACCATTTACTAGAAATGCAGAAGAAATTATTTTTCTTATACACAATGGTATAGATGTGAATATTAAAAATAAACATTCCAATATCACTGCACTTGATATTATAAATAGGCAGAAACAAAAATATGAATATGACAAGGTAAGTAGTGAAGTCATAGAGAAGCTACTCTATGAAAAAGGCGCAAAAAGTGGTGCGCAATTACCAAAATAAAGGAGGGCAAAATGAAAAGATTATTATTTATGGTGATGTTTGTAATAATGAGTGTATTTATGTGGATTGGTTGCAAAGATTCTCAAAAATATACCTATCACCCAAAGGATAGAGAGGAACTCTTAAAGCTTGTGCGTGATAAGAGTATAAAACTTAATGAAATTGATACGAGCGCTATCACAGATATGAGCTTTCTTTTTGCTAATCCTAAACTTTTTAGATGTAAAGAAATTTTACAAGAGCAAGAGCTATCGGAATCAGCCAAAAAAATTCAGCTTATTTGCCAATATCCTTATGAAGAGCGGGATTTTAGCGGAATACAATCGTGGAATGTCAGCAATGTAGAGGATATGCAAAGAATGTTTCTTGACAATAAAAGTTTTAATGAATCTCTAAATGATTGGAATGTCTCGCAAGTGCAATGGTTTGATTCTATGTTTGAAGGAGCAAAAAACTTCAATCAACCCTTAGATAAATGGGATTTAAAGAGTGCGAAATCTTTGGAGGATATGTTTTATTCTGCACAGAGTTTTAGTCAAAATTTAGATTCTTGGCAGGTTGAGCATATAGAAGCATTTAACAATAATTTTTTTGGTTTTGATAAATATTATGCAAGAGCTATTATTTTTAATAACTCACCTATGGAAGCAAATTTACCTATTTGGGCAAAAGAGCCCAAGCCTCCTTACCCTCATAAACACAAACCTAAAGATAGAGCCGAGCTTGTGGCGATTTTGAGTAAAAAATATGAAGTGAATGGAAAGTTTTATGAAGTCCCTTTGAGTGCGATTGATACAAGTGCTATTATAGATATGAGCTTTCTTTTTGCAAATTATAAAAATTGTGATTTTTTCTTAACATTACTTAAGGATTCTAGGGCAGTTGAGAATTGCGAAAGTAGTATCAAAAATAGAGAGGATTTTGAGGGCATAGAACAATGGGATACCTCTAATGTGGTAGATATGAAATATATGTTTTATGGCAGTAAGAGGTTTAATCATTCCATACAATCGTGGAACGTCTCTCAAGTAAAAAATATGCGTTCAATGTTTGAAGGAGCAAAAAACTTCAATCAACCACTTAATAGCTGGAATACAATGAGTTTAAAAGAAATGCAATATTTATTTAAAGACGCAGAGCAGTTTAATCAACCCCTTGAGAAATGGAATATTTCTCAAGTAGAATCTTTAAATAGTGTATTTGCTTATGCTAAAAATTTTAATCAAAATATACAATCTTGGGATACTTCAAAGGTACTTTCTATGCAGGATTTATTTCTTGGTGCAGAGGCATTTAATCAGCCACTTAATGATTGGAATGTCGGCAATGTACTTGATATGGAATCTATGTTTGCAGAAGCAAAAAACTTCAATCAACCCTTAGACAAATGGGACACAAGTAGTGTCAAAGATATGAGCAGTATGTTTAGTGGGGCGGAATCTTTTAATCAACCTTTGAATACTTGGCAGGTAGGGAATGTCTATGATATGCGCTCAATGTTTGAGCGGGCAACAAAATTCAATCAGCCTTTAGATAAGTGGAATGTCAGTAATGTTTATAAAATAAATTATATGTTTGTAGAAGCGAGTAGTTTTAAGAAAGATTTAAATATGTGGAATATAAATATATGGAATATATTGGAGCTAGAGGGGATACCCTCTTATGTTTTTGAGGGTTCGCCTTTGCAATCAAACCCACCCAAATGGTATAAAAAGCTCGTAGGTAAAAAAAGGAGAATAAATGAAAACATATCAATTCTTATGCGCTCTAGCGACATTGGGTGCATTATTGTGGAGTGGCTGTGAGGATAAATATCACCCATAAAATAAAGAGGAACTCTTAAAGCTTGTGCGCGATAAAAATGTAAAGCTCAATAAAATTGATACAAATCGTCCCTTTTAATCTTTTTTCTCAAGATTCTTAATCTGTCGCAGAAGAGAATCTAAAACAAGGATTTTATTAAATAATGTTTCTAAAATACACCTTTTATTTTTTTATTTATATAAAATATTTTTCGGGGGGGGGGGGGGGGTACAGATGTTTTTTAGTTAAAATCCTTGTCTAAACTTTTGAGATTACATAAAAACTCAAAGGCTATTTTTTAAGGAGACTAAGATGAAAATAAAATTTCTTTTAGGAATGATTCTAGGCTTTGGCTTTATTTCTAGTGTTTATGCTGCAAAAAGTGGTGTGTTTATCGGGGCAGATGTGGGAGTAAATTACCATGTGTCGGAAGGAAAAGTAATATTCTCATCACCTGGTAACGCTTACACATCAGAAAGTAATGACTATTTATTTGATTTATCCTATGGACTAAGAGGAGGCTTTCAATACTACTTCACTCCTAAAGTAGGCTTAAGGGTAGTGGGAGCTTTTGGTAAGGGGAACTATTCTGAAGGTGAAGCTAATGATGGTGAGACTTATGGATTTTTTAGGTATGCGGGCAATGTGGATTTCCTCTATCAATTTGGCTCTAGTGAAATCAATCAGGTAGGAGTATTTGTTGGAGCAGGCTACGAGGGAATAGGAGGGGAGTTAAAAAAACTCTTAGATGATACAAAAGGATTACCCGGACATAAATACAACACGAGTGGGATTTTTATGAATCTTGGATTGCAGGTAATTAGAGATGTGCATCATCAATTTGATTTTATCGTTAGGGTTCCCTTTTATTCTTATCTTGAGAGGAATTTCTCAACGAACGCTGCTCAAGGCAACATCACTATTAACTCTTCACACAAAAATAATTATTCTTTCAATATCGCTTACACCTATGTCTTTTAAGACATAAATTTAGCCAAAGTTTTTATCTTTTTTATAAGGGCTAGAAGCTTTTGGCTCATTTTATATTATGGTGGTTATATACTCTAAAAGATTAGATTTCTCACTCACAGCCCTAAAGATGTAAAAATAAAATCTACCGCGTCCTCTCCTGTAAAAAATTTTATACTCACTGCTACAAGTATCATAATAGTAATAAGCGGAGCAATATAGCGCATAATGATATACCAAAGAGTAAAAGCAATGTTGTTAAAAAAATGTGCGGTGTGCTGTTGTAATTGAGCCTTTGGCACAGCCCAGCCGATAAATGTAACAGCCAAAAGTCCCCCGAGTGTCATAATGATATTTGCAGAGAGAAATTCAATGCTATCCATAAGCGTTTTACCACCAATAGTAAGATAATCTGCCATAGGTGTGCAAATAGAGCAAATAATAATTATACCAAGTGCGCTAATTGCTCCAGCAATGCTCCAAGTTGCCTTTGCTCTGCTCCAATGGTAAGTTTCGCATACATACATAACGGCGGGTTCAAGGAGTGAAATCGCAGAGGTAATGCCTGCAAAACTAAAGGCAATGAGGAATAAAAATGCGATGACATTGCCCCATATACCAAGATGAGAGAGCATAACGGGCAAAGTTATAAAAATGAGCCCAGCACCTCCTCCTACTGCTCCATTATATTCATATACAAAAGTAAAAATCATAAGTCCAGCCATAATAGCGATTAAAATTCCAGATAGCACTACCCAAAGTGCGCTTTTAAAGAGATTTTGATTGCTTTGTGAAGAAGCGGCATAAGTGATGATGATACCTACCCCGAGTGAAAGTGAGAAAAATACCTGCCCTAGAGAATCAATAAATACATTAAGTGTGAGGGCTTTTTTTGCTTCATTTATATCAAAACTCAACATAAAATGTAATGCTTTGCTAAAAGAATCCATACTCATCGCATAGAGCAATAAGCCAAAAAATATAATGAAAAGAAGCGGTGTGAGGATAAGATTCAAGGCTTCAATACCTTTTTTCACACCGCGTGAAATAACCCACGCTGTGATTCCCATAACAAAAAGCAAACCAAGCGTTTGGGGCACAAAACCATTTGTATAGAGAGTATTGAAAATTGTTTCAGAGGTGTGCATATCGCTAGGGAGGTTAAAGCTCACTATAAAGAGATAGTAAAACACCCAGCCTAGCACGATAGCATAAAAAGATAAGATAATAGGACCGCCAATAAGTGTAAATCCAGCTAAACGCCATTTTTTACTTGAGCTCACATCAAGATTTTCATAGCTTTTGACAGCATTGGCGCCCCCCCCCTTGTTCCCAATAAGCATTTCGCCAATAAGCATTGCAATGCCAAGTGAGAGTGCCAAAAATAAATAGAGTAAGACAAATGCACCACCGCCGTTTGTCCCTGCTATGTAGGGAAAACGCCAAATATGCCCTAAGCCAATAGAGCTTCCAAGTGCAGCGAGGATAAAACCAATTTTGCTAAAATGATTCATTAATAACCTTTAAATAATATGAAATTTTGTATAATTTATCTAAAATAAGTTAATCTTAAGTGGGTAAAGGGCGGTAACTATGAATAAATCTCTCACATATTTATCTCAAGAAGCAATGTCAGGACGCGTTATCAATCCTTTATATTAAGTGTAAAGGGGTGGTGGTTGTGTATTATCTATAGCATCTTTACATTGTTGCTGCAATAAAGCCTTATAATCTGTGCCAGAGTCAAAAACCTTACTTATAAGATAGCAAATTCTAATTCTTGTTGTGATAGCTTAGTCAAGGTTGAATGCGTTAATTTCATCTAGTCTAACCTTTGTATCCCTTTTAATATGGAGATAAAAACAAACAATATATATATTTTACTTAAATAGAGGCTAAAAATTCCTTATTTTTAATAGCATAAATACTATAACAAAGAAGTATTATGCTAGAAACTATTATGCGAGAAATAAAAGTAAATAATGCTAATGACAACATTCACAATTCCACCCTGAAATATTCATCAATCGCACTTTTTATAGTATTTGCTAGTTTGTATTGATACATTGAGTAGCATATTTATCAACTATATCTCGTGTTTGTTTTGAAAAATATTTTGGATTCTGTGCTATTACTTCTTTATCGCTACAAATATAACCAAACTTGCCACTATTAATATAGTCTGCGAGTAAAGAGACCAACATATTTGTCTCCTTATTATTGTTATCTCCTTGCGGTAAAACCCAATTCGTCCTTATAAAAAATCTTTGAGTATCTCGTTGCTCCTTTTTGGCAATAAACATCAAACTAAGGTTTAATATGTCTTCAACAAATCTAAAATGTGGGTCATAATACCCATCTTCTTCCTCTGGCACATATCCCACAGAATCCAAGTAATATTTTGCACTAAAACTTATTTTTTTGGCACTTTCGCACACATTGGTTAAAATATCTTGAGACTTGTAACACTTGTAAGATTCGGCAAATGCAAGGAAAGCCGATTCGCAAACACTTTGTTCTATAATTTGATTTGCACATTGTGTTTTTTCTGCAAGAAGTTTCGATACCAAATAATTAAGCTCTTCTTGAGTAATATTTACACCTTGTGCCATTCCAAAAGCTATCAAAAATAATAAGACTATCTTTCTCATTGCAATTCCTCCTTAAAGTATGCTTGTGTATTCTTAGGCACTTTTAACACACGACAAAAATAGGTGCAAGAATATTTACATATTGTGTAAATGTTGTACCTAATATGCTGCCTAATATAAAATATTTATTAATAAAATAATTAGGGTATTTATAGCTACTAATGCCAAGTATCATAAGAGTTACAATATTTGCTAACACAAAAAATATGGCAACCTCAATGAGCATTGCATACAACAAAAATCCCCAATCTCCCATTATTTATCCTCCCAATCTCACAATTATTTTGAAGACACTCTTTGTATCCAAATCCTTTAGAATCGCAATATCTTTAAACCCTTTACTTGTTACTAGAAAATCACAACCCAAGTTAAAATTCTTTTGTGTTTGTTGGTAATCGTGATTTTGCATAAAACAGCCCTTGCATTTAACTAAGCTTATAAGATAAATAAAAGCTATTTAGAAATAGCGTGATTAGATAAGCAAACAATGGTAAAAAATGTCGTGTTTTATATATTTTTTTGTTCTCTTGTTTCTTGTATGCTCTATATGTAAGCAGACACATATAGCACCACACTAAGAAAAAAGACAATACATTAATAATGCCAAAAATAATAGGTGTAAAAATCTTTACAAATTCTATTGTTCCCTTTCCCAATATGCAGCCCATTAAACTACCCAATATACTGCCAACTATGCCACTACATACAATGCCTATAACAAAACGCTTGTTTGCAAAAAGATGATATTTCTTATATGCAATAGTAAATATTATAAAAAGCACAATGTGTGCTGCGAGCCAACATATAAAAATATCAAACAATGACGCAATAATCAAAAACCCAAATCCATCAGTCATTATCTAGTCTCATTGTTGGAATAACTAATGATTAATTGTATCATAATTAGCAATATAAAACAATAAGCATAGTGTTATCATATATAATACAAACCCCAGCACAAAATCTTTTATAATATTATTTTGCAATGATATTTTTTTATTTTTTGCAAAAAATAATACACATCACTATCCAAGTAGGACATAGTAAAATAACATAGATTCCTAAGCTTATAACAATGCTCTTTAAAATCTCATCTGTGAATACTACAGCTTTTGTTCGTATATAAAAACTCGGTATGAGTATGAGAAGAAATACAGCAAAGCCCGCAATACCACCAAAGATAAAATAACGATTAATGTATGTTTTGAAAAATAACAGAGATGCTACTCCTATTACATTGCTACCACAAGATAATATAAAAACATACAATATCACAAAGTCAAAACTAGGTATTTGCACGATATTCATAATTATCTACCTAATAGAACTAGTAACAATCTTAAATACCGACCTAAACCTAGAATCTTGTGGCACTACTATATTTTTAAAATCCTTGCTTGTTGCTAAGAAATCACAACCTAGATTAAAATGCGTTTGTGCGTTTTGGTAGTCGTGGTTGTAAATAGGGTAGATATTTTTATTTTTGTAGCTCTCATATTTTTCTTGAGTTATAGCAAAGTTGAGTTTTAAGCCAAATGCTATTGCAGCACCAACATTTGTTGCACTAATTATCCCGCTTTTTTCTGCATATTTATTCATCTGACTCTCTGATACATCTTTATCAAACTTCATTTCATTATAATCCCAAGCTCCCACAGGCTGCCCTAATTCTGCTATGCTTCCATCATCATTAAAAGTATGGTCTTGGTCTCTAAAATCAAAGCTATCATCAATATAAGCTTTGATTTGTGTAGGATATATTGCTATTTTACTTTCATTTAACTTTTCTACTTCAAATTTATCTAGCACATAATAGATTTGGAATTTACCAGAGAGGGCATACGAGGCTATGGCTTGATTAGATTTTTATAAAACCTAGTTTGTATTCTAGTCCAAAGTCTATATCAGAAATGCCATAATATTGCATTTGATGTCTTCTTAAATCACTTGAAAACTTACTCACCAAAAGCCTCCTTATAATTTTGCCATTCCCTTTGTAAAAGTTTTGATATAGTTATCTCATCTTTATATTTTTTCTGTAAATTTGAACGCATTTTAGGAATATCATTGCACCCTTGTGCCATTTCCCTAAGTTCATTTGCACGCTGCTCATCATAAGGTTCTTCTCCCCCTATATGGATACATTCACAGCTTTTATTGATAAAATCATCAACTTCCTTTATTTGTGTATAGGGAATTAGTTTGTTGCCATAACTTGCTTTTACTCCATCTTTTTCTTGCTTGAATCTTCTAAACCCTGCAGTGTGAGAGCATATATTTTGATTAAAATATTTATCATAAAGGATAAAATCAATATGTGTTTTATCTGCATTCCAAACAATATCTATTTTTTCATAATTTGCATAATTAGCACTCGGTGATAAATCTAGGCTAAAATTTTCCTTTTTTGCCAAAATATTTGGATTATGCTTAAGAATCTCTTTAAAAAAAGGATAACTTGTAAAAGTGTTACGATCCATAAGTGAATTATTGATAGCTTCAGTAATATCTACACCTTTATAAAATACAAAACCATCATCACCTTTGCTTGTAGCACTGCAATCATCTAGCAAACAACCAAATTGCGATAAAACATCTAAAATCAAGTCATTTCCTTCATATTTCTTGCGTAAAGCAACAAACTCTTTATCAATTTCTTTTCGTTTTAAATTTTTTATTTGGCTATATTTTATTCTTTCTTGCTCATTCATTGTCTGTATAGAATTCACATTTTCAGATTCTATAAATTTTTCCCTAGATTCCATAAAGTTTTTTATATCACTTGGTAAAGCGTTGCTCACTTCTTTTTGATTGGCTTGCATATTGGAATTGCAAGCGATAAATGCCATAACTAAAACCAAATATAATGCCATTTTTATTTTTTCATAAGTCATAAATTCCCTTCTTTTAATAGCTTATGGAGAAGTTTAATTACTCTTTCTACACTTCCGCAAGCAAGATAAGAGCGGATTTCCTTAGCTTTAGCAAAAAATTCGTGTGCATTTGTAGCGTGGTAGATATTAAGCAGATTCTCTTTTGTGAGCGAAGATTGGATAAGTTCGGTATGAATCTCTTTTTCACCTGTGCGTGGATTCCCACAATGCAGAGCATTATAAAGAATATTAGCAAGTCCTATATGTTTTAGTTTTACAAAGGCTCGTGCAATCATTACATCAATAGTGCGTGTCTTATAACCAAGCACAAGGGGTGTGCCAATGAGCGTAGCTTGAAGCGTGGCAGTGCCAGAGCAAACAAAGGCAAAACTACTTTCCAAAAGCGCACTATTAGCATCAAAACTAAGCTCAAAATAATGTATATCCTCTCCATAAATGTTGTGCATTGCCTCTTTGTCTAGATTTTTAAAATGTTCAGGTAGCACGAGAATCTTAGGATTTGGAATCTCTTTTGCCACAGCGGCAAAAATAGGAAAAATGCGTTTTATCTCTCCTTTACGGCTGCCGGGCATAAAGGCGATTTTTCCATTTTCAAGAGGTAAGGGTTGCTCTTTAAGTGTGGGAATCTCATCAAGCAAGGGGTGTCCAACATAAAATGCTCTGTTTTCAGCCACTGCGTTAGGATACATTTGAAGTTCAAAAGGCAAAATCGCACATAAATAATCACATACAGATTCTATTTCTTTGGCTCTCCACGGCTTCCACGCCCAAACTTGTGGTAAGATATAATATATAACAGGCACTTTGGTAGTATTTTTTTTAAGAGTTTTGGCAATAGGCAAATTGAAGCTTGAGCTATCCATAAGAAGCACTACGTCACATTGCGCAGCAAGTTCGCTCATTTCTTTAATGGCTCGTTTAAAAAAAGCAAGTTTTTTTATCACATCAAAAAATCCCATAATTGCAAAATCTTTAAGCGTATAAGAGGGCGAGGCATAAGGGAAATTGGTAAAAGTCTCTGGCTCAAAGACACCACAGATGTGAGTGGATTTATCAAGATTTTGAGCAAGAAATTTAAGATGGAGATTCGCACTGGGCTCACACGCACTCACAAAAAGGCGTTTTGGCGTGGTATAAGCACTTTGATATTGCATAGGTATCCTTTTAAGTTAGGGCTTACTTGGATCTTCTAAAGATTCTTGTAGTGTCTCACGCATATTTTGCATTTGGTGTAGATTCTCTTCAAGCTGATATTCACTTTTTAAATCACGTAGCTCTACAAGTAGCTTAGAATTTTCAAGCTCAAGTTCGCTTATTTTAAGCATAAGTGCTTCTTTTTGGCTTTCTTCTTTTTCTGGTGGCACAGGAGATTCAGAGATTTTTTGCTCAATGGCGCGAAGGATATTTTGTGCTTTAGTAATGCCCTCACGTAGCTCTTTGAGTTTAGCTTGAGAATTTTTAATATCTTCGTGGTATTGGGCAATTTCAATACGTAGTTTTTGCCGCTCATTTTCAAAAATTCCTACAATATCCCAAAGATTTTGCGTTTGAGGATTGTATTTTAAAAGCTGCTCAAATACGCGCTCATCTACTTTTTGAGCAAGAGGTTTATCAATTTTAGGCATATATGCTCCTTTTTAAGATTGTATATCAAGCTCAAGGCTAAGGAGATGCAGCTCTTTGCCCTTAGCGATGATGACATTATGACTTTGACACTGCGGACAAGTGCTATATGTGAGATTTTGTGCTTGAAAATAATGCCCGCAGTCGCGACACTCTAGCTCAACGCTTTGGGATTGTATTTCCAAAATAGTATTTTGACACAAAGGTGAATCAAGTCTAAAAGTCTCAAATGCACTTTTTACAAGCGCACTATCTACACCACTACGCTCACCAACGGCGATGCAGACTTTGGCAATAGAGGCAGCATTATGCTCTTTTGCGTGAGATTCGCACATTTGTATCAGTGAGGCGACAATAGAATATTCGTGCATTTTTGTCCTTGTATGTAAAGTTGTAGGTTGAATTTTACCCAAGAAGTGATAAAATAAGCAAAAAATCACAAAGGGATTTGGAGTGCAAAGGGTAAAAACAAAACAAATTTTTGTAGGAAATGTGGCAGTAGGCGGTGATGCACCTATTAGTGTGCAAAGTATGACTTTTAGTAAAACTTGTGATATAGAGGCGACAAAAGCACAGCTTGATAGATTATATTTTGCTGGGGCTGATATGGTGCGTGTGGCAGTGAGCGACCCAAAAGACGCAGATGCACTCAAAGATTTGAAAAAGGTCTCGCCCCTGCCACTTATCGCGGATATTCATTTTAGATATAAATTTGCACTTATTGCAGCAGAGAGCGTGGATTGTATCCGTATTAATCCGGGTAATATTGGCTCAAAAGATAGAATTAAAGCTGTGGCAGATGCGTGTAATGCACGAGGCATACCTATTCGTATTGGTGTAAATGGTGGGAGTTTAGAAAAACAATTTGAGGAAAAATATGGTGCAACTCCTAAAGGTATGGTTGAATCTGCGTTATACAACATCAAGCTTTTAGAGGATTTTGGCTTTAGTAATATTAAAATTTCACTTAAAGCAAGTGATGTGTTACGCACAATGGAGGCATATAGAATGTTGCGTCCATTGGTAGATTATCCTTTTCATCTAGGTGTTACAGAGGCTGGGACATTGCCCCATTCAATGATAAAAAGTGCTATGGCACTTGGTGGGCTGCTTATGGAGGGTATTGGCGATACGATGAGAATCTCCATAACAGGTGAGCTTGAAGAAGAAATTAAAGTCGCGCGCCTCATACTTCAATACAGCGGACGACAAAAAAGCGGGGTAAGTATAGTGTCTTGCCCTACTTGTGGGCGGATTGAAGCGAATCTTGTCAAAATGGTGCAAGAAGTAGAATCTCGCATTAAACATATCAAAATACCTTTGCAAGTGAGTGTGATGGGCTGTGCTGTAAATGCTTTGGGTGAAGCTAAACACGCAGATATTGCTATTGCTTTTGGGAATAAAGATGGATTGATTATTAAAGAGGGGAAGATTCTCTGTAAGCTCAAAGAAGACCAATTACTTGAGCGATTTATCACAGAAGTGGAGGAACTTGCCAAGCAAAGAGAGGAAGTATAATGTATGAAGAATCACAAAAGATGCAATTCAAACAAGATATGGTAGCAATGCTCATATCGGCAAAGCGTAGTGCAAGGATATTAGAGCGATTAAGTAATGAAGAAAGAAATGCAGTGCTAGAATCTATGGCAGATGAGATAGAATCTCAATGCGGAATAATATGTGAAGCAAATGCTAAAGATATGAGTGCGGCAGCGCATCTTCCCCTAGCAATGCGTAAAAGATTAGAATTAAATAGCATAAAAGTGCATTCTATGGCAGATTCTATGCGTGATATTGCAAAGCTTCATTGCAGTGTAGGGCAGGTGATAAAAAGTTGGAAAAACAAGGCAGGATTAGAGATTACACAAGTGAGTGTGCCGCTTGGTGTCATTGGTGTCATTTATGAATCTCGCCCTAATGTTACAAGTGATGTAAGTGCATTGTGCTTTAAAAGTGGGAATGTGTGTGTGCTCAAAGGTGGCAAAGAGGCATTTCACTCAAATGTGGCAATACTTAAAGCATTGCATAGTGCATTAGAGCAGCATTCACTTCCTAAAGGATGTGTGAGTATGATAGAGGATACTTCACGTGAGGGAATATTAGAATTTGTCAAAATGGATAAGTATGTGGATTTGCTTATACCACGAGGGGGCGAGGGATTGATTGAATTTGTCAAACATAACGCAACAATTCCTATCATCAAGCACGATAAGGGCGTGTGCCATACCTATATCCATAAAAGTGCGGATTTGGATATGGCACTCAATGTTGTGCTCAATGCAAAGTTAAGCTATCCCGCCGCGTGTAATGCGTGTGAGTGTATCTTGCTTGATGAGGCGCTTGTAGAGGGATTCTTACCGAAATTGCTTACAAAATTAAGAGAAGCAGATGTGCGTGTGATGTTTGAAAATGAAGTATGGCTCAAAAATTGGGGCATTGCAGATGATGGCTTAGCTGATTTTAACAAAGAGTGGGGCGATAAGATTCTTAATCTTAAAGTTGTAAATGGAATTGATGAAGCCCTAGAGCATATTGCGCACTTTGGTTCTGCGCATTCGGAATCTATTATCACTCAAGATGAAGTGATAGCACAAACTTTTATGCGTGAGGTCGATGCAGCGTGTGTGTATGTGAATGCTTCTACACGATTTAGCGATGGTGGAGAGTTTGGCTTTGGTGCGGAGGTGGGTATTTCTACCTCTAAACTTCACGCTAGAGGTCCTATGGGTATAGAATCTTTATTAAGTTATAAATATTGTATTACAGGCAATGGACAAGTGAGGTAAAATGGGAATCTTAAAAAAACAATGGAATATTTCGTGGCTTAATTTCGCTTTGCTTTGTGCAGCTTTTTTAAGTGCTATGAATTTTAATCTTTTTATTTTTATTTATACAAGTATTGATGAAAGTGCAACTTTGTGGCAGCATATCGCCTTTGTGCCAATGGTTTTTTTGCTTTTATTTGTGATTTTAACACTTTTGCTTGTGCCGTATTTGAGTAAAGTTTTTATGATAATTTTTATAATGGTAGCTTGTGTAAGTGCCTATTTTATGAGTGCTTATGGAGTGATTATTGATAAGACAATGCTAGAAAATGCCTTTAAAACCGATGCACGAGAGGTGCGAGAACTTCTTAATTTAAAACTTGTTTTGTTTGTGCTATTTTTTGGTATCTTACCTTGCCTACTTGTGCTAAAAACGCGTATTGTATATGCACCTAAGGGTATAAAAAATGCACTTCTTACACGATTTGCGAGCTTTTTTGTGGGAATTTTGCTTCTTTTAGCGATTTTTGTCCCTCAAACACAATTTTTTGTGCCATTTTTTAGATATTATTATCAGAGCGAATACTACACTACGCCATTTTATCAGCTCAAATCTTTAGTCAAATATATCAAATCCCGCACCTTTACAAAACCTCCACTTGAGATTATTGCACCAGATGCACGTATTTTAGAGCATAAAAAAAGATTGCTTATTCTTGTAGTGGGCGAGACTGCGAGGGCGGCAAATTTTTCATTGCTTGAAAAAGACAGGGCAACTACGAATGAAACTAATCCTTATACTAAAAAATGGGGTGGGGTTGTATTTTTTAATGCTGTAAGATCTTGTGGCACTTCTACAGCTGTGAGTGTGCCCTGTATGTTTTCAGTTTCTACACGTAAGCAATATAAAGAAAGTGAGTTTAAAGAAAATGCACTTGATATTTTGCAAAAAGTGGGTGTGAGGGTGGTTTGGTTTGGGAATAATTCGGGTGGCTGTCAAGGTGTATGTGAGCGTATCAAAGAAGTAAAAATGTTTAATGAAGACTATGATGAAGCTTTGCTCAAAGATATACAAAATGCTTTAAATCTTGGAGAGCAAGAGATTATTATTGTGCATTTGCAAGGCTCACACGGACCAACTTATTATAAAAGATACCCAAAAGATTTTACACGTTTTACGCCCACTTGTGATACAAATGAATTGCAAAAATGCACACAAGAGGAGCTCACAGATACTTATGATAATACGATTGCTTATAGCGATTATGTGATAAGTAAGCTGATTAAAATGCTGCAATCTCAAAGCGGAGTTCAAGCTTCTTTGCTTTATGTTTCCGACCACGGCGAGAGTTTAGGAGAAAATGGTATTTATTTGCACGCAATGCCTTATTTTTTAGCCCCAAAAGAGCAAATACACGTTCCCTTGCTTTTTTATAGTAATGATAAAAATTTGCTTGATCTTGCCTATAAACATAAGGATTATAATCTTTCGCACGACTATCTTTTTAGCACTTTACTTGGATATTTTGATGTGCACACAAAAGTTTATGATAAAAACCTTGATATTTTTTATACAAATTTATTAAATAAAGAGGAGAATTAGCGCGATGTTAAGGATATGTATGAAAAAATTTAGCATATTATTTTTATCTTTTATTTTTATTTCTGATATTTTTGCTAATGATTATTATGATACAGGCAGAGTTTTTGCAGGAATAGAATTAGGAGGCGCTGGAATTGCAGATTTTAGCACAGGTGTAATTGGAGGTTATGCTTATTATTTTCCACAATCTTATCAGAATCTAGATTCTTTTAGACAAGGGATACGAGGTATTGTGGGGATAAATTGGGGTTTATACAGGCATAGCAAGTTAAATCCACAAGGCATAAGTTGGGTTGAGACTTCTAGTAATGCTTTATATACGCGTATTGGGGTAGATTGGATTATAGATTTTAATCCTCAAGATACATTTGTATGGGGTGCTTTTGCTGGGCTTAATATAGGATATTTTAAAGTCTTTACTTCTGATTTTATCCCTCCCACACATAGGGGTTTTAATCTAGAAGGGCACATTGGAGGGAGTTTAACTTATAATAATATGCATAGGATTGAGCTATTACTCGGCTGGGGATATTCACGCTCAGCACTGCGTTATGTGTATATGTTTTGATAAGGGCAACCTGTCTAAATGACAGGTTTTACGCATTCCTTTAGCTTTGAGATTGAAAATTCTGTAAATTGTTTTGCTTTTGATAAGAAGATTCCATCAATTTTGCCTTTGGATTTCAGAGATAAATAAATTTTATGAGTATATCTAAAATCATCAATATTTTAATGTGTTAAAGTTACATAAAAGTTAAAGAATCTAAATTATTTTAAAATTATCATACATAAAAATTTTTTAGCTTCGCTTCTTTTATTTCTTTACAATTAATATGTTCAAACCATTTGGCTAATCCATCAATTTGGGGTTTTGTAAGAGAATAATCTTTTTTTAAATATTTTAATAAGCTATCAATATAGACACTTTGTTCTTGATTTAAGCACTGCAAAGCTTTTTCCATTTTATAGTAATAAGCATAACAGGTTGAAAGATTGAGTAAAGAAAATTTTTTAGGTATATTTGGGGAGTTTAGAATATTATAAATATGATTTATTGCTTCTTCGGATAAGTCATAGTTATTTTTATATTCTTGATAGTAAGATTGGAGCGTGTTATATGAAATATTTTCAAAACCCAACTCTTTTAATTTTTCCTCTCTTAAAAGCAAATAAGTTAAGGCTTGGGATTTTTTATCTAGTTTTTGTTGTTTAGAGTTTAAACGAGAAGAAGAATAATCGTGTTTGTCTTTTGTGGAATTTACAAGAAGAGAGGTGGTCAAATCAGGCACAGAGCTTAAATCGGTTTGGCTGTGTTGCTTAGCACATTGTTCTCCTGCTTTAAAAATCCTGCCAGCATCATCAAGCAAAAAATAGGCTTTCCCCGAAGTAAGTTTTCTGTTATCGCAGTAAGACGGGGTATCTGGATTGACAAAATCTCTTTTAATTGCTCTCATTTATCACTATTCTCCATAATTTCTATTTTCTAACATTATAGCATTATTTGGATTCTAAAATTATATCTACTTAATGAGATTTGTAGGAGCTTGAGCAAAAAGGGATTATTTAGAATCTAATGCGGAATAATAGAGTTCTTACGCGCGGTTTTAATAAATGAATAGAGCATAAAAGCAAATACAATAGTATAGATTCCGCCAATAACTGATAATGGGTCTAACATACTTCTTTTATCTGTAAAAATACCAATGGCTGGGATAAGGTATTTGGGTGATGCAGCAAAAAGGAATATCATAACACAATAAGAGATACATATTCCTATAACTCGTGCTCTATCCCACAATACACTCAGTATAAATAATCCTATAAACAACATAAAAAGTAACGCGTTCATTCCCAGCATCTGATAGCTATGCGTTAGCACAAAATGGTTGATATGGGCGTTATACATTTCAATCAAACTATGCGCACTAAAATCACAAAACTTTAAATAACCATAATCAAAGGCTACAATAACTCCACTACTTAGAATCCCAAAGATTCCCACTACAATCAATAAACTATGCCAAATCTTTAATAAATCAGTGTGGTGGTCGGAAGTGTGGCGATAGAATTTTAAAATCCATTTATCTATCCAATCCCTACTAAATATTTTAGGTTTTTTAGATTCTAACTCTATTTCTTTGCAATATAGCTCTATTCTATGATGATTTGCAGCGTCTAAAAGATTGTTTTCTTTAATCAGTGCATTTTTAAAGAGCCGAAAAGAATCGCGAAATATTATTGTATTTTCTGTAAATGTCTGCTCTTTGTTTGTAAGGATATAATATCTCTGTATATTTTTGATAGTGTTAAAATAAGTTATTTTTTGTAAGTTAAAGTCAGTATTGACCAGATTAATTTTATCTATCATCGCTCCAGAAAAGTTGGGAAGTATGTTAAACTTACATTGAAACAAAGAGAGAAAATCATTCGTAACACATTTAAGAAACAATGATTCTTGCTTAAATGCACTTCCTTCAAAACTTATTTTTTTAAAGAAATGAGCAGATATAAAGTTTGTTGTATCACCGAAAGTATTGCCTATAAAAAACACATTGTCTTTGAACTCCGATTCGCGAAACGATACCTCTTTGCCAAAGCTTGTTTGTAAAAAATCTACACCAGCCTCAAAGATTGTATCAGTAAAGCCAATATTCTGTTGGAAATGTGCATCGTCAAATATAACTTGTTTTTGAAAATTACACGCTTTAAACACAACTTCTTTTTGAAAATTACACGCTTTAAATATAACTTTGTATGAAAATGTTTTGTTTTTATATATTATTGATTCTGTAAAATTACATTGCTTAAAATGTATGTCAAAATTCCAATTAAAAGCATTCAATATCAAAGATACATCTTGCACTATGTAAAGTTCACTCTCCTCATTATAAGTTATTTTATTCGCCTCAATATTCAATTCTTTAGCGATAGTTTCTATTGCATTCAAATTATTCTCCTTTTTTAATGCTTAATAGTATTTCTATACCTTTTATATAGATTCAATAATTTTAATTTCTTTAGAATCTAGTTTGTAAAGAGCATAGACTAATCTATCAATCTCAGATTCTAAATGTAAAATATTAGCATTTGAATCTTTATTTTTGATGTCTAAAATCTCATCTACCAAAGCGATGATTTGATTAACGATTGTTTGGTTTTTTGCATTGATTTTGGGGATAGGTATATTCATTAAAGGTTCTTTATCAATTTGATAATTATTGCCTTGCATTTTGCCTTTATGTCTTAACCAAAAAGCTATAAGCTTTGAATTGAGTAATCCTGTTAAAAATTTTAAATCTATTCGGCTTGTTTGGATAATAAAAAATGTTGAAGTAACATAACAATCAAAATCTACATAAGTAAAAATAGGTTTATCAGGGCATTTTCTTAATGATACAATGCTAGGAGTTTTGTTAAAAAAATATTCTTGTTTTGCTCTATGTAAGCCATAAGGTTTATTGTCAGAGGTAATAACATCTCTAAAATTGTCTAAATGCTTCTTTAGATTAGGATATTTATCCATAGAATTAGGATTCTTAAAACTTGAATCAGTGTAAATAACCCACTCATCATTATTTGGATTACCATAGAATCTAAAAAGCTCATTGCTTGTATAGAGAGGTTTTATAAGCTTTAATTCGCTTTTTGTTAAATGTAAGGATTTAAGTTCTTTTGTTGAAATTTGAAAAATTCCAGCCCCAACTTCATAATTTGTTAGCCCCATTTTCTTTTTGACTTTATCAGTCAAGCCTATACCGATTTGTGCTTCATCATCTCGCAAATAAAATGTCCCATTTTCTAAAATTTTATTCAGCACTTCCTCTTGTTTAGAATCTGTAAAAGTCAAAGATTTATTAAGCATTTGGCTTGGTGTAATGCTAGGTTCTAAATAGATATTATCCTCAAAAGATTCTCTTTTCAAAATTGCTTCTCTGTGTGAATCTGTGGGCTTTTTGGATTCTATCTTTGCATAGTTGATTTGGTAGCTTTCAGGGATAGAATCTCGTTTTTGAAATTCCATAACCATTGTTTGGATACTTGCAGCATTAAAGCACATATATGAGCCAAAATCTATGAGATTAAGGATTTGAGATTCTGTTAATATTACATTTCTAAGGTTTTTTGCTCCTGTATTTGTTGTCCAATTGTTCGTAGCGATAAAAGTTACAATGTCTTTATTTTTAACTATATCAAATCCTAGTCCTACAAAATGATACCAAATATCCATTTTGCCTTGATAGGTTCTTAAATGCCTCGTGCCATCAAAAAGCTTTTTATTGTCCGCTTCTTTGATATAGGGTGGATTGCCAATCACAATATCAAAGCCCCCTTGTGCGAAAATGGGTGCAAAAAAGAAGCGATATAAAAAAAGCTTGTCGGTGTGGAAGTTATGTTCTTTATAATCTTTAAAGAGTGTGTTTAAATCGTGTTTAAAAGATTCGTATTGAAGTATTTTTTCTTGCTGTTTATCTCTTTCTTTTGGCTTAGATTTTGGATTTGCCTTTATGCTTTGAATATTCTCATCAATTTGCTTGATACGCTCATCAAAGGCTTCTTTCATTATCGCTAAAATCTCTGCTTTGAGTTGTGCTTTTTGTGCATTTGGCTCATAGTATTGCAGAAAAAGTGCTTCTAGCTTATGAGTTTGTGATTTATCAAATAAAGACGCATTGGCATTGCTCGTTTTCCCCCAAAGGTCTTTTTGATGTTGTGGTGCATTCAAATCACTTGGAATAATTTCAATGCCATTAATGCTTTCTATAAGAGCATTGCCCTGCATAAATTTAAAGTCAAGGTTTGGAAGTGGGCTAGGTGTATCCTCATCTACGGCGATTGAGAGCCAAAAGCGGAGTTTTGCTATCTCAATCGCATCAGCATCAATGTCTATTCCATAGATTTGCTGCTCTATAATCTCGCGCTTATATCTTGCTAAGTCTTGCTTTTGCAAAGAGGGGTTGAGTGTGTGCAGAGCTTCTAGTATCTCGCTTAGCATTCCCATTGGGAAAGCACCACTTCCAATAGCTGGGTCTAGGATTTTAAGCGATGTGATAGCTTGTGTTAATTGTTTCGCATTTTGTGCAATAAAATCATCGCTTTGTTTATAAAAAATAAAGTTATAGAGTGAATCTTTGTGTGCGTGTGGAGATTCTGTATCTTGTGTGAGGTGAGATTCATCGTGCAAGATTCTCTCCTGTAATGTGCGGGTTAGGACATTTTTACACATAAAATGCACAATTTCTCTAGGCGTGTAAAAAGCCCCACTTGATTTATTATAATCAATGAGGTTTTCAAACACTTTGCCTAGCATTTCTGGGTCTATGCCGATTTCTTGATTATCTGGGGTGGATTCTTCAATCGTAAAATTATAGTTTTCAAATACATCAAAAATTGCTTAAAATCAGTATTTTCTAGGCTTTGTGTAAGGACAAAATCTCTTTCTATGCCCTTACCTTGCTTGTCTCTATACTCTTCAAAAAGCCCACCATTAAGGAATGGAATCTTACAATCAAAGTGGGGTGAATAGTCTTCACCAAATTGGGGGTCTTTGCGCTTTGAATTAAGTGTCTCAAAAAATAAAGGGCAAAGGTATTTTGTATAAAAAGATTCATTATTTTGCGTGGCTTTGCTAAAAAGTGAAAACAAAAAGTTTTTATCGCCTTCTCCATAAGAAGCATTTTGTGCTACGCCTAACCAACCCTTTTTTTGCAAAAAGTATAAAAACACAATGCGCCCTAGAAGTTTTTTGACAAAGGCATTGACTGCTTTTTCTCCATTTAAACCTTCATAATTGTCTAAAGCATTGAAAGTGGCTTGATTTTGACATAATTTTTGCGATAAATCTTTATAAAGCCTTTCATAATCTCTATAAAATTCTTTACTTATAGGTTCTGTGCTAAAAGCTTCTTGGAGATTTTTTAAAGTTTTTTCTTTATCTAAAAATCCTTGAAGTTGTAATTTGGCTGTTTTTGTCTTTGTATTTTCTCCTAGTGTGAAGCTTTGTCGGCGGAGATTTGAAAAGGTTGTTTTGTTTTTTTCATAATCAAAACCTTGTGTTACAAGACTTAGTCTAAATTCTTTGCTTTCATCATAAAAAACTGCAAGCATTGCATTTATTTCTGGTTGATTTTTGATGATTTCAGCGATTTCTTTATGGAGGGTGATTTTGGCATTAATTGATGTTGTTTTAAAGGCATAGATGCTTAAGCTTTGTGAATCTAGGGTGATATTTTCACACATTTGTGAATAGGCGGTGATAATGCTATTATGCTTATCATAAGGAGTGCGTTGCTCGGTTTTTATGTCAATATCTTTTCCAAAAGATTCTATGATGAAGTTTTGAAAATGTTCGTGCTTATAGGCGTTATTAAGAAAAATATCTAAAGTTTTTGAAGATTCTACTACACTCATTTTATCCCCTTTGTTAAGTGAATTGTCGTAATGCTAATTTGGATTTGAGGTTCTGTGTGGGTGGCAGAATCTATTGTGTTATAATCTTGCTCTTTGCTAGTCTGCAAATCTGCATTTGGGGCAAATTTTTCTTTGATGACAAGGACTTCTCTTGCAAAATCCGCACTATTTTTAGCCTTTATATTGATAGTCTCTTTAGTAAGCTGGGGGTGTCCGTTTTTTATTAAATCAATAAGATTTTCCTTCACTTGCGAATCTAATTCTTGGCAAGAATTAATTTTACTGATAGCTGTTATTTCTTGTGGTTTAAGCTCTTTTTTTGTTGGATTAGGCGTATTGCGGGATTTTAGAGATTGCTTATAGGATTGCATTGCACTTTGGATATGCGTATAATGCACGCTCATATCTGCATTTTTGAGAGGACAAGATTCTAAATGTGCTTTCAAAAAGTCTGCCATTTCATAAAAATCACATTCTTGTGTTTGTGGCTCTTGGAGTAAGTTTTGGCTTGGCACAATATGATATGGATAAAAGTGTGCGTGATTGTGGCTAGAAATGTGGCGAATATAAGCAAAACTTTGAGTTTGATGTGATTGTATTATCGTGCGTGATTTAAGCGGGAGATGCTCTATCCTATCAAATTCATCTTTGTGATTTTTGTAGAAATCTTGTAATGCTTTTTTGTATTGTGAATCTTTGCTTGTTTCTTGATTATTTTTATCGATTTGAGAATAGAGATTTTTGCTCCCTACAATCTCTTCATCATCATAAATTGCTGAATCTTCCCCTAATGTATAGTGAAAGCTTTGCAGTTTGCCAGAGGCGATAGAGTTTATATTGATAATCTCATCGGCTAAATGTGTAGGCTTGAAATTATAAATATGGATTTTTTCAAAGCTCGTGCCTATACGATTAATGCGCCCTATTCTTTGCATTAGCCTTGTGGAATTATAGGGTGTGTCATAATTAATAATAATATTTGCACGATGAAGGTTAATTCCTTCTGCTAATGTATCTGTTGTAATGATGATATTAAACTCATCTTTTTGTTTCTCTTGAGGATAGTTTGCGTCAAAATTTTCTTTAATTTTTTGCTCGTTTTCTTCACGATTACTTGCATCAATTTGTAAAATTGTATATGCAATAAGCTCTTTAGCAAGATATTTTGCGGTTGTCGCTGCTTCTGTGAAAATCACTATTTTTTGTGATTGTGGTAGATATTTATCTAAAGAATCTTTGAGTTTATCAAGTTTAGAATCTCCTTGTATATTCTCCCACGCATTGAGTAATTTTTCTAGGGCATCTCTATCATTTTGTAGCTTTTGATAAAAATCATTCTTAAAATGATGAGATTGTAAATGTATGAATTTATCTTCCTTTTTCTCTAAGAGATTCTGCAAGTCCTTATCATTATCTGATAATACAGCCTCATATAGCTTTTCTCTTGAATTATAGCCCTTTGGGAGTGCGATGGTGCCCTCGCTAAACATTGCAATAAGGGCATTGTGAGATGTGATTTGATTTTCAAGTGTGGCTTTAAATGCGTCTATGCTTGAATCAAATCGTTTAAATAGAATCTTTTGGATAAGCACACTCAAACGCTCTGCTGTGTCATTATAAAAACCTTTGCTTTTTTCATCTTCGCCATATTGTGATAAAAACTCCTCTTGTCCATCTTGGGTGAGATTTGGGAATATAAGATAACGCACATAGGAAAAAGTGCCTATATTGTTGTGTTTTTTTGAGAGAAAAGCAATTGTTTCTTTTGCAAGATTATGTGAGTTAGAATCTAAATCATAAAGCAAATCTTTAGGGGGTTCAATTTTTGGAAAAGTGAGATTTTGCTTTTTCATATCATCTTTATAGAGTAGCTCTATATCACCTCTAGTGCGGCGAATCATAATATGAGACAAAAGCTTATCGCGTAAGGTGTTGGCAATATTTTCTAGCTTTTTCTTTTCTTTATTTTGTGCAGATTCTTTTTCTTGTGTGGATAAATTTGTGTTTTGGTTGATGATTTTTAGCTCTTTCATTGAGTTTTCAAATTTTGTTTGAAGGTCGCTAAAAAATTTTTCTAAGTTGTTTAAGCCTTCAATGAGAGAATTTCGCCTATTACAAAAAAGATAGACTTGATTTGCTAAGTCTTTTGGAGAGTTATTTTGTGGAGTGGCAGAGAGGAGAATAATTTTTTTATGTGCGCCATTAAATGGAATCTTGCAAATATTTTCAAGCTGTTTGTAGCGGTTTGAAGTGCTGGAGCGAAAATTATGACTTTCATCAATAATTATAAGCTCTATATCCTCTCTTGTTTCTTTTGGGATTTTATGCAAGCTATCGTGAGTATAAATTTCATAATTTGCAATATTTATATCATCAAAATGTTTTTTCCACGATTTCTTAACGCTCGGTGGAGCAACAATGAGAATCTTGCCCTTAAGATTGTCTATGCGGCATTTTTTAGCGATGACAGACGCAATGAGTGTTTTGCCGAGCCCAACAACATCTGCAAGAAAGAATCCATTGTATTTTTTAAGCTTTTGCAATCCTTCCTGCACGGCGTGTATTTGATAATCATACGCGATATAGTCCTTAAAAAGAGCGGGAATTTCATTATCTTTCACCAAAAAGTCTTTGCCAAAATGCGTTAAAAGGAGCTTGTAATAAATATCTTTTGGGCTTAAAATTTCTAGGTAGCTTTGTTTTACACATTCATCAATATCATTTTTTGTAATCTCTATAGAATCTTCCCAAAGTTTGTTAAATTCTTCTAATGCGTAGTTAATATCTGCGCTTTCTTTAGTAAGGAGATTGACTTCATAATTTTTCTCTAAGCCATTATGAGTGAGGTTTGAGCTACCTACAATAAGTGAGCCTTCATAAAATGGTATATTGTTGTGTGCGTGGTTTGTCTTTGGTTCTGAAGTAAAAAGATAAAATTTAGCGTGGCAATTTTTAGTGCGCACCATACGAATTTGTAGTTGTTCTAGTTCTAAAACATTTTGTAAGCAAATAATAGAATCATCTACCTCTTTATCGTAGTTTTCTTTCTCTAGCATATTTTTTTGATATTTTTTAAAAAGATTATGGAATCTATCGCCTTGATAGGCGCAATCCAAATCCTTTTGTGAAAGCTCATATATGAGAGTATCTACATTAAGTCCAACCAAAATACGAATGTTCTTAAATTTTGCATAGTTATTGTTTTCTTGTAAAAGTTTATGTAAATGGATAAAGCCACTTATGCGAAAAAACCCAATAAGAAAGCTTAGATTCTGCGTGTTGTTATCACCTAGAGCATTTTTGAATTGATTTAAAAGTGTATTTTGACCTTTATTTGTGGTGAATTTAAGATTCTGCGGGTATGTAGGGCAATAAGAATTTTGTTTATCCCCCCCCCCCGCTAAAAGCTATAATATTCTCTTCCATTGTTCATACTACCCTAATTTTTCTTTTAAAAGCTCATTTACCCTTGCTGGATTTGCGCCTTTAGAGTTTTTCATCACTTGCCCGACAAAGAATCCAAAGAGTTTGTCTTTGCCACTTTTGTATTCCGCGACCTTGTCGGCATTAGCGCTTAACACAGATTCTATAACTGCAATAATTGCGCCATCATCATTAATTTGGGCTAATCCCATAGAATCTATGAGGCTATCTACATCGCCTCCTTTTTCCATAAGCACATCTAAAATTTCTTTGCCACTTTTTCCGCTGATTTTGCCCTCCTCGATGCGTTTAACAAGTGTGGCTAAAGTTTTAGAATCCACCCCACAAGTCTGCAGCGTATTTTCACCCTTTAATCGTCCTAAAAGCTCTGTAGTAAGCCAAGTAAGAGCACCTTTTGCGCTCGCACCTTCTTCAAGCATAGATTCAAAATAAAGCGCAAGCTCAAGGCTACTTGTAAGCACACCTGCATCATAAGGCTTAAGTCCTAAGGTATTAATATATCGCTCCCTTTTTTCATCGGGCATTTCTGGAATCTTCACTCCCTCACGCATAAGATTCTCATCAATAAAAACAGGCAAAAGGTCAGGGTCAGGGAAATAGCGATAATCAGCTGCCTCTTCCTTGCCACGCATTGAACGAGTAATGCCTTTGGCAGTGTCAAAAAGACGAGTTTCTTGCACAACTTCGCTTTGATATTTTCCCTCTTCCCAAGCTTCAATTTGTCTCTCTACCTCATATTCAATCGCTTTTTGGATAAATTTAAAGGAGTTAAGATTCTTAATCTCTACACGCGTATAGAGTTTGCAATCTCCTTTGGGGCGAATAGAAACGTTTGCATCACATCTAAAGCTTCCTTCTTGCATATTTGCATCGCTTATGCCAAGAAATCGCACAATAGAATGCAGCTTTTTAAGATAGGCTATTGCCTCATCGGAACTTCGCATATCGGGCTCACTCACAATTTCTAGTAGAGGCGTGCAGGCACGATTTAAATCTACTTTTGAATAATTATTTTCGTGGATATTTTTACCTGCATCTTCTTCAAGGTGCGCACGCGTTACACCGATAGTTTTTGTTTGGTTATTACATTCAATTTCAATACTTCCTCGTCCTACGATAGGAATCTCAAATTGACTGATTTGATAGGCTTTTGGCAAGTCTGGGTAAAAATAGTTTTTGCGTGCAAAGACAGAGTTTTGATTAATAGTCGCATTAATCGCAGTGCCAAAGGAAATCGCCTTTTTTACCGCTTCGCGATTAAGCACGGGGAGTGCGCCGGGTAGCCCTAAGCAAGTGGGGCAAACATTTTTGTTAGGCTCATCACCAAAGCTTGTTGCGCAAGAGCAAAAAATTTTTGTTTTGGTATTGAGTTGGACATGCACCTCTAAACCGATAATCGTTTCATACGCTGACATTTTCATAGCCTTTTGTGTTGAAAATATTGGAATATAAAATGCTAGTATAGGCTAATAGGCATAAAATATTTATAAATTCTTAAAAATTTTTTATATAATATTACTTACAAAGAAAAGCAGATGTTATTACAAAAAAGCATTAGGAATACCGATATATAGGTTATTATAAGAACCTATAGAGTCTTGTATTTTAAGATTTAATGTTAGGAGTGAGCAAAGTGAAGGGAATATTCTTAATAAGCCTTGTCGCAAGTTTGATATGTGCTGAAGAATTACAGCTTCATAAGCTTAATGTAGCACCTAATACGCCACTTTCTGCCCAAAATACTGAGAGTAAAGAGGGAGATTCTAAAATAAAGGCACAAGTGAGTAAAAATTTCTCAATTAGAGCGAATACTATTGCTAATGAGGGATATTCAGAGTTTGAGCTTGAAACAGGCAATGCCAATTTGAATGAGGTTGAAGCACCAATGTCTCGGTATGGTG
This sequence comes from Helicobacter sp. MIT 03-1614, assembly GCF_000762925.2. Lineage (NCBI taxonomy): Bacteria > Pseudomonadati > Campylobacterota > Epsilonproteobacteria > Campylobacterales > Helicobacteraceae > Helicobacter > Helicobacter sp. MIT 03-1614. Next base: position 169,936 of record NZ_JRMS02000003.1, read on the forward strand.
CTGGTATAGAGTTAAATTATTCTATTAAATCTGATACAGATGTGAAGTTAAATTTTTTTGTATCAAATGCTTTAGAAATTGATACGCAAAGACGAGGAGGTAAAGTAAAAACTTATGATAACGCACAACGATACGAAGAAAATGCTTATGATTATGGCACAAAGATAATGTATCCTGTATGGGCAAATAGTATTGGTATGGTATTAACGATACTTAAATCGCATCGTATCACACTTACATTAAAGCAAACACAACTTTCAAGTAATGATGCGCTTTTGGCAACATATTCACAAGGAATAACCCCTGTTGTGAGAAATGTAGCTCAAGCAAATTCCTATGCTAATCTTTATACAATTACTACACAGGTTTTTTTGACTTATAGTTATGTGTTTTAATGAGCTTTGATATAATCTCGTTAAAAATAAGTGAGGACTTTAAATGAGCAAGGTAAGTGTATTTGGTGGAGGAGCTTGGGGTAGGGCATTAGCTTTTGCATTAGCCGAAAAAAATGAGGTAAGAATTATCTCACGTAGAGATATTAGCTCTTTGCTTGAGCCTTTAAATCAAAAATTGAAAACATTAAATTGCACATCAATTATACAAGTTTCGCATAAAGAAGCATTAGATGCGCAGTATTTTGTTATGGCAATAGCTACGAGTGCATTACGAGAATGGTTAGCAGTAGCTGATTTGCCACAAAAGATAAAGATTCTCTGCGCGAGCAAAGGGATAGAATCTGGCAGTGGCGCATTTGTAAGTGATATTATGGAGGAGCGCATTGCTCATAAAAGCATTGCCTATTTATGTGGTCCTAGTTTTGCTTCTGAAGTAGTGCATTCTTTGCCTTGTGCACTTGTTATTCATTCGCGCAATCTTGAGTTAAGTCGTGAATTTGGCACTTTGATGCCACATTTTATTAAAACTTATGCAAGTCCCGATGTTGTTGGTGGAGAAGTGGCTGGAGCATATAAAAATGTCATCGCTATTGCAGGTGGAATTTGCGATGGGTTAGCATTTGGTATGAATGCGAAAGCCTCTCTTCTTGCGCGAGGACTTGTAGAAATGAGTCGATTCGGAGAGCATTTTGGCGCAAAAATGGAAACATTCTTGGGGCTCTCAGGTGCTGGAGATTTATTTTTAACCTCAAACTCTACAATGTCGCGCAATTATCGTGTTGGACTTGGATTGGCGAAAGGAAAAGCAATTAATGAGATTCTCAAAGAGCTTGGTGAAGTAGCAGAAGGTGTGATTACCGCAAAAGCAATTACAGAAATAGGACAAAGGGAAAATATTTATACGCCTATTGCGAGAGAGATTAATCTGATTATAAATGGAAAAAATGTAAGAGAAAGTTCAAAAGCACTAATGGCATAGCCAAAAAGGCTATGCAAGGAAAGACTTATTTTTTAGCTTTTGCTACTTGGTCTTTCAAACCTTTTCCAGGGCGGAACTTAGGCACAGATTTTTCTTTTGTTGTGTAAGTTTTGTTTGTCCCGGGAACTTTACCTGTTTTAGCCTTTTGAATAGCTGTTTCAAATTTACCAAAACCTACAAGTTCTACACTTTGCTTTTTAGAAAGAGCTTTGGAGATAGCATCTACAAAAGAATTTACTGCTTGTTCAGCATCTTTTTTTGTGTTGTATTCACCAACTTTCTTAACCAAATCTACAAACTCAGCCTTGTTCATTACAAACTCCTTGATGTTAAATTTTGAACGCTCACATTCTATACAATTTTAAGTCTTAAGTCAAGGTATATGCGGATATTTTGCATAAATTTATTATAAAAAGGATTATATTATGCCCCCCCCCCATTAATTAGCATTTTCAAGGAATTTTTTTGCTGCTTTTATTTGTTCCATATTGATTCTGATTTTAAGCTGTTTGGCTTCCAAAAGTATTTTCGTTTGATTAATCAGCTCAAGAGCTTGGAGTTTTGTCTCAAGCGGAGCGTTTGGGAGCTCTTTTGGAAGATTGCTTACAAGAAGAAAGGCTGCTTGGTCGTCTTCGCGAAGCAGAGCAACTTTGAGCTTATCGAGCCAATTCATCTTGATTAATTTCTCGCCACGCTTCTAAAAGCCCTTTTGCTACGTTCATTACGATGTCAATTTTATCTGTGTCATTGGCAACATTAGCTTGAGTAAGGAGTTTAATTTGATGTGTATAAAGCCCTGTAAGATATACTGCTACCTCACCACCTTTATCATAATCAAGCGTATTAAGAAGCTCGGTGAAAATATCAGTAGTGCGATTAATATAGTAGATTTTCTTTTCAATATCTTCGGCTTCCATATGTCGCTTGGCTTGAGCACAGAATCTTAAAATACCTTCATAGAGCATTTCTACAAGTTTTACAGGGGATTCTACTGAAACTGAATTTTGTTGATAAAGACTATAAGCGTTGTTGCCATACATTGGTTACTCCTTATTTTTTAGCTACAGATTGGTCAATCATCAATTGAACACTGCTAAAGGCATTATTGGTTTTAGAGATTTGAGAATCATAAGCCGCAAATCTCTGTGCCATAATGTCATAGCGTGTATTGAGTTGCTCAACTGCTTTTTTTCTGTCCTCACGCAATTTTTTATCATCTTTTGTGAGGCTTTCTTCAAGGACTTTAAGTCTTGCATTTGGTCCATTTAAGAGTCTATCAATCTCTTGGTCAAATTTTTTAAAGACACCATCGGTTTGCACTTCTTTAAATTCTGTTGTTTTAAGACTTCCATTAAAAAGCTCTTGTGTGCCTTCTGGGTCAGAGCTCAAAGCCATTTGGAGTTTGCTCACATCAAGTGTCATTGTGCCTTTTTCGTTAAGAGTAAGTCCATATTTAGCAAGTCCTTTTAGCTCTGTTTCTGTTTGGATTGTTGTAGAAAATATGCGATTAAGGCTAGGACGTATCATACGAATATCACTATTGCCATTGAATACGCCAGCAATTTTAGAATCTTCATCATAACGTGTAACATCATCAAGTTTTAAAGCAAGATCATTATAAGATTCAACAAATTTTTTCACATTTTCTATAATTTCTTCATCATTACGTGTAATGCTAATTACTGCAGGTTTGCCCGGTTCAGTAGTAGTAAGAAACTCAATATTTACTCCACTTACAATGTCATCAACATTATTTGTAGGGCGTTTCATTGAAATTCCATTGTATGAGAATTTTGCATCTTCTGCTTTTTGAACTTTACGTATTTTAAAAAGCTCTTCTTGTGTTTTGGCATAATCCATTGTTGTGCCAGCTTTTAATCCCAAATCCTCAAGGGCTTTTTTACTTGCAGGGTCGTCGTTGGCATAAATATTTACTTCTCCCGTATCAGAGTTAATCACAAGCTTGCCCTCATCATTGACAGAACCATAAATACCCGCAATATTATTAATGGCTTCAGCGATATTTTTTGCATTTTGGGCAGATGTATTTTTTTCTTTTGTGAGTGTAGAAAGGTCAAGTGGGATACTGCCTATATTGATTGTGCCTGTAAGCTTTCCTGCTCCTACACTTTTAGTTGCTACCATTAAATCTTCTTTGGCATTATTTTTATTTTCTGTGCCAAAACCTAAACTTTGGGCTTTTGAGCCTTGAAGTTCAATACTATAACCACGTCTATCATTAAGAGTGAGTGTATCACTATTTGCACCACCTATACCGATATTAATATCATTATCAAGCAGTCCATCAAAATCTGAATCATTTTTAATTGCAGTAATGATAGCTTCTTTGAGAGCCTCGGCGTTATCTTGGCTTTTAGATTCTATTGCAGTTTTAGGAAGTTTGATAGAAAGGGTTTTGTCAATACCTTTTTTGTCTTTAAGTGTAATGCTTAAATCTCCATCATTCACAGAAAAAGCACCAGAGGGCACGACAGAGCCGCTTGTAGTTGAACCAAAATATATTCGTGAAGATTCGCCTGTATCTTTTGAATTAATCATAAGCTGGTAAGGGTTTGAGCCACCTGTTTTCATAACAATTCCCATTACTTCACCTTTTGTTGTATCTGTAATGAGTTGCGCTACTTCACCTAATTGCATACCCGCTTTAATATCAATTTTATAGTCGTGCCCTTTGTGATGAAATTTTAATACAGAATCTTTTTGGCTAAATACAGATTCTCTACTCTCATATTTTGAGCCTATTTCATTAATATCTGAAGTCGCCACAGAATCTATATCAATTTTAATATCTTGTGTTGGCACACCTGCTGATATATTTGCTTTGAGTGCATCGCCAATTACATTACTTGAGCGCCCTAAATAGGTAGAATAATCTCCAAGCTTACTCGTGCTAGATTTTAAATCACGCAAAGTAGAAGTAATAGCTACAAGCTCTGTTTGCTTTTCAACATTTTGTTCAATTTTTTTATCAATAGGCTTGATAAGTGAAGCCTCATCAGCTTCTCTTAGTTTATCAATCACATCGTGATTTAAAACTTTACTTCCAAGTCCAAGCGAACTCAATGTTCCAAGTGCCATATTACCTCTTTTCTTGCATATATTAAAGTTATAAGTTAAACTTCAAAGATTAACCTTGTTTGTCAAAAATAACACCAATGACTTCACGCATTTTTTTCATCAATTCAATAGCCTCTTTTGATGGTATCTCGCGAATCACCTTATCGCCATTACTTTCCTTAACAGTTACCATAAGACCGGGTATATTTTCATTATATGAAAAATGAATATCAGTGTCAATGCGTTTCATTTCATCATTGAGCTTTTTGCTTAACTCACGCAATTCATTTTCAAGCTGTTTTTTATTTTCCCTATCTTGATGTTGTGCGTTTTCTTCTTTTATTCGCACTTCTATGGGGCGTTTATCTTCCGTGATAGTTTTCCCACTTGTGTTGATCATATTGACCAGCTGATTTTTAATGGTATTATTGGTGCTATTAACGCTATTAATATCATTAAGCATAGCTTCCTCCTTGAAGTTAAATACAAGGATACATCGGATAAAAATTTTATTTTTTTAGTTGAGTTTTATAAAATCTGCAGGGTTAATATGTTTATCTTTTTGAGTGATTTCAAAGCTTAAACGTTCATTGACTTTGCCAATAATCGTGCCTTTTTTAATAGGTATACCTGTTTTAATTGAAGATTCTATTTTGTCCATATATGCGTAAATAGTATGGATAGCATTGTTATGCTCAATAATAACAACTTTTTTAAGCCCCGGTGCTTCTTTGGCATATACTATTCTCCCATCAAGCACATTCTTAACAGGAGCGTTGGGAGATTTGGGATTAAGCATAATTGCAGCATTAAAAATTTTAAATTTATATACAGGGTCAAAATAAGGTCCAAACTTTTTTTCAATGACATAGTTATCAAGTGGTGAAAAGGTTTTAGCTCCTTTGTAGGCAATGGTGGGCACATCACGATATGAAGTGCCAAATTGTTTTGGGGCTTTAATACTACTTGGGTTTTTTTGGTTATTTATAAAGGCTTGCTGATTGGAGCCTTGTTGTTTTTGCTCTTTAACGATATTGAGTTTTGAGAGAATCTCATCAAGGCTTTTACGCTCTTTGACAATGTCTTTAAGCTGCTGGTCATAGGTTTTAAGTTCAGTTTGCATTTTTGCAAGAGTGGCTTTTTGTTGTTCTTTTGCGATTTGGAGACGTTCTTTTTTATTAGTTTGAGTTTTAATGGAGCTTTGAATTTGAGAAATTGCATTACTTATTTGTTTGATTTCATTATTGAGGAGATTGTGTTTAGCGTTAAGTGTTTTAATAGAGTTGCGCGCGTTTTTATGTAGAATTTGATAAATATGATATTGCACTACACCATCAACAGAATCAATATCTGCAGAGCGGCTAATCACCATATTAAAAGCAATACCTTGTGCAATAAGCTTAATAAGTTGTTTTTCAATCTGAAGTTTTTGTTCTACAAGCACATTTTGTTTTTTTTGAGAATCTTTAAGTGATTTTTCTTGTGAGAGAGATTTGCCTTGATTTTGTTCTATATCTTTTTCTAAGGCGTTAATTTGATTCCCAAGTTGTGTGAGCTCAGAATTTTTCGCATTAATTGCTTTGCCCAAAACATCAAGTTTTTTGCTAATAGCTTTTTCTTGGGATTTGGCAGTAGCAAGTTTATCTTTATTTTTTGCAATATCTTGGTCAATATTTGCCATACATATATTTATAATGGCACATATTGCAATCCAGCCAAAACCCCTCATATTAGATTCACAGGTCTTTTTGTTTAATAATGACAAAAACCACCGAGACGATAGATACAAGTATAGATGTAAAAAGAAGAATGATAAAATCACTTCCCATACGGAATATATCGCTTGTTACTTCAAGCGTGTGAAACACTTCTTGCATTTTGTCGTGGTTAATCAGATATGTCATACCTGCAATGATAGCTATTGTTGAAATAATAGAATCAATAAAAGCAAGGCGGAATAAAATACCATTTCTCATCCACGCAGGAGCACCCAAAAATGCCATAATTTCCATTCTATCGCTATGTTCAAATTTCCAAATTTCAATTTGTTTAACCATAAGGATATAACTTAAAATGGCAATAAGTGATGCAAAGACTATAATTGAACTTTTAATAATGAGCAAGAGCTTATAAACTTGCGAATGACTCTTGGTAAAAGATTCGACTTTGGTTACACCATTTAGTTTTGAAAGTGTCGCATTAATCTTTTGTAGTCGTTCTTCATCTGGAAAAGTAGAGAGTTTGAGCGAATAGAAAAAAGGTAATTCTCTTTGAAGTGTTTCAAGGCTTTCTCGACTAAGATCCTTTTTGAGCTCATTCATCATATAATCGGGCGCAATGGCTTTTAGCTCCTTGGCTTCGCGGATAAAACTCTGAACCTTATCAAGCACAAGAGCATTTTTTGAGGCAATAACAATAGAGTAATTATCAGAGAGCTTATTTTCGTGTTTAGTTACAGCACGATTGACAAGCATAATACTTTCAAGACTAAAAAGAAGAGCTAAAAGCGGGATAATAAGTGCCAAATGTCTCCTAAGCAAATTCATAAACCACTCCTTCTTCTATATGTAGTCTTCTAAATGGAATATTAAGTCTATCAGGCATTCGGTGGGTTACAACCACAACGGTAATACCAAGTTGTTCATTTACACCTTTGAGGAGATTCCAAATAAGCTCACTTGAATAATCATCAAGGTTACCCGTTGGCTCATCAGCAAGGATAATAGTTGGATTATGTGCAAGCGCACGTGCCATAGCTACGCGTTGTTGCTCACCCCCACTAAGCTCAAGAGGAAATTTATTTGCCTTATGTGAAAGTTTAATATGCACAAGCAGTTTTTCAACTTGGGATTTGCATACTTCTTTTTTGTAGCCATTAATAACCATAGGCAACATCACATTTCGCTCTATATTCCATTCTTTAATCAGTTTGTAGTCTTGAAATACTATGCCAATACTGCGCCGAAGATGATTAATACGACTTTTTGATGCTTTTTGCATATTGATTCCAAAGACATTTAAAAGTCCGCTTTTTACACCTAAATACCCAAAGAATGAGCTTAAAATAGTGCTTTTTCCGCTACCAGAAGCTCCTGTTATGAATACAAACTCTTTAGCGTTAATATTAAAAGTGGCATCTTTAATGACAAGATCATCATTATAGCCTAGATTGAGATTTTTTGCTTCTATAATCGTGCTCAAATTTTACTCCTGTGTTAGAATCTGTATTAAATATTTATGCGCCTTGATGGCTGCTTGTGTAGGGATAGGGTTACTACCAATATACCGAGCTGATACATTATTGCAAAATTCAATTTGCAAAAACTTGCTTTGAGGCTGGTTAAAATCCCCAAAACATAATGCCAATACATATATATCCCCCGCACAATACAGATTATCAATATGCAAAAACCAATCATTAGCAATTTTCTTATGTGGAAAATTTTTGTAATTATCCAAATTTTTTCTTAGAATTTTATCAAAATAAAAGTTTTTTTGGGTATTTTTTACATTTTTTTCATTATTTGTGTTTTTATAAGTGTGAAAAATCTTTAAATCATAAATGTTTTTTTGTTGTTTTTTCCATCTTGCTTCGTATTTGCTTGTAATTACTTCTTGTTGATTCTTGTGTATTTCAAGGCTTATGCTCTCTTGTTGCAAGGCAAGGGAAAGGGCATCTTGGAAATAAATTTCATCATCACTGCGCAAATGAAGCACTCCATTATTATCTAAAACGCGCAAAGATTCCTGAAAAAATTTGGGCGAAAAAATGCGCCTATGGTGTTTTTTATTCCACGGCACAGGAAAATGCACATAAATACCTTGTGCAATATGAGAGGAGAGAATTTCAAGGAGGATACGCGCATCGCCATTAATGATATAAAGATTCTCTAAACCCAAGAGTTGCACTTGCCTAAGAATCTGCTCAATAGAGGGAGTATGAATTTCTATACCAATACACATAAGATGAGGGTTGCTCTGTGCAAGATGCAAAAGGTGGCGCCCAGAGCCAAAGCCTATTTCAATAAGGCAAGGCTTTGCAAAATCCAAAAAAAAATCCATAGACTGAAAATAGGGAGATTGGAGATTTTGTCGTGGCGTATTTTTGTTGAGGTTATGAGAGATAACATTTTTTTGATACGCACATAGAATCTTAAGCGCATTCTTAATAATGCCTGTAGGTTGAGTTTTTGTGCTTTTTTCACATTTGAGAATAGCATTATTTTTATTGCCTCGCCACGCTTTGCGTAAAAAAAACTCATTATCTTCATATCGCACCAAAATAAGTGATTGTGAAGAATCGTTGCATTGTTTGGCTTCATATACAAAGGTATAGCCTTCTTGTGTAAAAGGCATAGGTGGCAATGTAATATGAGATGCAAGAAAATGAGGCATTATTTTTGAGCCTCTATGGAGAGTTCTATTTCTTGTGTGGGCGCAGATTCTATACCATTTTTGTCAATACTTGTTACGCTATATTTATAACTGATACCTTTTTGCATTTCTTTGTCGGTAAAGGTAGTATCGTATATATCAATAAAGCGCGCACTTTGTGCCCATACTTTCCCTTCTTTGCGATAAACGATATAATTTTGAATACGCTCATCACTTGGTGTTTCCCACGAGAGAGTGGCTTTACCATTAAGGATTTTTCCTTCAAAGTGCAAAGGCTTGCTTGGAGGTGGAAGACTTGAACCTTTAGCAGGCGTGCTACTTATACGTCCTTCCAAGCCATTATCACCTAAAAGCACAACTTGGTAGTAATAACTTATGCCATCTTCTTTGTCTTGGAGTTTATGTGTATAATTTGTTTGGTTGGTAGTTGCTAGTTTTTTGTAGTTTTTATCATTGGGAGAATAGAGAATCTTATATTGTTTTTTGCTCACACCTTGTGTATCAGGGGCTTCTTTCCAAGTAATTTTAATGGCTCGTGGCAACTCTATAGTAGCTTGGATATTTTCAATAGGTGCAGGTTGAGGGATTGTTTTTACACTCACGCTTTGTGAAGGCTTACTTTTGATACCCTCATAGCTTTGAGCGATAATACGATAAGTGTAGCTTTCTCCATCTTTTAAATCATCATCAAAATACTCTACACTTAAGCGATGAGGAATTGTTTTGATTGTTTTAAATTCACCTGCTTTATTTAGGCGTTCAACCAAATAAGAATCTATGCTTGGATTTGGGTGTGGCGACCAAATAAGCTTAATGGTGCGTGGTTGATTATTCAGAGCGAAGACACTCTCTACCGCGTCAATAAAAGATGTTTGCACAAGAATAGGTTTGCTTTTTGGAGAAATCGTATTATCAGTGCCAAGCGTAGCAAAGGCATAAATATATTTTGTTTGGGGATTGAGATTTATATCATAAAAATGTGTAGCAAAGCGGTTTGGAATCGTAGCGATTTTTTGTAGTTTTTGATTATCTTTTGCTTGAGCACGATAAATGACAAATCCTTTAATGTGTTCATTATCAAGAAATTTCCATTCAAAGCCTACAGACGAAACATCAGCGAGTGTATTTATAGAATCAATTTGTGGGAGTGAAGCATCTTCTTGGAGTTTTGCACCAAAAGAAGAGAGACAACCGCTAAGAAAAGCACTCAAAAGAACGCATAATCCTGTCAATTTCAAGTAATTCCATAATGTTTTTGTGCCCATCGGGTATATCCTTTGTGAAGTGAGTTTGGAGGAATTTTAGCATATCTGGTAAAATAGGTGCTTTAAAAGTGCAGTTTTGTTGCGTTTTGGGGTGTATAAAATAAAGAATATAAGCGTGAAGCAAGATTCTATCTTGATAATAATGTGTTTTGGCTTGAGGTTTGTATCCATAAAGTGTATCACCAAGAATATGGCGAGAGAGGCTTTCAAGGTGGGCGCGTATTTGATGTGTTCTACCCGTGTGGAGTTTGATAGCAATGAGTTCAAATGCTCCGTTATCTGAAGTAGCAATTTTGATAAAAGAGCTTTTTGAATCTCGCACTCCTTTCGGGATAGGAGAGTTTGAGCGAATGTGAATCTTACTCATTTTAAGGCGATTGTGCGGATTGCGACCCATAAAGCATTGCACTTGTTGGTTATCTTTAAGGGGCGTATCAATAATAGCAAGATAATATCGCCCCATTTGACGATTTTTCAGTTCTTTGGTGAGAGTAGTATAAGCGAGATTTGATTTTGCAATAGCCAACGCACCGCTTGTTTGCTTATCAAGTCGATGAATAATCCCATAACGTTCCTCTCCGCTTAATGTATAAAGAATGTGGGCATTGAGTTTGAGCCAATCTACAAGCGTAGGCTCTTTAACGCTTGGTGCGTGGTGAATGACAAGATGAGAAGGTTTGTTAATAATGAGCACATCTTCATCTTGATAAACAATATCAATACTAAAGCGTTCATCATCTGCTGATATGGTATATGAAGAGGATAGGGGCGTATTATTTGCACAGGGGGATTGCACTTGAATGCAATCTTTAGCTTTGAGCAAAGTGCCGTTTTTCAAGCATAGTATGCCATTAAGCCACACTTGTTTATTTTTAATAATATGGTGGATTTGATTTTTGCTACTTTGAAGCTGTATGCTTAGATAAGAATCAAGGCGTAATTTGCCATTATTTAAGTCAAAATTTGATACAATAATTTCTTTCATTATCGCCTACTATATTTCTTCCATTTTCCGTTGAAAATGAGATTATTTTGAGGAAAAGTTGTGATTGATAGACGGATTCTAGCACATTTTGATTACATTTTATTGCTTTTTATATTACCATTAGTTAGTCTCTCTCTCTTTTTAATCAGTGAGCTTGATTCTGCTTTATTTGCTAAGCAAGTGAAATATATTACTTTAAGTTGCGGGCTAATGATTTTTTTATTTTTTATGCCTTTTAGGCAGCTTAATAGTGTTATTTTGGTATCTTATATTATATGTTTAATTTTATTAGTTTTGGTGCATTTTATTGGCACACAAAAGCTTGGTGCGCAACGTTGGGTGGATATTCCTTTCACAAATTTTTCTATTCAACCAAGTGAAATTATGAAAATTTTTCTTATGTTGCTTTTAGCTTCCTATATCACCGCTAATCCTCCACCAAAAGATGGTTATGGCTTAAAAGAATTTTGTATTATTAGTTTTTTTATTCTTGTGCCTTTTTTTATCATTCTTAAAGAGCCTGATTTAGGAACAGCAATGGTAATTTTACTCACTGGATTTGGCACACTTTTTTTAATCGGTGTGAATAAGCGAATATGGATAGCTTTAGGATTGGTTATCGTTTTACTCGCTCCTGTGGCATATATAGTTGATCCCCTTAAAGATTATCAAAAAAAACGTATTATGGATTTCGTATCAGATAAATCTCCCTATCAAGTCGATCAAGCTCTAATTGCCATTGGTGCAAGTGGATTATTTGGCAAATCAAAAGAAGATGCCACACAATCACAGCTTAAATTTTTACCTTATGCAAATACAGATTTTGTTTTTGCGTATTTTGTGGAGCGTTTTGGACTTTTGGGTGCATTTGCTCTTTTGACATTATTTTTTTGTTTGATAATCTATATTTTAAGTTTAAGTTTTGTGCATCAGCAGGATTATTTTTTGCGTGTAGTAACGGGTTATATGACTATTTTGATTTTCTTATATGTAAGCATTAATGTATGTATGGTAATAGGATTGGCTCCTGTGGTGGGAATCCCTCTTCCCTTAGTAAGTTATGGTGGAACAAGTTTTGTTACTTTTATCACTCTTTTCACTATACTTGAAAACATTCTTGCCTTTAGATTTGTTTTTGAGTATAATACGTCCTCCAATGGGCGAGGACCTTTAGCTCAGCTGGTCAGAGCACTCGGCTCATAACCGATTGGTCGCAGGTTCAAATCCTGCAAGGTCCACCATAGATTTCTTGCAATGATTCTTTAATGTTTTAATTTGAATGAATTAAAATTCGCTATACACTATGAATATTTATATTTTTTCTTAAGAAATTTTGGTATTTACGCATTTAGTCTCTTTTTATTTAGTAAGTTTTATGATACAATAGGCTTTAAAGTTACACAGAGGTTAAAATTATAATGATTACTTGGATGCAAAAGCATAAGAAGTGGCTTGTTATCACCATTTGGATTAGTGCTATCGCTTTTATCGGTGCTGGAATGGTGAATTGGGGTTCTTATGGATTTGGATTAAACAATGATAAAGTAGCACGAGTAGGAGCGATTGATATTCATATTCCCGACTACCAAAGAGCTTATAACGAAGTATTTAATGAATATTCGCATATTCCACAACTTGGTGGTATGCTTGATGAAGCTCAAGCAAAACAGCTCGGTTTGCCTCAAATTGCTCTTCAGCGAGTAGTTCAACAAGCGCAGTTACTTAATTTTGCTTATGATTTGGGTTTATCTGTGAGTGATGAAGAAGTGAGTAATGAAATCATCAATGCAAAAGTGTATGTTGATAAAGAGGGTCATTTTAGCCACGAAATCTATAAGCAGGCTTTAAAAGAGCGACAAATGAGCCCAAGTGAATTTGAAGAAATAATACGCAAATCTCTTCTTATCCAAAAAATTTTTAGTGTTATGAATCTCAATGTCTCTCAATCATCGCTTCAAATACCTATGGTATCAGTTACACCTTTAGAAATAGCTGCATTAGAAATGGCAGATTCTGTGCGTGATAGACTTATGGTAAAGAGCATTCCTATTACACAAGTAGCTTTTTCATCAACAGATGATGAATTGAAAGCATTTTGGGAAAAAAATGCAGATAATTGGAAAACGCCTATGGAGTTTCATATTGAATATATTTTTGTGCCCTTTAACGCTCAATCTCCAAGTGAAGAAGCACTAAACAAACATTATGAGGATTTTAAGAGTGATTATTTGGACAATGATGGGCATTTAATGAGTATGGAACAAAGCAGAGAAAAGCTGATACGTGATGTCCAAAAACTTGAAGCCCAGAGCCTTGCTAAAAGGGAATATCGTGATTTAAAAAATGGAAGCAAACAAGGAAAGATACTCACACTTAAAGATAATGAGCGATTTTTTATAAAAAATGGTGTGGATTTAGTAGTAGCAGATATGAAAGTAGCTCAAGTAGGGCAAGTGTTAAAACCCATAGAAGCTGATGAGGGTTTTGTAACTTTAAAACTCCTTGATAAAAAGGAAAGTGTGAATAAAAGTTTTGATGAGGCAAAAAGTGCAGTTAAAGAGATGTATGAGCATACCAAACGTAAAGAAAGTCTTGTTAAACTTGCTCAAGAAAGTGTAAAAAATTTTGCTGGCACAGATATTGGGTTTATTGATAGATTTTATAATGGCGCTATACTCACACTTGATACTAACCAAAAGATGCACTTTCTTTCACAAGTTTTTGGTAGCCAAGATAAAGAGGGTTATGTGCTATTTGATGATAAGGTGGTATTATATCGTGTGTTGGAACAATCATCTGTTCCCAAAGATAAGGAAAACAATATAACAATGATAGCTAAAAATATCAAATATGGAGCAGTGCTTGATACTCTAGCAGAGAATCTGAATAAAACTTATAAAACAACCATCTATATTGATGTGAGCAAGTGAGGTAAAAGTGAATCAGATTATATTAGGTATTGACATTGGTTCAACAAAGATTTGTTCCATTATCGCTGAGATAAAAAAGGACGGGACGCCTTTCATTCTTGGTTCGGGCATACATAAGGCTGATGGTATCAAAAAGGGTTCTATTACAAATATTGAGCTTGCTTCTTTAGCAATACGAAATTCTGTCAATGACGCCAAAAGAGTTGCTGATGAAAAAGTAGATAAAGCAATCATCTCTCTTTCTGGTGCATATACAAAAAGTATTAGAGAATCCGCAGTTGTAAATGTCCCGAGCAATGAAATTGGTTTAAAAGAAATTAATCGTGTGATGCAAACAGCTATTTACAATGCTGTTATTCCTGAAGGGCATACTGTTATTCACGCATTGCCTTATGAATTTAGGCTTGATGACCAAAGTTATGCTGAAGACCCTATGGGTATGAGTGCCTCTCGTCTTGAGGCTTTTGTGCATATTGTAACAGCAAAAAAATCAGCGCTTGAGAATCTTAAACGCGCAGTGCGTGAAAGTGGCATAGAGATTGAAAATATTGTTTTAAGTGCGTATGCCTCATCAATCGCCGTTTTAAGCAATGAAGAAAAAGAGCTTGGCGTGGTGTGTATAGATATGGGTGGTCAGACTTGTGATTTGATGATTTATAGTGGTTATTCTATGCGATATAGTGATTTTCTAAGTGTAGGCTCCCATAATATTACTATTGATTTAGCCACTGCGCTTAATACTCACCCAAGCACAGCAGAGCAAATTAAAACAGAATGTGGCAAATTAATTTTAAGTGATGAGGATAAGACAAAGGCTATTAAGGTGCCTATTATGTCAAGTGATACAGCTACAACAAATGTGAATTTAGAAATCGTCCATGCAGTGCTATCTGCTCGTGTAGAGGAAACTTTGCAACTTTTAGCAAAAAGCATTGAAAAAAGTGGCTTAAGAGATAAACTTGGGGCAGGTATTGCTCTTACAGGCGGTATGGCAAATCTTGATGGTATGCAAGAATTTGCATCAAGTATATTTCGTAAGCCCGTAAGAATATCTAAGCCTATGGCTATGAATGGGCTTTTTGACGGTTTGAAAGGCACACATAGTGCTACTGCAATAGGTCTGATACTACACGGAGCAGGACAGCATACTAATTATGAAATGGATTATGAAAAAAAGATTCGTTACAGAAAAAGTAATATCACTACGGAGAATAACGATATGAGCAACATTGGGCTACCAAAAGATGCACTTCAAGAGAGTGCGGGGAATACAAACATCATTCATAATGGTGATTTTTCACAGATTAGAACTTCAGAAGAGGATAAGCATAATAACTTCTTTGTGAGATTCTATAAGTGGGCTAGTCAATTATTTTAAGGAGAGAGCAATATGGAAGACATAATTCAAGAAATTCAACCAAAAGCACAAAATGCAGTCATCGGTGGTAGTGTGAATGTGAGTATTCAAGAGATTCAAGATGAGCCAAGCAAACAAGGTGCAGTGATTGCAGTTATTGGTGTAGGTGGCGGTGGCTCAAATATGGTAAATCACCTTGCGAACAATAATCCTCATAAAGATGTGAAGCTTATCGCTGCAAATACAGATGTGCAAGCTCTTGAAACTACAAATGCAAATCTCAAAATGAAACTTGGTGAGCGATTGACTAAAGGCTTAGGTGCAGGCGGTAATCCTGATGTAGGTATGAAAGCAGCACTTGAGACTTATGAGGAAATAAAGTTGGCTTTAAATGGAGTAGATCTTGTTTTTATCTCTGCTGGACTTGGCGGTGGAACAGGCACAGGTGCTGCTCCTGTGGTGGCAAAAGCTGCTAAAGAAGTAGGCGCACTCACGGTTTCTGTTGTAACTAAGCCTTTTAAATTTGAAATGGGCAAACGAGCAAGATTAGCCGAAGAAGGTTTACGCAATCTTAAAGCAGAGAGTGATTGTATTATTGTGATTCCAAATGATAGATTGCTCTCAATTATTCCCAAAAATTGTGGTCATAAAGAAGCCTTTGCTTTTGTAAATGATGTTCTTACGCGTGCAGTAAATGGTATGTCCAGTGTTATTTTAAAGCATACGCAAGGTGATATGAATGTAGATTTTGCTGATGTGAAAAAAGCAATGAGTTATAAAGGTTTAGCACTTATGGGTATTGGCGAAGCCACAGGCGATAATGCAGCCTCTGATGCTATGCAACAAGCTATTGTTTCTCCTTTACTTGATAATATTTCTATTAAGGGCGCAAAAGGTGCAGTTATTTACTTTGAAACTCACCAAAACTACCCATTTACTGAACTTAGCGCAGCAATGGAGATTATTGAATCTCTTGTTGATGTAGAGGCAGATCTTATTCAAGGTATTCACACATTAAATGACGTGCCAGAAGATTTTGTGCGTATAACTGTGATTGCCACAGGCTTTGAAAAAGAGATTGTAAATGGTGGCAATGATGCTTCACGAAAAACAGATGAAGAGCAAGCTTTAGAACATTCTCGTCAAAGCATACAGCTTATGCGTAATGTGAGTGGAGAAGATTATAATTTGTTTAATAATAATGATACACTTGAAGTGCCTACATATCTTCGCAACCAAAAAGACTAGAGATTTAAAAAAAGAAGTTATATAATGGCGTGCTCGGAGGGATTCAAACCCCCGACCTACAGGACCGCAACCTGTTGCTCTATTCAGCTGAGCTACGAGCACAAATGTGAAGTAAGCTTGGCATTCTAGCGAAAATTTCTTAAAACTCACTTTATGAGTTCACGTCTTTAAGAAAATTTACAACAAAATCAAAGTAAAATACCGCCCTAATCTTAAAAAGAAAGCAGGTGAAAGCTATGCCCGGTATCAAAGTAAAAGAAAGTGAATCATTTGAAGAAGCATATAGAAAGTTCAAAAAGCAAACAGACCGCAACCTTGTTGTAACAGAAGTGCGTGCAAGAAGATTTTTTGAATCTAAAACTGAAAAGCGCAAAAAACAAAAAATTAATGCAAAGAAAAAAATGCTTAAGCGACTCTATATGCTCCGCCGTTACGAGTCTAAACTCTAATGTGTTATCTAACTCTTCTTCTCTCTTAGAGAGTGAGGAGAGAGTTAGTCTTACTTCCTTATTATCCTCATATACAAAAATGGAGTGAGAGATGAATGAATCTAATCTTATCCAAATCACACATTTAAGCAAAACTTATACTCATATAAATGCTTTGAATGATGTGAATCTAAGCATTCCTCAAGGCAAAATCGTTGGTTTGCTTGGACCAAATGGCAGTGGTAAAAGCACTTTGATTAAGATTCTCGTAGGGCTTTTGCGTCAATATCAAGGTGAAGTTTTACTTGATGGACATAAACCAAGCCTCTATACCAAAGAAATCACTGCATATTTGCCCGATAGAAATATCTTAAATCCTAGAATGAATGCGGCTCAATGTATGAGATATTTTGTAGATTTTTTTGCTGATTTTGATGAAAATAAGGCAAGGCAAATGTGTGAGATTTTGCATATTCCTTTAGAATCTTCTATTAAAAGCCTCTCCAAAGGGAATATTGAAAAATTACATTTAATCCTTGCCCTTGCGCGTCAAGCAAAGCTTTATATTCTTGATGAGCCTATTGCCGGAGTTGATCCTTACTCAAGAGAAAGAGTTTTTGAGCTGATTAAAAAGTATGTTCCAAAGCATTCAAGTGTGATTCTCGCTACGCATCTTGTCAATGATGTGCAACCTATTTTAGATGATGTGATATTTTTGTATCAAGGGCGTGTGTTACACTATGAAAGTGTGGAATCGCTCACAGATAAATATGAAAATCTTCAAGCGGCATTTAAAGCTGAAGTATCGCGCTTAGATACTTTTGCAGGAGATTTTATAAATGGAGAGGGCAAATGAAAGGATTTTTCACATTTTTTAAATATGAATTTTTATCAAGCGCTATGCCTCTTGCCTTTACTTATGGGATGGGAACACTTGCCCTATTGTTACTAAGAGTTCCTGATATATCTTTTTCAAGCGAATGGGTTTTTTATGAAGGTATCATAAGAGTATTGCTTAATACTCTTATGATGGGTAGTTTTATAGCTTTTGGTATATTGCTTATAGTGCGTGCATTTCAGAGCTTTTGGGTAGAGATTTTTGGAAGTAGGGGATATTTGACACTCACCTTGCCTCTAAGTCTTGATACTATTTTGCTCTCTAAGATTATCACTCTTGCCTTTTGGGCGGTAATTGGGACTTATTGTGCCTCTGTATTTTATAACTTAGAATTTTTTGTAGAAATCTTATTGAATATAGACATACAAAATGCCCTGATAATATTTTTTGATACATTGATTATAATATTATTTTATATAACACTTATACTCTTTATTACTGCTTTGCTTAACGCCCTCAAAGTGCGCACTTTTGTGTTATTTAAAGGCTTTGGCATTGCGCTTGTTATTCATCTTTTATGGATTCCATTTACACTTGTATATGTAATGCGATATGATAGTTTTTTAAGTATAGACACATTATTTCTTTCCATTGTATTTTACTTTGTTGCGCGTTATTTGATTATGTATAAACTGGAACTTGAATGAAGCTTTTTGCGAATGCTACACTTTTTAGAATCTATATCATTTTATTGTTTTTAAATACAATTATTCTCTTTGGTTCGCAGTATTTTGTTTATACGAAGCATTGGGATTTGTATTGGTTTAGTTCATTTTTTTATCGTGAATTATTGCTGTGTGTGAGCTATTTTTTGGCTTTTTGGCTTTTTTCTTTGCTCCCTCAAAGGCTTGGTAAAGTCTTATCTTGGATTATTTTTGCTCTAAGTGTGCTCTGTTTTATCATTGATATATTTTTGCTTTATACTTTTGATACAAACCTCAATTCTTATCTTGTCATTGTTGCCCTAGAGACAAATCCGCAAGAGAGTGTGGATTTTTTGCGCAATTATATCACCCTCCCACTATGTGGTATTTATGTGCTTTTTGCTCTTGCGTGTTTTATTTTATGGCGTAAAATCACACCTTTTATCCCTTCACACAAGGTAATGAATAGAATCTATATCGCACTTGGCATAAGCATAGCGATTTTAGTAACGATGATTCTCACTCATACGAAGCCACTCAATGAAGATTGGTCAGATATGCTTTATAATTACACAAAGCAAACCTACCGCGCGATTGAAAACACGCGAGGATTCATAGAAGAATACAAAAAGCTTAATGCTAAATTTGATGAACTCTCCACCACTTTAAAAGTCAAACCTACACAAAATCCTATTGATAACATAGTGCTTGTCATTGGAGAATCTACTCAAAGAGGCAAATTAAGCCTTTATGGCTATCCATTACCTACTACACCACTTTTAGAGAATCTTAAAACTTCTAAACCAAACAATCTTTTTGTCTTTAGTGATGTCATCTCTCCTCACGCCCAAACACACGAATCTCTTTCCCTCTCCCTTAGCTTTGCTAATCAAGATTCACAAGGTATCTCTACCCTTAAGCCTTCATCTAAAAAGCGCTCTGTAAAGCCTACAATCAAGCAATGGTATGAATACTTAAATATTATTGATGCTTTTAAGCTAGGAGGTTATCACACTATTGCTATTTCAAATCAAGAGCCAGTTAGTCTTTTTGGCAACGCAGCTGCTACGATTTTAAAACGCGCTGATGAAGTAAGCTTTGTCAATGTCAATGACAAAATGAGCACGACAAAATTTGATGAAAGCATTTTAGAGATTCTTAAAAACGAGCAGCTAGAGCAAGAAGAAGTAGGGCAAGAAGGTTTGCAACAAGGTGCAGATGAAAATACAGAGCAAAAATTAGAATCTAGCCTAACTCACACAAAGCCTACATTCTATGCCCTGCACTTAATGGGCAATCACGCCAAGTATTATAACCGCTATCCAACCAACTTCGCACATTTTGCGTCTAAAGATATGCTTTGTCAAGAGGATAATTCACCTCAAAAAGGTGCAAATATAGAGGAAAATATGCACTATGATAATGCCACCCTCTATGGCGATTTTGTCTTAAGTGAGATTATTAAGCGATTTGAATCCAGTGATAGCATAGTGATTTATTTTAGCGACCACGGAGAAGAAATTTATGATTTTAGAAATTTCATTGGGCATTCAGATTCTAAAATTTCGCGCTTTATGGTAGAGATTCCTTTTATTATTTATGTAAGTGATACTTTTATGCAAAAACATCCATATCTTTATAAAAGAATAAAAAGAGCCCAACATCAAAAATATATGAATGATGATTTAATGCACACACTGCTTGATATTGCAGGTATTAAGATGAAAGGCTATGAGGCAAAAAGGAGTATTTTGAGCGAGGATAAATCTTTTTTAAATGCGCGAGTGCGTATTGTGGGTGAAAAAAAGGGTGCAAGAGGTTATGATAAAGAATTAAAAACACAAGAAAGCTATATCCAGCAAGGCTTATGCCAAAAGAAAGAATAATGTAGCTTGAATGCTTTTAAAGAATCTAGAAATTATAGAGTTATTTAATTTCTATGCCCCTCTCACAATAGCGACTTTTATTTGCTAGAGTTTGTAAGTAGATATTATGATTAGATTCTAACATCGTGCGGGAGTTTTCAGGGTGATAGAGATGATAGGCAATTCCTGCAAATTTTAATCGCCTCATCTCTCCACCATTAAACAAAAATCTCGCCACAAATTCAGAATCTTCCCTCCCCCAGCCAATAAATGCTTCATTAAAGCCATTAATACTTACACAATCAGTCTTAAAAAAGCTCATATTGCACCCGCGAATGCCTTTGATAAAGTCTTTTTTGTCAAAAAATGATGAGGTAATTTTGGAAGTATTAAAAATAAATGACGAGAGTAAAACACATCGTTTTGCTTTGAATCCACCTTGTTTAAAGGCTAAGCTAAAGGCGTCTTTTGTGTTAGATTGCATAATATTTTGCGTAGTGCTTTCATTTAAAATCACACGAGAGCCTTGCAAAAATACACCTTTTTTTGCAAAGTGTAGATGTTCTTTTATAAAATGAGAATCTAAAATCATATCGCCATCAATGATAATAATATATTCTCCATTTGCCGCATTTATGGCACGATTACGAATCTCACTTAAGCGAAAGCCTTTATCCATCTGCCAAATATGCCTTAAAGGACAAGGAAAGTCTTTTGCATAAGATTCTATTAATTCTTTTGTATCCTCTGTGCTGCCATCATCGGCAATAAGCACTTCACTTGGCAAAAGCGCAAGATTTTTTACAGAATCTAGCACTAAAGCTAGTCTTTCTTTTTGATTATAAGTAGTGATGATAAGCGAACATACTCGGGGGGGGTCGTGTTTTGAAGCTCATAAAGCTTCATATATTTAAAAAAAGTGCCTAATCCATTGCAAGTAGCAATCACAAAACCTTTGTATCCATAAAAAATGCCTTTTTTGAAAAAATAATCTCTAAAAAATGTCCAAATTCCGTGCGTGATTGCTTTCAATGGACTTGATTTTTTATGTTTATTTTGCTCTGCCCAAAGGCTTGAGTATCGTTGGAGTTTTTCAAGGAGATGAGCGATATTATCATAGGCGTAATGTTTTATTCCGCTTGAGAGCTTGAGTGTATGCGCATTTTTGGGGATTATCACACTCTCGTGAACAAAATTGTCATTAAAGCGCGTGAAAGTTTTATTAAAAAGTCGCCAAACATAGTCTGGATACCACCCACACGCCTTTATCCACTCTCCATTATAGAGATTTTTACGCGGCAGGGCATAAATCGTGTGAGAATTGAGCTCTAAAGATTCTATAAGCGCAAGTGTGCTTAACTCAAGCACCTCATCAGAATCAATACTCAAAATCCAATCGTGCTTCGCATAGCTTATCGCTAAGTTTTTCAAAGCACCAAAGCCGATAAATTCACTCTCAAAAATCCGCACATTAGAGAAGTTGTGTGCTATTTCCAAAGTTTTATCAGTGCTACCATTATCAAGCAAGATAATCTCATCAAAATTTTTTAAAGACTCTAAGCATTCTTTTATGGTGTCTTGTGCATTTTTCACTAAGATTGTTACGCTTATGGGAAGTTTTTGCATTTTTCACTCTTTTATTTTGGGAGTATTGTTTGTTGAAATTATACCAAATGAAGATAACTTGTATTCCCGTGTATGAAATCAAAGTTATTTCGCGTTTGAAATCAAAGTAAAATCTCTCACTTTGATTTCATATATGAAATTTACAACTCAACTTTTT
>NZ_JRMS02000035.1:0-768 GCF_000762925.2 Helicobacter sp. MIT 03-1614
TTTTTCTCCAAATAAAGTAGCAGAGAATCCACTTTCAGTATTTGGTTGATGAATGAGTAAATCATAGCGAGAAAAGAATCTTTTGGCTTGGGTGGGAGTCATGTCGCCACCTAAGAAAGAGTTATATTCTATGTTGAGAATGTCGATGTAGGTGGGTCTAATAGATTCTAATTCAACTTCTGTTGTTTCAGGATTATTATATTGTTTTGCAAATTGTTCCAATCTCTCCCTATCTTTATTCCACCAACCTTCAGGTTTATAATCTTTATCTGCCAAATGAAAGTACCCATAACTAGCCCAAGCTAGCTCTGCATAGTCTCGTAATTTCTGTATTTGTTCTTTATTGCTCATTGTTAATCCTTAATAGATGTGCAACTTCCATAAGCTGTTTTAAATACAAGCTCGTAAGAAGCTATGCTTTTTGTTGTGAGATATTTTCTTTTAGTGTCCCATCTTGCAAAAAAATATGGGCTAATCCTAACAATATTTTGTTTCGTCTTATCTAAATATACAAAAAAACCTGAATCAAATTCTATTCTGTTGTGTATTTTGGTTTCTCCTAACATATATTTTATTTGATATTCATCGCTCGTTTGCATTGGTTTCATTGTTTCAAGCATAGTATTCCAATCTAAATCATAATATGATAGTATCTTATTATACTTCTCCTCATTATTGGGTAATTCATTTAACTTACACATTTTTTTAAATTGATGATAACTTGGTTGCAAGTTATATGGCACAAGCCACCCCCAACCACTAATACAA
>NZ_JRMS02000004.1:0-185887 GCF_000762925.2 Helicobacter sp. MIT 03-1614
TTGAATATTATCATTAATAGCATTACCCATTTCACCTAATTCATCTTGAGCAACAATCTTAAGAGGTTGTGGTGCATCTTTGCGTTCGTGGTTGAGATAGGCAAAAAAGCTTGTAAGTGCGTTAAGTATTAATCGTATGCGTTTAGCTACACAGGTGCGTAAATAATACATCGTGCCTATGACAATAATTAATATTGTCCCTATGCTACAAGCAATAATAATCCATAGAAGTTCTACAAGTGGTTCATTAATGGATTTATTGGGGATATATGATAAGACATTCCAATACATATTACCCTCATTGAGTGGCTTTATAGAGCGCATACCGACGATACCTTCAATTCCTGCGGCTGTGCGGTAAGGGAAAATACCATCTTTTCCCTCTTTGGCAGCAATAATAATATTTTTTGTTTCTTGTGTTGGAACGATTTCATCAAGCTTTTTGCCTATAAAATTTTGATTTTGATTGATGATTATCGTGCCTTGCTCATCTATAACAAACCTTTGGTCATCATTAAAAACTCTAGCCTCTTCGCTTAATAGAGGAATCCCAATATTGGCAAAATTTATAAAAGCACCTAATGCACCTATAACTTTGCCATTTTTATCGTGTATGGGGACACCAAAGCCCTGTGCATATAACTCTTTATTTTGAAAATTGATGATTGCAGGGTGCGACAAACTCGGTTTATTGTTTGCAATAGCACCTTGTATAGATGTAAATGTTTTAATGATGGGTTCGGACTTGATAATGGCAGCTTTTTGTCCCTCTTTTCCATTTGATTGTGCGAGAATGATGAGTTCTTCACCCATAAATTGAGGCATAAATAAATACGCATACTCAATGCTGTTGATATTATTAGGAATTGCA
Organism: Helicobacter sp. MIT 03-1614; assembly: GCF_000762925.2. Taxonomy (NCBI): domain Bacteria; kingdom Pseudomonadati; phylum Campylobacterota; class Epsilonproteobacteria; order Campylobacterales; family Helicobacteraceae; genus Helicobacter; species Helicobacter sp. MIT 03-1614. The sequence goes on from NZ_JRMS02000004.1 coordinate 872, forward strand.
GTGACAATATCCTTTAGACGCTCGGCACTGATAGTATTGTGCTCAATTTGAGTATTAATAGCAGTAGCACCAACAAATAATGTATCAAGCACCTCTGAACTTACCATATCAAGGATATTGCCGTAGCGATAAGAGGCCTGTTCTACAATTCTATGAGCTTGTTCTTCAAGTGAATGCTTTGAAGCGGAAATAATAAAAAATGCCAATATGCTTACACAAATTACTACAAATGCAGTTACTACACACGCTACCTTTGCACCAACATTTAGACGAGAAAAAATGTTCATAATACGACCTTTTTTAAACTAAGTTTGATAAAAATAGTTGTTATGTTATCAATATAAAAAATGATTTTTAAGATAATACCAACAATACCAACAAATAGAAAAAACGATATATTTTACATAAATAATAAAATAGAATCTATACGCAAGGATATTCATTGAATGCTCCTGCATATAGAGACATCTTAAGCAAAGAGAGGAGTGACTATAAACCCAAGCCCTACTGCAAAGATTATCGCAAGTGTGCCCGGCACAATGAAGCTGTGATTAAAGACATATTTGCCAATGCGTGTTGAGCCAGTATCGTCCATTTGCACTGCGCCAAGCAAGGTTGGGTATGTTGGCAACACAAAGAGTGCTGAAACCGCTGCAAAACTTGCCACCAAAATATAAGAAGATTCTGGAGCAACCGCAGTGATACCAAGCGCACCAATGACCACAGGCATAATAGCCTTTGCTGTTGCTGCCTGAGAGTAAAGCAACATACTTGCAAAGAAAAGTGCCACTGCTAAAAGTGCAGGATAATCACCTACAAGGTTGCTTGCTAAATCTCCAATTTCTTTTTTGTATCCGGCAACAAAGGTATTGCCAAGCCAAGCAACGCCTAGCACACAAATACAAGCTGTCATACCTGCCTTAAAAGTGCTGGCTTCAAGAAGTTTGCCTGTATCTATCTTGCAAAAAATCGTAATACAAGTAGCAATAGCTAACATAAATGCCATAATCGCTCCATCGCGTGGTAATCTCACTGGGTCAATGTAGCCTCTCATAAATTCAGCAATACCTGCCATAAGCCCTTGTCCATTATTGCTTACAATCACACCATTTAGGATATCCAAGAAAGGCTTACGCACAACATCAGAAATTGAAGTCGCATAAATCACCACACACAAAACACCGATGAGGAAAATCGCCACACTCAATTTTGCACCCTTTTTGAGTTCGATGTGCTGCGCACCCATAGAAGGTTTGACAAGCCCAGCCTTAAGACGCTCTTGATACACAGGGTCTTTACTCAAATCAAGCGGAAAAAACTTGCTTACAACAAGTGCTGTCAGCATACACGCACTAAAAGTCGTAATCAACCACACAAGAAGCAATGTAGGGTAGCTCCACCCAAATGGCTCAAGTGCTCCACTCATATACACCACCGCCGCGCTCACAGGACTTGCCGTAATGGCAATTTGTGAAGCGACAACGGCGATTGAAAGAGGTGCGGAAGGTTTAATGTTTTGCTCTTTTGCCACTTCTACAATCACAGGTATCATTGAAAATGCTGTATGCCCAGTGCCAGCTAAGAATGTAAGGAAATATGTAACCGTTGGAGCAAGGTAGTTAATGTATTTTGGATTCTTGCGCAAGATTTTTTCTGCCACTTGCACCATATAGTCTAGCCCACCAGCAAGTTGCATTGCCGCAATCGCTGCAATCACAGACATAATGATTAAAATCACGTCCCAAGGAATATCTCCGGGTTTCATACCGAGCACGAGACAAAGCACTACAACACCGAATCCTCCAGCATAACCTATCGCCATACCTCCTAGTCGGATACCTAAGAAAATCGCACCAAGTAGCACTGCTACTTGTAAAACCAGTAATATTATTTCCATAAAAAATCCTTAAAAAATGAAATTGTAAGTTTTAAAGAAGTGCCTTTGGCTACTCCTCTAAAAACACTTTACAAAGAGATTATGCAAAAGGCGAATTTTTTTGGAATTTCGCCTTATCTTCAGCACTCATATGAGGATTAAGCATATTTTGTGGTTGGAAAATCTCATTGAGTTGTGCCTCACTTAAAAGTCCTCGTTCAAGTGCAATTGCTTTCACAGGCTTACCTGTTTGTAAAGATTCTTTAGCGATTGACGCGGAGTTCTCATAGCCGATGTAAGGATTAAGTGCGGTAACAATACCAATGCTGTTATACACGAAATCACTACATACTTTTTCATTTGCAGTAATGCCATCGACACACTTACTAGCAAGAGTGAGCATAGCATTTCTCATCATAGAGATAGAATTAAACAATCCATATGCAATAACAGGCTCAAACACATTGAGTTGAAGTTGTCCTCCCTCGCTCGCAAAACTTACGGTTACATCGTTTCCAATCACCGCATAACACACTTGATTTGCAACTTCGGGGATTACAGGATTCACTTTTCCGGGCATAATCGAGCTTCCGGGCTGCATTTTGGGGAGGTTGATTTCGTTAAGTCCAGCGCGAGGACCAGAACTCAAAAGGCGCAGGTCATTACACATTTTTGAAAGCTTAACTGCCACTCTTTTAAGCACACCACTCACTTGCACATACGCACCTGTATCTTGTGTAGCCTCAATCAAATCATCAGCGGTTTTGAATGGATTCCCCGTAACTTCGCATAGCTTGTCTTTAACGATTTTTGGGTAATCAGGGTGTGAGTTTATGCCTGTCCCAATTGCGGTCCCGCCCATATTGATTTCAGTTACAAGGTTTCTTGCTTCAAGCACACGCGCAATATCTTCTCCCATCATCACTGCAAAAGTGTGAAACTCTTGTCCTAAAGTCATAGGCACAGCATCTTGAAGTTGAGTGCGCCCCATTTTAAGCACATCCTTAAACTCTTTTGCCTTTTTCTCAAAAGAATCTTTAAGCACGCCCATATCTTTTGCAAGAGCTGAAAGTTCCGCATATAGTGCCACGTGGATAGCAGTAGGATACGAGTCGTTTGTAGATTGTGAAAGATTCACGTGGTCATTTGGATGGCAGTATTGATATTCGCCTTTTTTGTGCCCCATAATCTCCAAGGCAAGATTTGCTATCACTTCATTTGCATTCATATTTGTGCTTGTTCCAGCTCCACCTTGAAGCATATCTACTACAAATTGCTCCCTTAGCTCGCCTGCAATAAGCCTATCACAAGCTTTACAAATAGCATCTTTTTTTTGCTCATCAAGCAATTTAAGTTCATAATTTGCCAAACAAGCAGCTTTTTTTACTTGCGCGAACGCCTTAATAAAGCTAGGATAGCTACTTAGCTTGTCCCCTGTGATGTTGAAATTTTGCAATGCCCTAAAAGTCTGCACCCCATAATATACATCATCAGTTATTTCTAGCTCACCGATGAAATCGTGTTCTACTCGTTTGCCCATTTTAAACTCCTGTAAGTATTATTAGGTAAATTATCACGAATCATTAGATAATTTACAAGAATTATATATTCTCAAAGATTAAACTAAACTTGAATAGTTTAAAAATCAAGTGTGATATTTGCCCAATATCTGCGCCCCTCTTGAATATACGCTCCGTGCATATTGACATTGCCATTTTGATTATTACCATATGTATAATTTCTAAAATCAATAAAATTTGTATCAAAGAGATTATACACACCACCATTTAAGCGGATAGATTCTGTAATTTTATAACCTAAACCAAGGTTGACAATCGTGTATGGTTTATAATATGTGCCTCCAAGCGTATTTCTAATCGCTATTGCGGCGGCAGTATCGCCTAATGCGCTTGTATTAAGCAAACCTGCTTTGTGTTGTCCTTGCAGGTAGATATTAAATTTATTATGCGTGTAAGAAAGCTTAGAAACGATATTGTGCTTTGCCACGCTTGAAAGCGGTCTGCCCTTATTGTTTCCTGAAGTAATTTCGGAATCTACGAAGGTATAAGCCACATCAAATCCTACACCATAAATGGGTTTTATGCCAAAGCTAGATTCTATACCTTGAGAAAATGCACTATCTGCATTAATAGCGAGACTACATTGTTGACTGTTCCCTCCGTGTTGACTGTTCCCTCCGTAATTTTGGCAAGTAATTTCATAAAAAGCACCATTTGCATTTTTACTCACCCTTGTGCTTTCAATTTTGTCTTTAAAATTTGAGCGGAAAAACATTAAAGAAAAATCAAAATATTGTCCATCAAAGATTGTGCCTATTTCATAACTCACTGAAGTTTCTGGCTTAAGGTTTGGATTACCTAAAAAAGCAAGTGTGCCTTGACTCCCATATCCATATACAGCATCAATGAGCTGATTTGCATAAGGAGCTTTGTATCCTGTGGCTACCCCACCTTTCAAAGCAAAGCCATCAAGAATCTCATATACAAGATAGGCACGAGGACTCACATTTGAACCAAATTTGTCATTATAGTTGTATCTTGCTCCGAGTGTGAATGTAAGTGGCTCAAAGATATTATATTCATCTTCAGCAAAAAGTGCGAAAGTATGGCGATTATGACTTGCAGGAGTAGCAGCTAAATCGTAATAATTCTCAAAGCGATATTCTGCGCCGACATTTAAAATATTGCTTTCTCCTAAAGGAAGCAAAAGTCGCGTATCGGCGATCACATCATTAGAGGCAATATCTCTGTTTTTACCAAGATTTGGAGAGCTAGTATTTCCTGCTACAAGTCGCCCTGTATTATTTGTCCGCATAAATTGCAAGGTATTTTTCCAAGTCCCAAAATCATAAGAACCCTTATGCCCAATAGCCCCAAGAATCTTATCCACACCTACATCTTTTTCATAGCCTCCTCTCCCATTACTAGAATTTACACCAAGTGTTCCTATCTCGCCCTTACGATTATCATAAGTTGAGGTTGTATAATCCACATCGGCATAGAGCATATTTTTACTATCAGGTAGCCAAGTGAGCCTTGTGCCGACATTGAGTAATGAAAATTTTGTGCCAAAAAAAGTATTGACATCTTGCCCTAAGTCATTTTTAGGTCTATCACTTGGATTTCTATGAATCTGACGCATTCTTAAAGTCAATCCTAAATGTTCTGTAAGTTTGCCTTGCGTCCAAAGTGAGTTTTGATAAGTGTTGCCAAAAGTAGAAGATTCAGGCACAATGATTTGAGATTGAAAAGAAGTGTGCCATTTATCTGTAATAGGTCTAGTAACGATATTGACAACACCCCCTATCGCATCACTTCCATAGAGTGTGCTCATAGGTCCCTTGATAACTTCAATACGCTCAATCGCACCCATTGGAGGGATAAAAGTATTATACACACCAGCACCTAAATTTGCAGTGGCGACATCGCCACTAGGATTCTGCCTTAAATCATCAACCAAAAAAAGTGTATAACCTGATGGCATACCGCGAATAGAAATAGCAGAAGCACCGAGTTTGTTGGAGGTTTCATCAAGGCTCACGCCGGGCACTTCTTTGAGTGCCTCGCCCAAATCCCTAAAAGGTTTTTGCTCTAATTCTTCCTTGGTAACAATATTAACAGAAGCAGGAGCATCAACTACATTTTTTTCACTCCCTGAAGCGGCAGTAACGATAGATTCTTGTAATTTGACATTGCGCGTTGCACTTGAAGATGACTTTTCTTTTGTAGATTCTGTCGTATCCGAAAAAGTTTCATTGCCTATCTCATCGGCATATCCAAAAAGACATAGACAGCAGGTTAAACCTCCACATATTAATATTCTACTTATCGTTATCATTTTATCTCCTTTTATGCAAATTATTTTTTATGAGGTGAGATTTTAGCATACAAAACTTAAAATAAAATTTATTATAGGAATAATTACTAAAATGTAAAGAGTGATTTTTGTTTAGAAATTTTGATTATTTTTTGCTAGATTCTATAAATATCAAAATGCTTTAATATTTATTGCATTTTTTCTTGTATAAGTATTGTGTCTAGCGCATAGGAGGATATTTGAAAATAATATTGCTTTTGTTTATTCCTCTTTTATTTTGTAGTTGTGGGCTAACACCTGCTCGTGAGCCATCGGCAGATTGTAGGAAGACACACGCACTTGATTTTTGTAGTTGGTGGGACGCACCATATAAAAATGCTTTTAAATCAAGTTCGGAATATGAGTTAGGATATTAAATGAATTTAAGTTTAAGGAGAATTTCAATGGGTATTAAAAAAATCATATTTTCTTTGTTTGCCATAGCTCAAATAGCAAACAGTGCAGAGGCACTAAAAAGCACATATAATTTTGATACTACTTATAAAAACATTAAAAATACTATAATGCAAAAGAATATACCCATTTTTGCAGAATTTGACCATAGCAAAAATGCTAAAGAAGCAGGATTAGAACTTAATCCTACAAAGGTAATAGTTTTTGGGAATCCAAAAGTTGGAACGCTTTTGATGCAAGAGAATCAGCAAATAGCCACTCATCTGCCTCTCAAGATTTCTGTATGGCAAGATTCTAAAAATAATGTATATATCACATATACAGATATAAAAGAACTTGCAAAACGATATAAAATAAAAAACAAGCAGGTTGTAACAAATATAGATAATTTGCTAAAAGATATTGTCAAAATAAATTCTTTGTATGGTGGTAAAATCGCTGTGCCAAAAACCAACAAACTTTAGCAATGATAGAATCTATTTGTTTATAAATATTCTAAAAGCTTATAAATTTACTCTTTAGCTTTTTTATGAATGCAAGATTTTAAATTTTATAATTTAAACTTCTTGCTTTTTGCATTAAAGGGGGATTAATGTTGCTTTTACTTACTATTTGTTATCTTAGAATAAATAATGTAAAATACCAAGTTACAAATTTTATATCATTAAAGGAATTAAGGAGAATATATGGGTATTGAGAAATTTAAGTTATTTGTTGATGAATACCAAAAGTCAGCAACGTATAAAGAACCATTAGGTTTTGGTATTGCGCGTGTGGAGATTGGTAAAAAGTCTAAGGCAGTGTTGTGCGCAACTTATCCTACGATGAATTGGAAAGGAGAGAATCTCGGCACTTATGCCGTGCTATGTGAGAGTGCAAAAGCTGGTGAACTCATAGCTCAAAGTGATAATGAAGCGGTGTATGGCATTAATCAGGAATTTGTGTATAAGGCACTTGAGCTTTACACTCCCTTCTTAAATGAGGCATTAAGCGATTCTCAAACGCACAAAAATATTCAAGTCATTTTAGAGCTTAAAAAACAAGCAAATAAAGGCAGGCTAAAAACAAAGGGTGGTAGAGCTCGGTATAGATTCTGTGTTATCTATAAAGATGAAAAATGCGAAAGCGTAGAATCTGCATATCTTAAACTTTTGGCTTTATCTTTAGGCAAAGCGCCTTTGCGTTCTTTGCAACTTGATGGTATTTTTGGATTGCTGCAAAATGTCGCTTGGAGCGGCAATAAACCCTATGAATTGGAATGGCTAAGAGAAAATGAGATTCGTCTTAAAATGGAGGGCGAGTTTCCTCATATTGATTTTGTAGATAAGTTTCCACGATACCTAATGCAGGTGATTCCACAATATGATAATATTCGCCTACTTGATAGTTCCAAAACGCGCTTTGGAGCGTATTTAGGAACAGGTGGCTATACCCAAATGCCCGGAGCAAGTTATGTGAATTTCAATGCTGGAGCAATGGGAGCTTGTATGAATGAGGGGCGCATTAGCTCAAGTGTGGTGGTAGGTGAAGGCACTGATGTGGGAGGTGGTGCGAGTATCCTTGGCGTATTAAGTGGAGGAAATTCCGAGCCTATAAGTATTGGTAAAAATTGTCTTTTAGGCGTTAATAGTGCCACCGGTATTAGCTTGGGCGATGGGTGCATTGTTGATGGAGGTATTGCCGTTCTTGCTGGAGGAGTATTTTATATTGCACCTGAGGAAGCTGCAAAAATTGCTGAAATAAATGATACATTTGCTATTAAGGAAAATAATTTTTATAAAGGAAGAGAGCTTTCAGGCAAACACGGCATTCATTTTCGCTGTGATAGTCAAAGTGGCAAGATGATAGCTTTTAGGAGTAATAGAAAAATTGAGCTTAATACAGCTTTGCATTAATTATGGTATTATATTTGCTTAAAGCCATTTGCTTTGAAAGGCAAATTTATTACTTAGGATAGTGTGATGAAAAAGATTTTTGCGCTTATGTGGGCAATAATATGTATTGTAGGGATAGGATTTGCAGAGCCAGAGGAGACGGCAGGGGAAGTTTCCACACAACCTTTACCCAACTCACAAAATACCACAAATCCTATTGCTCCTAATGTATCAAATTTGCCTCAAAATACTCAGCCTACATCGCCTATCCAAAACAATCAAAATACAAATATTCCTGCAGGGCTTTTGGGCTCTGCTCCTCTTACTCCTGCTAATCAAATCAATGGAGCACCCATTGAGGATATGCTTGAGAATGTTAATGAATCAAATAATACCCTCAAATCAGCAATGGTTTTTGCAAGAGATGGAGATTATGAAAGCGCATTGAATCTCTTTGCACGCTCTTGTGATCAAGGTAATGCTGCAGGTTGTTTTGGTTCTGGACTTATTTATATGTATGGAGCAAATTCAGGTGTACCAGACCCTCAAAAGGCAGTTAATTATTACTATAAAGCTTGCACAGGTGGTGATGCTGTGGCGTGTGCGAATCTTGCAATGGCGTATGATAATGGTGAGGGCGTTAAAGAAGATAAAGTTCAAGCAGCACAGCTCTATGAGGTGGCTTGTCAAGGGGGAGATTCTCTAGGTTGTACTAATGCAGGTTGGATGTATGCTAATGGCGTAGGTGTCAAAAAAGATTACCAAAAATCATTAGCTTATTATAATAGCGCTTGTCAGCTCGGGAGCGATTTGGGCTGTTATAATTTAGGGCTTATGAGTAATACTTATAATGTGTATGGTATGACAAAAGATAAGATGAGCTATGTTGAGATGAATTATGTTGCTTGTCAGCAAGGTGATATTATAGGTTGTGGAAATTTAGGTTGGATGTATGCTACTGGCTCAAATGGTGCAGATAAGAATTATTATAATGCAGCAAAATATTTTACGCTTGCGTGTGATAGTGGGCATATTCAAAGTTGTAACAATTTAGGTGTGCTTTATGATGGTGGGTTTGGTGTGAGGCAGGATAAGCGTAAAGCGATTGAACTTTTTGGTTTAGCGTGTGATTATGGAATTGAATCGGGTTGTAATAATTATTCACTTATAAAAACAAGAGGAAGCGTAAATGGAGGGAATCCAATATTTGGCTTAAAATAGATGCGCCTTAATCAATATATTGCTCATCATACAAAATATTCTCGGCGTGAGGCTGATAAACTCATTTCTCAAGGGCGGGTTAATATTGAAAAAACTAAGGCGACATTACATTCTCTTTTGGGTGCAAATCAACGAGTATTTATTGATGGCAAAAAGATTATTCCCAAGGAGCACTTTACTTGTATCGTATATCATAAACCCAAAGGCGAAATTGTAAGCAAACGTGATGAGCGTGGTAGGCGAGTAATATACGAGAGTTTAGAAGCAAAATTTAAGCATTTTGTATATGTGGGGCGATTGGATTTTGCAAGTGAGGGATTGCTTATTCTTACCGATAGCACACCTGTTGCTAGAGCTCTTATGGAATCTGATTTATTGCGCACATATATTCTTAAAATTAATGGCTTTATCACCCAAGAAATCATTAGTGCTATGGAAAATGGGCTTATTAGTGAAGATACGAGAGTTGGAGCACATAGCAAAAGTCATATTACAAGTATGGAGTTTGCTCCTTTTAACTCTTATAAGATTCTTAAAAATGATAGAAGATATTCTAAAATCAAAGTTAGTATTGCACAAGGAAAAAATAGGGAGTTACGCCGATTCTTTGGAGCTTTTGGGCGTGAAGTATTAGATTTAAGACGCATAAGCTATGGATTTGTGCATTTAAATGCCTTACCTTGTGGGAAAAAGCGGTTTTTTACACACGAAGAATATAGAGATTTACACATTTTTTTACGGGATAAAATAGACAAAGCCAATAATCCCCAGATGTAAAAAAACAGGGAAATTAATACATAGGGTATTTTTAAAATTTGTGATATAATGCGCAGTTTTTAAAAATATAAAAGTATTAAAAGGAATGCGGTGTGATAAAGCTAAACCACATCAATAAAACTTACCCAAATGGATTTGTTGCTCTTAAAAATATAGATTTGGAAGTAGCAAAAGGCGATATTATGGGGATTATTGGTTATTCAGGTGCGGGTAAAAGCACACTTATACGTATTATCAATCGTCTTGAAGAGCCTACAAGTGGCACACTCTTTGTTGATGGCGTGAATATGCTTGGCTTAAAACAAAAAGAATTGCAAATGCAAAGACAAAAAATTGGTATGATTTTTCAACATTTTAATCTTTTAAGTGCAAGAAATGTATTTGATAATGTTGCATTTGCTTTGGAGATTGCTAAATGGGATAAAAAAGCGATAAAACCTCGTGTTGATGAACTTTTAGAGCTTGTGGGTTTAAGTGAACGAGCCTCCTTTTTTCCAAGTCAGCTTAGTGGTGGGCAGAAGCAAAGAGTAGCAATAGCAAGAGCGTTAGCTAATCACCCTAAAGTGCTTTTATGTGATGAGGCAACTTCGGCTCTTGATACTAAAACGACAAAATCAATTCTTGCCCTCTTGCGCGATATTCAAAGGCGTTTGGGTTTAAGTGTAGTGTTGATTACACATCAAATTGAGGTCGTGCGCGAGATTTGCAATAAAATGTGTGTTGTGAGTGATGGTGCTATTGTGGAGCGTGGCAGCGTTGCCGAAGTTTTTGCTGCCCCTAAACATCCCATTACTCGGGAACTTATTTCATTTTTACCTCAAGATGAAGGACATATTATTTCGCATTTGAAAGATTTGCATAATGTATATAAAGTTATATTTACTGGTCCTTACGCACATTTGCCGCTTGTAAGTCAAATGATACGAGAATTTGATGTTGATGTAAATATTTTAAGTGGCAATATTGATGAGCTTGCGACAGGAGAGGTTGGGCATTTAGTATTAAAATTTATAGCAACAGATGATAAAAGAGACAAAGCACTCTCGTGGCTTAAAGAGCAAGGTGTGAGTATTGAGGATTTGAATCTTATGTGTCAAAATACAGATTCTATTCAACTCTCTCAAAAAATAGAATCTAAGGCAGTGTGAAGGGTCATTTATGTTAGAGTTTTTAGATTTTTGCGAGAAACATTGGCTTATATTTTTGCGCTCTACTTTTGAAAATCCTATAATCTTTACTTTAGTAAAGTCGTGTTGCGAAACGCTCTATATGGTTTTTTTCTCTTCGCTTTTTGCTATGATTTTTGGATTACCTTTGGGGGTATTATTAAGCGTGATTAAGCCTTCTGGCATATTAGCAAATCCTTTGTTTTATAGAATCTTAGGAGCGATTGTCAATGTTGTGCGTTCATTCCCTTTTATCGTGCTTATTATTTTGCTTTTGCCTCTTTCAAAATACTTAATTGGCACGAGCATTGGAAGCACTGCTGCGATTATTCCACTTGTTATTGCAGCCACTCCTTTTATTGCGCGACTTTTTGAAGGAGCATTTGATGAGGTTGATAAAGGGCTTATAGAGGCTACTATGAGTATGGGGGCAAGCAAAATGCGCATTATTTTGATGATGATTAGTGAGAGTTTGCCCTCACTTGCTAATGCTATCACTATTACAGCTGTAAGTTTAGTTGGCTTTTCTGCTATGGCTGGAGTTGTAGGTGCTGGAGGGTTGGGAGACTTAGCCTATCGCATAGGCTTTCAATCTTTTAAGCCTGATATATTGGCATATGCGGTAATATGCACGATTGTGATTGTGCAATGTATTCAATCAAGCGGTGATTTACTCATTAAACGTTTGCGTCAGCATCGTTAATTTATTTTGTTTAAGGAGGTTTTATGAAAAATATTGTGCAGTTAGTTTTTGTGTTGGCATTGGGAGCGGGTTATGTGGCTTGTTCAAGTGAAAAAGAAGGTAAAATTAATCAAGAAGTAAGCAATGAGATGACACAAATACTTAAAGTAGGTGCAACACCTGTCCCTGCTGCGGAGATTTTAGAGTATGTTAAGCCACAGCTTGAGGCAAAAGGAGTGCAAATGCTTATTCAGTATTTTACGGATTATGTTGTGCCTAATGTGTCTTTAGCCGAAGGAAGTAGTGATGCAAATATGTATCAACACAAGCCTTTTATGGATAATACTAATGCTCAAAAGGGTTATCACCTTGTAGCAATTGCGCCTATATATGTTGTGCCACTTGGATTTTATTCACATAAATTTAAAGATATAGATTCTATCTCACAAGGTGCGACTATTGCTATTCCGGGTGATGCATCTAATATGGCACGAGCTTTTATTTTGCTCCACGATAATGGAATAATAAAGCTTTCAAATTCAAGTAACCTTAATGCTACAGAGATGGATATTATTGAGAATCCAAAAAATCTTGTATTTAAACCTATGGAAGCAGCTTCTCTGCCTATGGTGCTTGATAGTGTTGATGGCGCAGTGATTAATGCAAATTATGCCTTGCAAGCACAGATGAGTATCACTCAATCGCTTTTTCACGAAAATGACAAAAGTGCATATGTGAATGTGCTTGTAGCGCGTGAGGATAATCAAAGTGATGAACGTATTTTGGCACTTAAAGAGGTGCTTTTGAGTAAAGAAACCCGTGAGTTTATTCTCTCAAAGTATAAAGGGGAAATTATTCCTGTGGGTGCAGAAAATTAGGCAATCCTTACATTGTGTAAGGCAGATTAATTTTATTTTAAGGAGAATTAATGAAAAAGTTACTTACTTTTATTTTAGTAGGATTAGTGTTTTTTGGTTGTAGTGATGAGAAAAATACATCACAAGATGGCACAGCAGAAAAAGTTGTGCTTAAAGTGGGCGCAACCCCTGTGCCACACGCAGAGATTCTTGAATTTATTAAACCTGATTTGGAAAAAGAGGGTATTGATTTGCAAATCGTGCAATTTACAGATTATGTAACACCTAATGTGAGCTTAAATGATGGTTCTCTTGATGCGAATTATCACCAACATAAGCCTTTTCTTGATGCGCTTAAAAAAGATAAAGGGCTTAATTTAGAATCTATTGCAAGTATTCACATTGAGCCACTTGGATTTTATTCACATAAATTTAAGGATATAGATTCTCTTCCTCAAGGTGCTACTATTGCTATTCCTAATGACCCAAGTAATGGTGGAAGGGCTCTTCTTTTGTTAGATTCTAAAGGCATAATAAAGCTTGCAGATACTAATAACCTTAATGCTACAGAGCTTGATATTGTTGAGAATCCAAAGAGTATTAAAATTAAGCCTGTTGAAGCAGCACTTTTGCCCCGCACTTTAGATGATGTTGATGGTGCAGTGATTAATGGCAATTATGCACTTCAAGCTGGATTAAAAAGCTCTGATGCACTTTTTTTGGAAGGCTCACAATCGCCTTATGCGAATATTCTAGTTGTGCAAAGCACAAGAGTGAATGATGAGAATCTCCAAAAGCTTAAAAATGCGTTGCAATCTCAAAAAGTAAAAGATTTTATTCAGCAGCACTATCAGGGCGAGATTGTGCCTGTATTTTAAGTGCACTTGCAAAAGTTTATTTAAGAATCTTATTTCTTTTGGGTTTGCTGGATAAGAATTAATTGAGATTAAGGAGATTAGTCTTCTTACCTTGTATTAGTTTTTATAGTATAAAGTAAAGGAGATTATTTTAATATTTTAGGAGACATATATGAAAAAAATTGGTTTATTTTATGGAAGCGATGGTGGTACTACGCAAGAAGTTGCTCAAAAAATTGCTGATAAATTAGGCGATTGTCAAATATTTGATGTTGCTTCAAGTAAAGCTGATGATTTAAGTGCATTTGAGAATCTTATTTTTGCTACACCTACTTATGGTTCAGGTGATTTACAAGATGATTGGGATAGTTTTCTTTCTAGTATTGATGAAGCTGCTTTTTCAGGTAAAACTATCGCTCTTGTAGGGCTTGGCGACCAAGAAATTTATAGCGAAACTTTTTGTAATGGTATTGCACATATTTATGAAAAAGTATCAAAACAAGGAAAAATTATTGGACAAACAAGCACAGATGGCTACACTTTTGATGAGAGTTTGGCAGTTGTAAATGGAAAGTTTGTAGGCTTAGTCATTGATGAGGTTAATCAAGAAGATATGACAGATAGCAGAATTCAAGCGTGGGTAAAGACACTTAAAGGTGCTTTTGCTTAATATTTATTTATACCCTAGAGATTTTTGATTCTAGGGTATAAAATCTAAAATTGCATTTTGTATTAATATCATATAAGTGATAGTTCCACATACAATGCTTAAAACGGGAATCTTAAACGCTATATGTATGTAGCTTACTACTAAGACAGCAATAATTTCATTAAGTCCATATGGAGAGTGCTCTAAATCCATATCTTTAAGGCAATATACAATAAGCATTGCAATAATTGCACTTGGCAGCACTTTACCTAAAGCGACAATGAATGTGGGTGTAGATTTAGCAAAGATAATAAAAGGCAAAAAGCGACTTAAGAGAGTATTAAGCGCAATAAGCGCAATAAGAAGGATCGAGTGCAAAATTTCAGGCGACAATGGGTTTTCTCCATAGACTTAATATAACACAAATACCCACAAGTGAGGGGATTAAAAATTGTTGTGCCCCAAAAATATATAAACATATTAAACTTATTATAATGCCAATGAGTGCAGGAATACGCATTGTTTTATTACGCCATTGTTCAATAAAAATCACAACAAAAATAGCACTCATCACAAAATCAAGTCCATTAGAATTAAACTCAAGCTTTCCACCAAGTGCTGCTCCAAGAGTGCAGCCTATAACCCAATAGCTTTGATTGAGCGCAGCGATAAAAAAATCAAACCATTGTTTATCCACTCCTGTTTTGGGAGACTTAAGATTAAGAAGTGCAAGGGTCTCATCAGTGAGGGAATAAATCATATAATAACGCTTTTTGCCCATACGTTTAAACCTCTCTAACATACTTATAGAGTAAAAAATTTGTCGTGCATTAATCATAGAAACAAGCACAAAGCTCTCCCATAAGCCAGCTCCACTTGCTATGAGCCCGACAGCAATAAATTGTGTCGTTCCCCCATAAATAGCCACTGCCATTATAGCTGCCCATATCGCACCATAACCTGTTTTTTGCAATAAGATACCAAATACTGCACCCATAAAAATATAACCAAGCATAATAGGAATTGTATGTGGAAAAGCATCTTTAAGAGCAATAAATGCTTTTGAGCTCTGGCACATATTACATTCTTGTTTTTGCTTTAATTCCAAGCAGAGATAATCCAAGTGTGAGGCTTTGGCTGACAATCATTAGCACATAAAGAATACTTGATTCATTTGGACTTTGCAAGATTTTGTGTGTATTATAAAAGCTGTGAAATGAAGCAGAGAGGCTTTTAAGATAATCACATATTTTTTGAATCTCTCTATCGCGAAAGCTAGATTCTATTATTTGTTGCAGACAAAGAGCTTCAAACAAAAGCGCCTTTGCTTGTTCATTTATATCCAATTTATTCGCATTTTGTGCTATCTGCTGCATATTTACTCCAGCTTTATTAAAAAGTGTGTGGATTCTAGCATTAGCATAGTTAATGTAATAAATGGGATTGCTTCCATCTTCTTTTTTAAGTTCATCAACATCAAATTCAAGGTGTGTATCAGGTTTTTTAGAGAGAAAAATAAAACGAAGTGCATCAGCTCCAATATCTTCTATTACATCTTTCATAAGGATAAAATTTCCTGCACGTTTGCTCATTTTATAAGGTTGCCCACCTTTAAGAAGGCTTACCATTTGAGAAAGCAGTACTTCAAGTTTATTTTCATCATAGCCCAAAAAATGAATAGCTGCCTTTACGCGTGCAATATAGCCGTGATGATCGGCTCCCCAAATATTAATATAATGTTCAAAATGGCGATGAAATTTATCTTGATGATAGATAATATCTCCAGCAAGATAGGTCGGCTCACCATTCTCCCTCACGACAACTCGGTCTTTTTCATCATTAATTTGCGAGGAAGCAATCCAGATTTTGCCATCTTTGGTATAAATACCTTGATGAGATTTTAAAGTATCAAGCGTATCTTTCCATCTGTCATAAAGAGATTTTTCGCTCACAAAGGAATCAAATTCAATCCCAACTTGCGCTAGATTATCTTTAATCTCTTGAAGCATCATATCTTTGCCAAAATCTGCAAGAGAGGAGATAGAATCTTCACTTTTAAAAACATCTTCACCAAAGTGTAGCGCACATTGTTTTGCTAAATCAATAATATATTCGCCCTTATAATAACTTTGTGGATATTCTACTTGAGTTTTAAGGATATGTTCTCTCCCTGCAAGAAAAATTGATAGCCCAAGCATATAAATCTGTGCCCCTGCATCGTTTATATAATATTCGGTGAGTATATCATAACCTAAAAACCGCCCTACACGAGTAAGTGCATCGCCATATACAGCACCTCTTGCGTGCCCAATGTGAAGCGGTCCTGTGGGATTAGCACTGACAAATTCAATCAAAACATGCTCTTTTGGTGTTATTTGAGTCTTTTGGGTATATTGAGATATGTTAGGATTTATAGAATCTGCTTCAAGAGTCATACAATGCTGCAGTTGTTTTTGTGCAATATGTTGAAGAAAAGTTGTAGAAAGTGTGAGATTTACAAAGCCATTGAGCGTCTCTACTTTTTCAAACTCTGCGTAATTTGTAAGTATTTTAGCAATCTCTTCAGCGATAAGCTTAGGATTGGTTTTTTTAATCTTAGCAAGGCTAAAGGCAAGAGGCGTAGCAAAATGCCCCAAGTCTTTGTTTTTTGGTCTCTCAAGCACAATATCAATTGTGTTTTCAATATTCAATGCACTTTGGAGAAGAGCTTTGATATGGTGGTGCATTAAGTGTCTTGTTTTTGAGAATCTGTGTGAGTTTTTGATACATTCTCATTTTTAGATTCGCTTTGTTTGATTTGAGATTTTGTATTTTCTTCACTTTGATTATCTTCTTCATCTTCTTTGACAGCTTTTTTGAAGTTTTTAATACCACTTCCTAATCCTTTTGCAAGTTCGGGAATTTTTTTTGCACCAAAAAGGAGCACAATAATAAGCAAAATAATCAACAATTGTGTAATACTAGGGGGGTGCATAGAATCTCCTTTGATAAAAATTGAGGTATTATACCAAAACTCGTCTTTAAATCTTAAACTTATCGTTCAATCTTACCATTTTTGGATAATCTTACTCAAACGCTCAATTTGCTGATATTTAAGTGAGCGCGCAATGGCAACCATAGCTTCTTTTGCAGTAGTAATATCATCATTAATAATAAGATAATCAAAATTGTGAATATGCTGCATTTCATTATGGGCTTGAATAAGACGAAATTCAATAGTTTGAAGATCATCTGTTTGACGCGAAATAAGTCGCTCTCGGAGAATATCTTTATTTTTTGTTGTAATAAATACAGACTTGGCAAAATCCCCAAAATATTCTTTAATGCTGTGATGTCCTTGCACATCAACATCAAAGAGCACAATTTTATCTTGTTCAAGCGCTTGCTGAACAGGTTTGAGTGAAGTGCCATAAAAATTTGTATGCACTTCTGCCCATTCCAAAAAAACATTATTGTGAATGTCTTGTAAAAAATGTTCTTTGCTCACAAAATGATAATGCACACCATCAGTCTCACCCTCACGCATAGGGCGCGTAGTTGTTGAAATAGAAAAATACACATTAGGGATAGATTCTATAAGCGATTTTGTTAATGTGCTTTTGCCACAGCCACTTGGTCCAGAGATAATAAGCACTGCCCCTTTGCTCATCATTTGCTTTTGTCTTTAAAGCTAATATTGATTGTTACTTCAAGCCCATCAAGCATTGATTTAAGATTATTAGAACTTAAACTAGAAATGCTACTTTGCACAGAGTTTGCTATCATATTTTTGACAATTTCTTGAGATTGATGTTGCGAATCTTGAGGTTTGTATTCTTGTGTTTGAGCATCTTGGTTTTCTTCTTCAACATTTTCAAGCTCTTCACCTAAAGCGTGAGCAACATCAGGCTCTTTGAGCGAAGCAAAATCTTCTTTTTTTGTATCATTGCTTTCAAGTGCGCTAAGAGCTTCAGATACCTCGCCTACTTGTTCTTCATCAAGCACAGATTCTTTATCTATATCCTTATCTAATTCGTCTCCTAAATCAATACCCATATTTTCATCTGTGTCTTGTTCAGGTATATTCTCATCTCCAAGCGCGATACTCTCTACATCATCAAGCAAATCGTTTTCTAACGTATCTGCACTCTCTTGTTTTTCTTCATCATCTTGGATATCATCAGACATAGAATCTGTATCTGCAAGGGCATCTTGTAAATCTAATCCCTCTGCAATTTCTACTTCATCTGTTTGTGGAGATTCTTCAAGCGTTAATTCTTCAGGTTGGAGCGTATCATCTTCATTTTCTTGTGTTTTTTGGGGCAAATCTTCAAGAGATTCTTCATTAGACTCTTCTATACCTTCCTCGTCCGCAGCATTTTCAGGCAAATCTTGCGTTATATCATCAGTTATATTTTCTGTTTCTGTTGCCTCTAATTCTTCTTCTAAAGTATCTGCTGCTATACTTTCTTCTGCAGTATCTTGAGTGTCTTTGGTATCTAAATCTTCTAAGTTTTTAGAATCTTGTGTATCACTTAGTTCTTCTGCTAAATCTACATTTGTCTCATCTGTTACTACCTCTGTTTGGGTTTCAGATTCATTATCCTCTGCAATATCTGCTTGAGTTGGAGTATCTGCCAAAGTCTCTTCTTGCTCCGTATTTTCTTCTAGAGGCATATCATCTGGTTGTTTTGCCTCATCTGCACTCTCTTGGATTTTTTCTTCATCTCCAAGTTTGTCAATATTACTCAAATCAAGCTCAACATCTAAATCATTTTCAGCCGTAGAATCTTCTTCTAAAATAGCATCATTAAGTTCTAATTCTTCTAAACTTACTTCCTCATCTGTATTTGCATCTTTATTAGTATTTTCAAGCGAAATCTCTTCACTCTCATTTTCGCTTATTTCTTCTTGTGCAATGTCCTCTTCTGCAGTCTGTGCGTCCTGCTCATTTGGTGCTTGTTCTTCTTGGTTAGATTCGGTATTGACTTTAGGCGTTGTATCTTCAGATGATATATGTTCATCAAGCGCACTATCTTCAAGGAGAGAATCTATCTCGCTTAAGCCTTCATCAAGGTTATCAAGACTTAAATTTGCACTCTCATCGCCTATATCTTCTATAATGGACACTTTGCCAGTTTCTGCTTCTACTCCATTTTGCGTATTTTCGTGTCCAAGCTGTGCTGTGAAAATATCTAAAATACTTGTTGGCAAAAATGGTTTTTGCACATAATCGTCAAATCCCTCAATACGCTTACCTTGTTTATTATAAATAAGACATTTGCGTTTTGGTTTCAGAGCATTGAGATAGGTTTTTGCATCAAGCGAAAGGCAATCATCATCAATAATCACATAGTCATATTGTTCTAAATCACCCATTTCGTTAGATTCTCTTATACTCGTGAGGTTTGCCCCAGCCTTTTTAGCTGTAATTTCTACAAGTTTTTGAACAATTTGATTGGTGTTGATTAGCAAAAATTTCATACGAACTCCCACTTTTATTGCATTTTTTGTGATAGTAATTTAAAATTATATCTAAATCCACGCTACAAAAGGAATAAAATGCAACAAAAAATGACAAAAATATATAGAATCTGTTTGATTGTGGGGATATTGCACACAATTTTATGGGGCACTTCATTACATTCATCTGAGAATGATATGTTTTATATGCTCCCTTATGAACAAGACCAAGCCATTAATACGCTCAAATCTGTGCTTAAAAATGCTCAAAGTGAAATTAAAATTAGCATTTATAGTTTTACGAATAATGATATTGCTAAAATACTTCGAGATAGCGCTAAGAGAGGTGTTAAGATTTCTATTATTTTTGATAAGGAAAGTAATTTGAAGAATGACACTTCCGTTATCGGTTATCTTGCTAAATATAATAACATTTCAGTATGTCTTCTTAGTGGTATGCGAGCTAAGAACAAGCGCTATTATGGCATTATGCATCAAAAAATGGCGATTGTGGATAAGAAGATTCTTGTCCTTGGTTCAGCAAATTGGAGTAAAAATGCATTTGAAAATAATTTTGAAACATTACTTATAAGCTATAATCAACGCTTTGTGCAAAAGGCACTGCAAGGTTATGAAAAAATGACAAGAGCGTGTGTAGGATTCTAATTTATTGCCCTAAAAAAATTTTCCCTACCGCAAAAAAAGCATTTTTAAGTTCATTTTTGAAAGTATACATAATGGTAGAAATTGTAAGCACAAGCACGACAAAGGCAATGGCAATTTTTACAGGAAAACCTATAACAAGGAGATTGAATTGCGGGTGGGTTTTCATAATCATACCAAAGATAATATCAGAGAGCAAGATAATTGCGAGAATGGGAAATGCCATAGAAAAGCCCACAGCAAAAATATTACTAAAGGCTTTGACAAAATAAGCTGCACTTTTTGGCTCAAATACAAAGCCCCCCAATGGCGTAGCTTCAATGCTATGAGAGATGATAAGAAAAATAGTATGATGAAAATCAAGACTTAAAGCGACAAGTAAGCCTATAATGGCTATAAGTTGCGCAATAATGGGTTTTTGTGCCCCACTCACAGGGTCATATGCACTTGCCATAGTGAATCCCATTGTGAAACTGATAATTTCGCCGCCAAAACTTAACATTGCAAAAACAATTTGCAAACATACTGAAGCAATGAATCCTAGCATAATTTCAAAAAGTGCAGCAATAAGAAACTCTACCATAGTCATATCAGGCAGCGTATAGGTTGCAAGAGGAAAAAATGCCACACTCATAAAAAATACCATTGCCGCACGGATATGAATACTAATAAGTTGATTGTCAAAAAATGGAAAAAACGCAAATACACCACCAAAACGTGCTATGAGTAATAAAAATACAGCAACACTATTTGGTTGAGTAAGATAAGCGACAAGCTCCATAGAATCTAATCTTTAAATTCTTGATACTGCAATTTGGCTTGTTCTAAAATTTCTTGAGCATTTTTAAGACTTTGCATTCCTTGCTCATAAAGAGCGAGAGATTCTTTAAGGGTAATTTCTTGAGCATTGAGTTTGCTTAATACTTCTTTAGCTCGTTCAAGCATATCCTCAAAGTCTTCTTCTTGTGTTATTTCGTTTTTTTTATTTTCGGTGTTAGTTTGCGAAATGATTTTTTGCTTTTTAGAATCTGCCATTTTATTCCTTTTAGCCGTGATAATTTGGTGCTTCTTTGGTGATATCTACATCATGCACGTGAGATTCTCTAAGCCCAGCAGAGGTAATTTCTACAAACTCTGCCCTTTCCCATAAGGATTGAATGTCTTTACTGCCTAGATAGCCCATTGACGATTTTAATCCACCGATAAGTTGATGAATTACATCACTTACCTTTCCGCGATAAGGAACTCTTCCCTCTACACCTTCGGGCACAAGTTTATCTTGCGCTGTGCCCTCTTGGAAATATCTATCCGAGCTTCCTCGTGTCATTGCACCTATACTTCCCATACCACGATAAATTTTATATTGTCTGCCTTGATAGATAATAAGATCACCCGGAGATTCTTCAGTGCCCGCAAGAAGACTTCCTATCATTACACTTGAAGCACCAACTGCTAAAGCTTTAGCGATATCTCCTGAATATTTTATACCGCCATCAGCAATAATAGGGATTTTATGTTTTTGGGCTATTTGAGAGCAATCATCAATAGCTGAAATTTGAGGCATTCCCACGCCAGCAACAATGCGAGTGGTGCAAATACTACCCGGTCCAATACCTACTTTTACTGCATCAGCTCCTGCATTAATAAGATCTTGTGTGGCTTGTGGTGTAACGACATTGCCAACAACAATATCAATGGTGAGCTTGGATTTGATTTTTTCTAAAGTTTTAAGAACATTAATAGAATGTCCGTGTGCAGAATCAAGCACTAGCACATCAGCTCCTGCATCAGCAAGTGCTTGTGCTCTTTCAAATTGCTTTACTCCAATAGCTGCGCCAACCTTTAATCGTCCAAAGCTATCCTTGCAGGAATTAGGGTATTCTATACGTTTTTGAATATCTTTAATAGTAATAAGTCCTTTAAGCATATAGTTTTCATCAACAATTGGGAGTTTTTCAATTCTATTTTTGTGCATAATCTCTTTTGCTTCCTCAAGTGTGGTGCCTACTTTTGCTGTAACTAGGGAATCTTTTGTCATTAAATCGCCTACATATTTACTTAAATCTTGTTCAAAGCGCATATCACGATTAGTGAGAATACCAATGAGTTTGCCATATTCATCAACAACAGGCACACCAGAGATTTTATAATTATCTGTAATTGATTTTGCATCAGCAAGTGTGTTGTTTGCTCGGATATAAATAGGGTCAATAATAACGCCGCTTTCACTTTTTTTCACGCGTTTGATTTGTTCTACTTGTGAATCAATATCCATATTTTTGTGGATAATACCAATGCCGCCAAGTCTTGCCATAGCAATGGCAGTGCGACATTCTGTAACTGTATCCATTGCAGCACTTACAAGGGGAACATTAAGTGAAATATTTTTGCTTAAAAGAGTTTGAGTATTAACTTCTTGAGGGAGAATTTCGGAATATGCAGGGATAAGTAAAACATCTTCAAATGTGAGAGCTTTTTGTTTAATTTTCATATTTTACTCCTTTATAAAATTAATTGTTTATTTCTTTTTCTAATCCATAGGCAATATTGAGAATGTTCTGTTCTTTGAATTTTGCACCAATAAACTGCATACCAATGCTTAAACCATTTTTGTCCTTGCTTACAGGCATACATAAGGCTGGTAATCCTGCTAGATTGACACCAATAGTATAAATATCACTTAAATACATTTCTAAGGACGAATGCGTTGAGCCAAATTTAGGGGCTACACTTGGGGCAATAGGCAAGAGAATACTATCGCACTCATTAAAGATAGATTCGTAATCTGCACAGATTTTCTTTCGCACTTGCTGTGCTTTGAGATAATACGCATCATAATAACCGCTGCTTAGCACGAAGCTTCCAAGCAAAATGCGGCGCTTTACTTCTTCGCCAAAATATGCACTGCGTGTATTAAGATATACATCTTTGAGATTTTTTGATTCGCTTCTTGTGCCATAGCGGATTCCATCAAAACGCGCAAGGTTAGAGCTAGCCTCTGCAGTACAGATAATATAGTATGCCGAG
The DNA here is from genome assembly GCF_000762925.2 of Helicobacter sp. MIT 03-1614. Taxonomy (NCBI): domain Bacteria; kingdom Pseudomonadati; phylum Campylobacterota; class Epsilonproteobacteria; order Campylobacterales; family Helicobacteraceae; genus Helicobacter; species Helicobacter sp. MIT 03-1614. Next base: position 24,253 of record NZ_JRMS02000004.1, read on the forward strand.
ATATGATAGCGTGTATCAAGCATAGATTTTTCAACAATGGTATGCCCCATAGATTCTAAAATTTTAATAGTGTGATTATAGGCTTCTTGTATTTGGGGGGTGGCATCTTTAAGGAAATCTTTTAAAATAGCAACCTTGTAACGTGCATTTGGGTCAAGGTCTTTAAATGTGTTGAGTGATGGGAGATTCGCACTTGTAGAATCTTGCTTATCATATCCGCTTATGGCATCAAGCAAAAGTGCAGCATCTTCAACATTTTGCGTAATAGGTCCAATTTGGTCTAAACTTGAGCTATATGCAATTAACCCATAACGACTTACTCTTCCATAGCTTGGTTTTAACCCTACACAACCGCAAAATCCAGCAGGCTGCCGTATTGAACCACCCGTATCGCTTCCAAGTGAGGCAATAGCAAGTCCAGCCGCTACAGCTGCCGCACTTCCCCCACTGCTTCCACCTGGCACACGCGAAGTATCAAGAGGATTTTTCACTCTCCCATAACAGCTAGATTCTGTTGTGCTTCCCATTGCAAATTCGTCCATATTGGCGCGTCCAAAAGCACACATTTTGTTTTCGTGTAATTTTGTGATAACACTTGCATTATAAGGAGAAACATAGCCTTTTAAAATTTTACTCGCACAAGTGATTTCCCAACCTTTAACATTGATATTGTCTTTTATGAGAATTGGCACACCACTTCCACTTTCGTTAATTTCGCCAATATAAGCATTGAGTTCTATGTTTTCCTTGACGCGTTGGCGCAAGAGAGTTTTTATCTCTTTGAGTTCATTTTCGGATTTGTTTAGAGCTTCTTTGAGTGTTATCATTTATTGTCTCCTATTGTGTTAAGGAAGTGTGATTATAGAATCTTCTTGCTTTAAAATAACTATAATATAAATTTTGTTATTGCTTATAAATCTTTTTTAAAAAACAAAGTTGTGAAGTAGCGTGTAATAAAAGCATATCTGCGAGGACGAGAGCAACCATTGCTTGCGCGACTATACTGCCACGAACTGCTACACACGGGTCGTGTCGTCCTTTGATTTGGCAAGTTTGTTCTTGTAAGTGTATATCAAGCGTCTCTTGGGGTATAAAAATACTCGGTGTAGGTTTGAAATGTGCTTTAACAAGAAGTGCATTGCCATTACTTATACCTCCCAAAATACCACCACTATGGTTACTTTTAAAGCCGTTTTTATCCATTTGGTCATTATGCTCACTTCCATATTGGGTGCAAGAGATGATTCCATCGCCTATTTCTACCGCTTTAACAGCATTAAGCCCCATAAGTGCTTCTCCCAACGCTCCATCGAGGCGATGATAAAGTGGTTCGCCCAATCCTGCAGGAAGCCCCTCTACACGAATGAGAGCACTTCCACCAATGCTATCGTGCTTTCTTTTAGCATTTTCAATAAGCGCTTTTTGTGATTCTTCGCATTCTTTGTCAAGTGCATAAATTTCACTTTTGAGTGCGTATGCAAAATCATATTGCTTCCCTGTGATATTGCCAATTGAGCATATACCACTTTGAACATTTATGTCAAATTCGCGCAAAAGCATTTGTGCTACAGCTCCAGCTGCTACTCTTGCTACACTTTCTCTTGCTGAACTTCTTCCTCCCCCTCTATAATCTCGGATACCATATTTTTTGAAATATGTATAATCAGCGTGTCCGGGACGAAAAATGTCTTTAATATTGGCGTAATCACTGCTTTTTGTTCCAGTATTTGCTATCCACATACCAATAGGTGTGCCCGTGCTCAACCCTTCAAACACACCACTTAGAATTTGCACTTTATCAGATTCTTTACGTTGTGTTGTATATTGATTGCGTCCGGGTGCGCGCCTTGTCATCATAGATTCTATAAAAAGTTCATCTATATGCAATCCTGCAGGAATGCCATCAATCACACAACCAATCCCCTCGCCGTGAGATTCTCCAAAAGTGCTTACACGAAATGATTTGCCAAAAGTATTCATTTTTCCCCTTTATGATGAGTTTTATTCATCTTTGAATAGAGTTTTTTATAAGCAATTTGCGCGCTTTTTTGTTGCGCCTCTTTTTTTGAGTTCCCGCTTGCTCTTGCATATTCTTTTCCTTGCACACTTAGAGCTATTTCAAAACTTTTTTTATGATCGGGTCCGCTTTCGCTAATGAGCGTATAAGTTGGAATCTCACCATAAAAAGCTTGAGTAATCTCTTGTAGCGCAGTTTTATAATCCATAAAAAGAGAATCTAAATCAATCTTGATATAATTATATTCAAGTAAATCATAAATAATACTTTGAACATAAGTGAGGCTAGATTCTAAATAAATTGCACCTATGAGGGCTTCAAAGGCATTAGATAAAATGGAAGCTTTTTGCCGTCCATTGTTGTTTTCTTCACTTTGTGAGATATATAAATATGCACCTAAATCAAGTGATTGAGCAAGTTTCATAAAACCTTTCTCATTGACGATGCACGCTCGTAATTTAGATAGCTCACCTTCTTTGGCAAGAGGGAATTTTTTAAATAAATATTCTCCTACAAGCAAATCTAGCACTGCATCTCCTAGAAACTCAAGCCGTTCGTTATTATATTGTTTTTTACAACTTTTATGCGTGAGGGCTTCAAGGAGGAGTTGTTGATTTTGAAAAACATAGCCTAACTTTTTCTCAAGGAGCTGGGGAGATTTGGGCAAAATAGATTTACTCATCAGAAATTCCTTTATTTAAATAAAATTGCGCACTTTCTTTTGCAAGTTTATCACATAGCTCATTTTGTGCTACTCCCGCGTGTCCTTTTACCCAATGTGCAATCACTTGATGAGGTGATGAAACTTGTAAATATAGTTGCCATAAATCAGGATTTTTGACATTTTTAAATTGCTTAGAAATCCACGATTTAAGCCATAAGTTGATACCATTGCATACATAGCGAGAATCACTATATACATTCACAATGCAAGGTTGATTAAGAGCTTTAAGAGATTCTATCACTGCAAGGAGTTCCATACGATTATTTGTTGTATAGGTTTCGCCACCTGTAAGAATCTTTTGCTTATCACCAAAAGAGAGTATGCCACACCAGCCTCCAGCACCGGGATTTCCAAGTGCACTACCATCACAATAAAGAGTAACTTGTTTCATTATCAACCTTTTGTATCTTATAGATTACATCGGTATTAAGCAACTCACCACAATGCGAACAACGTGCGTTTTCAAAGGGAAATACTTGTTTGCAGCTATGGCAGCGGTATTCAAAACTAAAATCTATGCAAAGGGTTGAATGTTGCTTTAAGATTCTCATATTTTCTAGCTCAAAAATATTGCAATTTTTTGTATCTTGTATCCAGCCTTTTGCACGATAGATATCAAGAATCTGCGGATGTGTAATTTGCTCTAGAGGCACATTTTTGCGCTCAAAATCCCATAATACATCAATGAGGCTTGCTATATTTTCGCTTTTATTGATTTCTTCCCAAAAGAGTGAATGACTTACGCTCTTAAAAAAGACTAGAATAATTTTTTCAAGTTTTATTTCTTTTGCTTTGATTTCATTGAGCCTTTGAATCTTGCTTGATAGAGGCATAGCGTATTGATTGATGAGTAAAAGTGTGTATAAATAAGCTTTATTGAGTTCAATTGTATGAAAAAATTGCTCTTGGGCTATTGTAGGGGTAGAGTGTGAATCATAGATTTCTTCGATACATTCAAGTGTGTCGATAGCATTTTTATATTCGCTTAGATTTTCGTAAGTTTTGAGCAAATAAATGAGCACTTGAGGATTTCGGGGATAATTTTTGAGAATCTCTAAAAAAATATTTTTTGCTCTTTGTAAAAATCCTGCAGTGTAGTAAGCAATGCCTAGCTGCTGGAGAATCTCAATTTTTGATTTTGCACTTTCTTTTGAATTATCAAGATTCTCTAAAATACTAAGATAAATTTTAATTGCTTCTTGCGTATTGCCGCTTTGAATATAGGCATTAGCGATGAATTGTAAAGTAGGAATAGGGTTTTGCGAAAGTGCAAGGAACTCTTCTACTCCTTGGGTTAGTCCAGCAAATTCATACGATTTCGTTAAGTTTTTTAAAGAGCGTTTTTTTTTCTTTTCTTTGTAGCGATTTTGCCAATAATCAATAAATGCAGCCGTAGCGATAAGAGATACAAAGATAATAATGCCAAAAAGTGGGTCAGTATAAGAGAGCATAATTATTCTCTAAGATTTACAATATTAGCACTAGAGCGGATTTTGTTAAAGTGTTCCGCGATAATAGATTGCTCTTTTTGTGCCATAATTTTTTGATTGATAAGAGGTTTTGCCTCCTCAAAATTAATAGGGGTTTCACCTAAACGTTCTTTTACCAAAAAGCTCACAAAACCATTGCCACCTGTGGTAAGCACAGGAGTAAATTCATTATTTGGCGTGTGTATAAATACTTGGGCAATTTGAGGATTAAGGGAAGAGAGAGCGATAGTTTCATTTACTTTTTGCACACCTTTAATATTTTGTTTGGGTGATTGTATCGCTTTTTGCAAGGCATTATCGGTTTGAGCAAAATAACGCACTACACGCACTTGTGAGGGAATTAGAAATTCTTTTTTATGTCGTGTATAATAGGTAAGAAGCTCATCTTCACTTGAAATGCTAATATTAGAAGCAAGGATTCTCTGCATAAGTTCTTTTGTTTGGAGTTGTTTTTTAATTTGTGTGCGATATTCTTGCAAACTCATTGTATGCGTAGCTTTTCTAAGAAATTCATCTTTGCTTAGATTAGCATTTGCGGCAAGCAGAGCAATTTCTTCATCAATTTTAAAATCCTCAATGCTGATTTTAAAACGTTCAATTTCATCATCTTTGAGCCGTTCATTAATGAGCATATCAATAGCGGCTTGTTTGGAGATTTTAAGACGTGATTGCAAAGAGGCAATTTCATATAAAGTGATAGCGTGTCCATTTACGCGTATGGCTACTCCAGCGATAACTTCTCCATACGCGCTAAACACGCACGCACAGAGCAGACATACTCCATAAATAATATTTTTCATTTGTATCCTTTGTAAATTCGGCATATTTTATCATATTCAAAGCAATAAGCAGCAAAGAGGATTCTATCTTTATCTTACTCTATTTGAAAATTATAATATAATGTCGCTTTTGCAATCATTGCAGCAATAATGAGATAAGGCTTTTGGAGAAAGAATGGGATTAAGAGCATATTTAGCAAAGAAAGCACAAACCAAACGCGAGATATTTTTAAAAAAGAGGCTTATTGTGCCAAATGAGAATTATGAAGTGTTAGGGGAAGAGGAAACAGATTTTATGTATGAAAGAATTGGATTTGGTGTGATGCCACATTGGAACATTTTAGAGATTGTGCCTAAATTGCCCTATATTATTTATATTGCGGATTTTGATAAAGTCAATCATAAAGCCTTTCAAGAGAATATGCCACAAATTTTTGCGAAAGTTTTAGATAAATATGCTCTTACAAATTTAAAATCCTATGCTCAAAAAGAGGAGCAAAAAGCAGCAGATGAGGTTATTGTGCTTGATTGGCAACACTCTTGCTATGCTTATTATCCTAAAAAGCCTAGCGGAGAGTGTTTTCCATATTATTGTAATGGGGATTATGAACTCAATCCTTATTATGAAGAAGGTAAAAATGACATTTTTTACTTCCCTACATTCTATCCAAACGGAGAGCATTTTGCTTTTTTCAAATATGACACAAGAAGCAATCAAGTTGCCTTTGGTATGGTGGGATTATTTGATTTTGAAAGCAGAGGCAAAAAAACTACAATTACCATTTTTGGCGAACATTTTATAGAGGAAATGCGATATTATGATGAAAAGATTTTTGGCTTTGAAATCATAGAGATGGCAGGTCTTTTACATAAATAACAAAGAATTAAAAAATGGAAAGTATAAGATGAACAAATTTGCTTTGAATGCAACAAGCAAAACGATTTTAGTTTTGGCTCTTAGCTCTTTTTGTATGGGAGTTACAGAATTTATTATTGCAGGTGTTTTACAAGATGTAAAGGCATATTTTGGTGTAGATTCTAATCAGGCAGGATTGCTTACGACTATGTATGCAGTGGGTGTAGTAATTGGCGCACCACTTTTAAGCATTCCTCTAAGTGGTTTTAATCGTAAATTGCAGCTTTTGCTTAATCTTGGTGTGTTTGCTTTGGCAAATTTTGTGATTTATATCAGTGATAATTTTATACTCAATGTGATTGCACGATTTATCGCAGGCACACAACACGGAGTGTTTTTTGTTATTGCTACACTTACGGCTATTCAAGTTTCTTCTAAGGAAAAAGAATCTCGCAATCTCGCCCTTATGGTGTCCGGATTGACGATTGCACTTGTAAGTGGCGTTCCTTTGGGGACATTTATTGGGCAGATTTTTGGCTTTAAATCTATTTTCTTGCTTATTTGCCTTTGCACACTTATTGCTTTTATCAGTGCAATTGCTTTTATGCCAAGCCATTTGCAAGGCTGCAAAACGCATATAAACGCACTTTTTAAGGCTTTTTTACATATTCCATTACTTAAAGCCTATGCAATTACGATATGCACTTGTGGTGGGGCATTTGTACTTTATACTTATGTAACAGATTTACTCACACAAAAAAGCCATTTTAATGAGGCGAGCATTGTATATATTTTGTTGCTTTATGGCATATTTGCAATTTTAGGGAATCTTTTTGGCGGTAGGCTTGCAGACAATAAAGGCTCAAGACGCGCTTTACAAATCGTGCTCTTTTTACAAATTATTTTTTACGCTCTTGTGAGTGTGAGCGCCCATTCACAAGTGTTTGTTGTGATTAATTTAGCGATTATGGGTTTTTTATCTTTTGCCTCAATCCCAGCACTCAAAGTGAATGCAATGAATATGGCACGTAAATACACGCCAGATTCTATGGATAGTTCAGTAAGTGTCAATGAAGCAGCCTTTAATGTAGGCATTGCATTGGCAAATCAAATTGGTGGCTTAGTCGTTGTTGCACCATTTTTGGGTGTTAGTTTTAATCCTCTTTTTGCTTCGCTTTTTGCACTTCCTGCATTTATTTTAGTGCTACGTAAGATGGAATAATTTTATAGAATCTTATTGGATTTGCGTAAAATTACTATGCACTCTCTATGATATGTATGTGGGAATTGGTCAAAAAGCCCAAATTGCATTACATAATGGCTTTGAGAAAGAATGCGCAAATCGTTTAGTAGCGTATGGGGATTGCACGAGACATATATAATTGTGTTAAAGTTTTGCAAAAAATACAACACTTCTTCTTCGCCTACACCGCTACGAGGTGGGTCAATTAATACACAATCAAATGCAAAAGCATCTAAATCAATATTTTTAAGGCGAAAAAATACGCACTCTTTACGTAGAGCTTGGATACTTTCAAATGCGTTAAGTCGCGCAGGTATAATATTTTCTATATTATTTTTAGCCATATTTTTTTGTAAAAGTGTAATTGCAGACTTTACCACTTCCGTAGCAAAAATGTGGCGGAATATTGAGGCAAGTGGAATGGTAAAATTACCGCTACCACAATAGAGTTCAAGCATATCACAAGGAGTTTGTGGGGTATAGATTGATGAGAGTGCGGAGACAATAAATTCAAGCATTTGAGTGTTGATAAATGGATTAGGTTGGCAAAATCGGGATTCTTGTTTGAAAAATGTATAAGTGCGTTCTTTTGGAGTGTTGGCAAAAAGTGTGAGATGCTCACAAATAATATCATTTGAGAGGATATGTTTGTGATTTTTACTGCGTCCGATAATGTGAATATTCGTATTAAGAGTATATTCAAGCTCTTTTTGTATTTTTAACGCAAGAGATTCCCAATGAGAATCTAGGGATTTATGATAAACGAGGGTGATGATAACTTCATTTTGCAAGGAGGAGAGGAGATTACACGCATAAAGTTTATGATTAAGTAAGTCGTATGTATTGAGATAGTGCAGCAAAAGAGGCATAATGTCCTGTAAAGTAGGGAGCAAAATAGGACATTTTTTAATAGGCACACGGTGATTATAGCCAAATGCGTTCATAGCAAAATCAAGCCCACTTTTATTCTGGAAAGTGTGAGAGAATCTAAACTCTGCACGAGCTCTAAACCCCTCTTGTGGCGAAGCAAATACTTCTATGGCTAAGGGATTGGTGGGATATTGAAAATTTTTGCTTTTTGTATCAAGAAAAGATTGAAATTCTTGCAAAGTAAGATTGTGTTTTGTCTGCAGCTGTGTGGAATAATCTTGTATATTTGTGCAGCCTCCACATATGCCAAAATGCTCACAATTCATTCTAGACCTAGCTACTTAAAGCCTTGCACAAGGTTACCTATGAGGAGATTCCAACCATCAACAAGTATAAAAACAAGAATCTTAAAAGGCAACGAAATCATTACAGGTGGCAACATCATCATACCCATTGCCATAAGCACCGAGCTAATAACCATATCAATAACTAAAAAAGGCAGATAAAGCAAAAAACCAATCCAAAATGCAGTTTTAAGCTCACTAATCATAAATGCCGGAAGCAACACTGTTAAGGGCACATCATTAACACTTTGAGGGTTTTCAAGTTGGCGGATTCTAAAAAAAAGAGCCAAATCTTTTTCACGCGTGTTTTTAATCATAAAATCTTTAAAAGGCACAATCGCTCTTTCAAAGGCTTCATCATAGGAGATTTTTTTTTCTGCATAAGGTTTAATACCCACTTCATAGCTTTTGGTTGCCACAGGTTCCATAATAAAAAATGTCAAAATTAGAGCAAGGCTAACAAGCACTTGTGTTGGGGGAGATTGCTGTGTGCCAAGTGCAGTGCGCAAAAAAGCAAAAACAATGACAATACGTGTAAAGCTTGTCATCACAAGCACAAGCGATGGAGCAATGACAAGAAGCGTGATGATAAGCACGATATTGAGAGTGGCAACAAGTTCGGTTGGTTCTTTTGGTGCAGTAAGGGAGAGATCTACTGATGGTAAGATAGGGTTATTAGGGATTGATGGCACAGATGGAATACTAGAGGGTGCAGGAAGTGCGGGCTCAAGTTTTGGCTCTGCATAAGTAAAAAGCATACATAAACTAAGCAGGCAAAATATTTTTTTCAAAAATCACTCCAAAATTGAAACTCAAGGGCGTATTATAGGATTTAGTGTGTTAAAATTATATAAATTAAGCCAATTCAATATAAATGAAGGAGTAATTTATGAATGTATCAGTGGTGATTTTAGCCGCAGGAGCAGGGACGCGTATGAAATCGCATATTCCTAAAGTATTGCATAAAATTTGTGGCAAAGAAATGTTGTTTTACTCCATTGATGAGGCATTAAAAATAAGTGATGATGTGCATATTGTGCTTTTTCATCAAGAAAATGTGATTAAAGAGCGCTTGCTTTGTGCATATAAACAGGCTTATGCTGATGGGGCATTGCATTTTCATCTCCAAGACCACGCTCATTATCCCGGGACAGGTGGTGCGCTAATGCAAGGACAAAATGCAGGTGCAAACGCTAAAAAGCCTTTTTGTTATCAATATGATGAGATTCTTATTCTTAATGGTGATATGCCTTTAGTGTGTTCACAAACTCTCAAGTCTTTATGCCAAAACAAAGCACAAATTGTAATGAGTGTCTTGCATCTTCAAAATCCAGATGGCTATGGACGTGTAGTGATGGAATCTGGCGTAGTGCAAAGAATTATTGAGCAAAAAGATGCAAAAGAATCCGAGCTTTTGATAAAAGATGTAAATGCAGGTGTTTATAAACTCCACAAATCAATCCTTGATCTTTACTTGCCTCAAGTGGGAAATGCCAATAATCAGCAAGAATTTTATCTTACCGATGTAGTTTTTTATGCAAAAGAAAATGGCATAGAAATAGCTGCATTGGAGGTAAAAGAAGAGGAATTTATGGGGGTGAATTCTAAGATTCAGCTTGCCTGTGCTCAAGAGATTATGCTTCAAAGATTGCGTGAGAAGGCAATGGATCAGGGCGTGATTATGCACTTGCCTCATACTATTTATCTAGAATCTAATGTTACTTTTAGTGGGGAGTGCATTATAGAGCAGGGTGTGCAGATATTAGGGGATTCTCATATTAGTGATTCTCACATTAAAGCGCATAGTGTGATTGAACAGAGCATTATAGAATCAAGTGATGTAGGACCTTTGGCGCATATCCGCCCTAAGAGTCATATTAAAAATACTCATATTGGCAATTTTGTTGAAACAAAATCAAGCACCTTGCGCGGTGTGAAAGTGGGTCATTTGAGTTATCTTGGAGATTGCGAAATAGATGAGGGAAGCAATATTGGTGCGGGAGTGATTACTTGTAATTACGATGGTAAGGCAAAACATAAGACGACTATTGGCAAAAGTGTGTTTGTAGGAAGTGATGTGCAACTCATCGCACCTTTAAACATAGAATCAAATGTGCTTATAGGTGCAGGAAGCACTATTACAAAAGACATTGAATATGGAGATTTAGCACTTTCACGTGTTGCACAGCAAAATATTAAAGATGGGTTTTTTAAATTTTTTTCTGACAAAAATGAAGAGAAAAAGGAGCAGTAATGAGTGGGCATATATTATTGAATGGCAAGGACTATGAGATAGATGAGCAAGTAACGATTCTATCGCTTATAAAAAAGTTGAATATTACCCATAAGGCAATGGCGATTGCAGTTAATACACAGATTGTAAAAAAGCCTTTATGGGAAAGCTATATATTACAAAATGGTGATGAAGTGGAGATTTTAGATTTTGTTGGTGGTGGATAAAATGAGATTGCTTAAGAGAGTGCTATGGGCAGTGAGTATTATAATATTAGATATATGGGGCTGCACAGGAGATTGTAAATCGTGCCATCAGAATCTTGATTATAAAAATGATATAAGACATCGTCCTATGCTTGAATGTAAAACTTGTCATACTGATGAAAAAATGGCACAAATTGATATGGGCGGCTGTGGAGAGGATTGTTTTTCGTGCCACGATGTGAAGAAGATTCAATCTCCAGCACTTGCTAAAGAACATAGTGTTATTAATGCTTGTATTCAATGTCATACGCAGCTTTCTACCTCACCTATTAATACAGGAGAGAATGTTTTTCAAAAAAGTCTTAAAAGTTTCAGTAACGGATTGGCGCCCTAATTGCAGATGCAGAGATTTTAAATTTGGCTTTCAGGGAGAATTTTTGCAAGTGTTTTTAGAATCCTTGTCCAAATCCCTGTATCAGGAGGATAGGTAAAAATCTCTGTCTTGCTTTCATCATCTCCCTCCCAAAGCGTTTTTCCATTTTTATTATATACGTGCCACGCACTTTCCATATCTGTCATCAAATCAGCCTTAAAGACTTTTGCAAATTTAGGATTATCAAAGATAACAACGCATTCAGTATTGAGATGAGTTGAACGTGGATCAAGATTAAAACTCCCAATCCAAGTAATAGAATCATCAAATACAATGCTTTTGCTATGCAAAGAAGCTTTGGACTTTGATATTTTATCACGTAACTTTGATTTACCTCTACCTTGATATTGATATTCATATATATTTGCACCCTCTTTAATAAGAGTGCCACGATAACGTTCCCACGCACTATATACGACAAGAGAATCCGTAGAGGCAAGAGAATTTGTAAGAATATTAATATCCACACCCGAAGCAATCAAGGTTTTAAAACGTTTTATACCCTCTTTGCTTGGCACAAAATAGGCGGCAGAAATATAAAGATTGTTATATGTAAAGTTGAGAATCTTTGCAAGTGCTTTGGCAATGGGTTTTGGCGCTTGTGGGTCTTGAATTTTTTCTGGTTTATCAGCAATAAACACGGCATTGCCCCAAAATACCTCAAAAGATTTGTTTTTGTATTTTTTAATAAGGGTATTGATTTTTTCCTCATAATGTGCCCACTCAGGATTCGCTTTAAGACTTTCCATAGAGGATTTAAGTTTTTTAAGTGGCGTTTTGAATTTAAGAAGTGAAACAGGAATAGAGCGATGAAAATTCCAATATTCATAAAAATTTTTTTTCCCCTCCATTGCTACATTACCAATAAAAAGCACATCGGTATCAACAAAATTAATATGATGATTTTGGTCAAAATAATTATCTGCGATATTTCGTCCACCAATGATAAGGGCAATATCATCTACAATAAAGAGTTTATTGTGCATACGATGATTAATGCGATTAAAATCAAACACCATTTCTGGATAACGTAGGATTTTTGAGCGATTTTTATAGGGGTTGAAGATTTTTACTTCAATATTTGGGTGAGAATTAAGAGCAATAATATCTGAAAAATCAGAATCTAATCCATTATCATCAATGAGCATTTTAACAATCACCCCTCTTTGTGCAGCAAGCCAAATCTCGTGCATAAGAATACGTGAAGCGAGGTCATTTTTATAAATATAAGTTTGCAAAACAATGCTTTTTTCTGCCATACGAGCGAGATAAGCGCGATGCAAAAATGCGTCTAACCCATCACTTACGAGCATTCCTCCCGTAATAGTTGGGTTTTGTTTAAGTTTATTCTGATAAGGCATACCAATAGCAGTGAGCACAGGGTCAAAAACAGGTGTTGGATTTGATTGAAGTGCAAGTGGGTCTTTAATGTCTTTGGTAGAAGCGACAATAGAAGAACAACCAGCAAAGATAAAAAGACATATAAGACAAAGCAGAGCAATATTTGTTGATGAAAAAAAGACAGAATAAATAGATTGCATTATGTTTCTTTAGAATCTACCCTTTTTAAGTAAAAGGGTAGAAAGATTGTGTTATTTCATACCTACACTAAGCATTTTGCGGCGCAAATAAGCAATTTTGCTCTGTAGAGGAAGTTCTTTTGGGCAAGTATCGTGGCAAGCAATAAGACTCATACAACCAAATACACCATCATCGTTACCTACAAGCTCATAATAATCCTCATCAGTGCGCTCATCGTGCGGGTCAATCATAAACCGCACAATCCGATTCATTCCAGCTGCACCAACAAAATCTTCGCGCATAACTTTTGTTGCACAGCTTGCAATACAACAGCCACACTCAATACATCTATCAAGTTCAAAAACTTCATCAGCTACTTCAGGTTCAATAGGCACTTCAAGTTTAGAAATATCGGGCTGATGTTGAGTATGTATCCAGCTTTCTACTCGTTTTGTCATACCTGCAAACCATTCGCCTGTATTTACGCTTAAATCTTTGATAAGTTTAAATGCAGGGAGAGGCATAAGGGTAATGACACCATCAGGGAAGTCTTGAGTAAGTGTTTTACACGCAAGCCTTGGACGCCCGTTAATCATCATTGCACAGCTTCCGCAGATACCAGCACGACATACAAAATCAAAGCTTAAATCAGGGTCTTGTTGCTCTCTAATCATACCCAATGCAATAAAAACTGTCATTGAATGAGCTTCTTCAACCTGATACTCACGAAAATGTGGTTTCGACACTGCACTTTGTGGGTCAAACTTTAATGCTCGAATAGTTAGTGTTCTTCCTTTTTGTTGTGTTGCACTCATTACTTATCTCCTAGTCGTTGGTTTCTTGCTTTAAATTGTGGTTGGAGATTGAAAGGCATCAAGGCTTCTTGCAAGGCATATCTATCACCGCCCTTTGCTTGAATCTCTTGTGTAATTTTCTCAATCTCAGCTTGGCGAATAGCACTATTTGGATGTTCAATAATCATACCTTTTGCGCCATAGCCACGGAAGCCGGGTGCAATTTCCATTTTCATAATATCCAAATCTTCATAAGTAACCGTTGGTAATGTTTGATTTGGGTCTTCCCAGCTTGTAAGTGTACGTTTTAACCAATTCGCATCATCACGTTTTGGATAATCTTCGCGTGTATGTGCACCACGAGATTCTGTTCTATCAAGTGCACCTTTTGCAACACATAATGCAATTTTAAGCATTTTTGGTGTGCGGTAAGCATCTTCAAGCTCGGGATTGTTATGAAGTTTTTTGTTTTGCACACGAACATTCTTACTGCGTTTATAGAGATCTTCAAGTTTATTCACAGCCTCTTGCAAACTTTTGCCATCACGGAAGATTCCCACATCATTATCCATAATGTCTTTCATAGCATTTTTAAGCACATAGACATCTTCATTTCCTGTGCTATTAAGCAATGAAGCGAGATATTCTTCTTCTTTTTTGACAAATTTTTCAAGCAAGGTTGTTTGGACATCAAGGTTTGCTCCTTGGCAGTATTCTGTAAAGTATTCTCCAATAATCATACCAGCTACTACAGCTTCGCTTACAGAGTTCCCGCCAAGACGATTGAATCCGTGTAAGTCCCAACAAGCTACTTCACCAGCAGCAAATAGTCCTTTAAGGTAAGTTTCTCCTCTATAATCTGTGCGGATACCGCCCATAGAGTAGTGCTGCATTGGTCGCACGGGAGCCCAAACACCCGGTGTTGCAGGGTCAATTCCTGCAAATGTTTTACAAATATCTTGCACATCACGCAAGTTTCTCTCTACGTGAGCACGTCCTAAGATAGATATATCAAGCCATAAGTGGTCGCCATAAGGAGATTTTACGCCTTTACCATTGCGGATATGTTCAAGCATTCTTCTTGAAACAACATCACGACTTGCAAGTTCTTTTTTCTCTGGCTCATAATCAGGCATAAAGCGGTAGCCATCAACATCACGTAGAACACCACCATCGCCACGACAACCTTCTGTAAGGAGGATTCCACTTGGCACAATCGGAGTAGGGTGAAACTGCACAGCTTCCATATTCCCAAGTTTTGCTACGCCTGTTTCCATTGCAATAGCTGCACCTGTTCCTTCACAGATAACGGCATTTGTAGTGTTGCGATATACTCTACCATAGCCTCCTGTAGCGAGTAAAGTGCCTTTAGATACATAAGCTATAAGTTCTCCTGTTACCAAATCACGCACTACGGCTCCATAACATCTCCCATCTTGATGGATAAGAGAGATAGCTTCTTTCCTATCTTGAATATCTACACCGAGTTTGTAAGCTTCATTTGCTACTGCATAAAGCATTGTATGTCCAGTAGCATCGGCGGTATAACAAGTTCGCCATTTTTTTGTTCCACCAAAATCGCGTGAATGAATATAACCGTGTCTAAAATCATCTTCTGTAATTGTTACTTTTTCGCCGTTAATAACTGCAGGGCGGTCGCCTTTTTGGATTCTTGTCCAAGGCACCCCAAAACCTGCTAGTTGGCGAATTGCTTTTGGTGCGGTAGTAACAAACATTCTTGCTACATTTTGATCACAACCCCAATCACTTCCTTTTACCGTGTCTGCAAAGTGTAGATCTTCATTATCACCATCACTTTTTACAGAATTACCTAGACTTGCTTGCATACCACCTTGAGCAGCCGCTGAATGGCTTCTTTTGACTGGCACAAGAGAAAGCACAATGGTGTTAAGCCCTGCCTGTTTTGCTGCAATAGAAGCACGAAGTCCTGCTAAACCACCGCCAATAATCAGTGCATCTGAATATACTACTTTCATTTACTCTCCTTTCCCTTGTGTGTGCTCATCAATCATTCTATATTCCTGAATACTGTAGCTACTATCTAGTCCGTGTCCAATTTGCATATACGCCACATATGAAGCAATACCAAGTATAAGGCAGAATGCTGTGAGAGCTAGCTTAATAGCACGTAATGCTTTAATTCCAAGCCCTTCAAACCAGCCCCATTTAATACAAAGCCGATAAAGTCCAATAGAGCCGTGAAATTCAACAGCAAAAAGTAAAAGTGCATAAAGCAAATAGAAATCTTGGTGATAGAATCTATATGAACTTGCACTTGGACCGATATTTTCAGGTTGTGTAAGCATTATGAATACGTGTGGCATTGCCAAAAAGAAAATAGCAAAGCCTGTCGCTGCTTGAATTGCCCAATAACTTGTATCCCCGTGCTTCATTAAATCTTTATGAACACGTAAGGCGAGAAATTGTTTGTAGTTAATCGGGAATTTTCTCAACGCCAAGAACGCATGCACTACAAGAGCAATAATGACAATAGCCACAATAACAGAAACAAGACGTGGCTCGCCTGCCTCACCAAAAATCATACTGCCCTCAAAGAATTTTGTAACTTTATACATCGCTTCTTTGCTGATTAAGATACTTGATACAAAAAGTAAATGTGCCAACATAAACAACCCTAAGAATAGCCCTGTTGCACTTTGCCAAAAATCAAGTTTGGCAGGGATTTTACTCTTTTTTCTTTGAGGTGTTACCCCTGTGTAGCTTTCAATTATTTTATCCTCTCGCATGAAACCTCCTGTTTGTAGTTTGACCTCTATAGCTTACACAAGCACTCTAGGAGCTTTTATCCCAAAACTACTTAGTAGCATTTTAAAAAGGCTAAGCTACATTATAGGAAAATATTGATTAAAGTTTTTTTATGCCATTTTGAGAATCTTAAGATGTTTATTCTATTTTTTAGAGTGAGTTTCTTGTTTGATAATTTGCCCCAGTTGTAAATGTAAGACTTCATCAGCAAGTTCAATTGTGCTTGGGCGGTGAGCTACGATGATAATAATTTTATTATGCCTTAGATGCTCTATACTTTCTTTAATTGCCTCTTCAGTTTGTGAATCAAGTGCAGAAGTAGCTTCATCAAGGATAAGCACTTCAGGATTCTTATAAATTGCGCGTGCAATGGCAATTCTTTGACGTTGCCCGCCACTAAGATTTGAGCCAAATTCATCAAGGATAGTATGTATTCCTTGAGGCATTTCTTGCACAAAATCCCACGCGTGAGCAAATTTGAGAGCTTCAATGACTTTTTTTTCATCTATTTTGCTACCATAAGCAACATTATGTAAAATACTATCATTAAATATAAAAATTCTTTGTGTAACTACTGCCATATTATTGCGCACACTTTTTTGTGTATAGTTTTTAATGTTTTGACTGTTGATAAGCACCTCTCCACTATCGGCTTCATAAAGACGCAAAAGCAAATTGATAATTGAGCTTTTTCCACTTCCACTTTTACCTACAAGAGCAGTGATTTTATTTTTTGCAAAGCACATACTTATGCCCTTAAGTGCGTGGGTTTCTTCGTTATAGCGAAAATGCACATCTTTAAAAATAATTTCATTTATTGGGGCTTGGAGTTGTATCCCACCATCACGGATTTGTTGAGTTTGATTGAGAATCTCAAAGATTCTATCACTTGCAACAATGGCAGATTGCATTTGTCCATAGAGATTAACAAGTCTCTTTAGTGGTGTGTAGATAAAAAGCAACGCACCTGCGAAAGATGAGAATTGTGCTACACTAAGTTCTCCTTTGGAAATATCAATAATTGCCATATATACGACCAATGCAAGCATAATAGCCCCTAAAAGCTCCATAAGAGGGGTAATTAATTCTCCTACTCGCACAGCTTTCATACTGATTTTAAGAAAAGTGAGATTTTGAAGTTTAAATTTTTTAAGCTCCAATCGCTCCCCATTACTCGCTTTAATGACTTCTATATTATTGAAGATTTCGTGAAGTTTAGCGGTAATATCTGCATTTTTTTCCATTATATTGCGTGAATATTTTTTAAGTTTTTTGATAATCAGATTAATAGGTATGAGAGCTAAGGGCACAATAACTAACCCAATGAGTGCATATTTGGGACTTTGATAAATGACAATCGCTACAAGCCCAATAATTGTAATGCTTTCTCGGATAAATTCTGTAATATAGTTTGAAACGGCTGAACGAATGATACCAATATCATTCGTGATTCTCGCCATAAGCTCACCATTACGCATTTTATTAAAAAACACCATTTCAAGCGAAAGCATATGTCTAAGCATTCTATCACGCACTTGTCGCACGATATCTTGTCCAATAAAATTCATAAAATAAGCTTGCACATAAGTGCCAAGAGATTTTCCCAAATAAGTGCCAATAATCATAAACATCATCGCAAATGTTAATGTATTATTTTGAGCTAACTCATCAAAGCTGAAGAATGGATTAGCGCGTGGAACTTTGCCAGAGAGTGTATCAAGCAAAGGGTCAATAAGATAAGCAGTTCCAGCCGTGCATAATCCTACAACAAGTGAAGCAATAATGGCGATTGCAAAAGAAAGTTTATGTCCTTTGATATAAGGAAAAAACTTTTTAAAAAATTCAAGAATTGTTCTCATCTATTCCAAATCCTGCATCAAGGATAGCTTCTGAAATAAGCTCTTGTGTAGCAGGGGCATTAAATTCTATTTTAACTTGGCTTTTTTCCAAATTTACATCAATAAGGCTTACGCCTTCTATTTCTCCGATAAATTTTTCAATTTTATCTACACATTTCCCACAGCGCATACCACTTACTGATAGAGTCGTTGTCATTTCATCTCCTTTTGAGATTTTATAAAATTTTAAATGCTTTTAATCTTGCAGCGTTGGCAACGACACTTAGGCTTGAGCAGGTCATTGCAAATGCGCAAAACATCGGGTGTAAGAATATGCCAAATCCCCCTAATACACCCATTGCTAGAGGAATAAAAGCAATATTATAGCAAAAAGCGAAAACAAGATTCTGTTTTATATTTAAAATACTGGCTTTTGCAAGAGAGTATGCGTTATAAATACTCATTAAATGTTGATTGTAAATAGTAATATCGGCACTTTGTGTAGCAATATCTTGAGGCGAGGCAAAAGCAATGGAAGTATGTGCATAAGCAAGAGCAGGCGCATCATTAATCCCATCGCCAACCATAAGAACTTTGTGATTGTTTGCATTAAGCTGTTCAAGGAGGCGCATTTTATCCTGAGGTTTTGCTAAGGCGGTAAAATCTGTAATACCTAGAGCAAAGGCAATTTTTTGTGTATTGAGGAGATTATCCCCACTTATAAGACTAAAGCTTATATTTTTTTCTCTAAAATGTGCAAGGGTGGAAAGTGCATCGGATTTGATATGGTCTTGTAATGCAAATTGTGCCAAAATGCGCTCATTTGTAGCAAGATAAAGTATGATTTTATCATCTTGCGGGAGATTTTCAAGCTCACCTCTAAGATGTGGTGGAAGCAAATGGGCATTACCAAGCCAATATTCACAATCATTAATAGTGCCTTTAATACCGCTGCCTATGATATTTTGTGCATTTATAATGGGGTAAAGCGTAACATTTGCACTCATAGGGTGAGTGTGAAAAGCTTGGGCAATAATATGTGTGCTTGTGGATTCTAAAGTGTAGGCGAGATTAAAAATTTCTTGTTGGCTCAAGTGCTTATCAAAAGAGAGAATCTGTGCTATTTCCAGTCCTTGAGTGAGTGTGCCTGTTTTATCAAATGCAATATGTGTGATTTGACTAAGTGTTTGAAAGCTTTTAGCATCTTTAAAAAAAACGCCCATTTTATTTGAAATAGCTTGTGCGTGGAGAATCGCCATTGGTGTAGCAAGCCCAAGTGCGCACGGGCAAGAAATAACAAGAGTAGCGATAAAAATACTAAGCCCAAATTCAAAATCTCTCATACCCCACCAAAATACACCAGCACCTGCTGCCAAACATATTACAAGCGGCACAAAAAATGCTGCCACCTTATCCGCAAGTGAGGCGATAGGTGCTTTACTTTCTTGGGCATTTTGCACGAGTTGTAGAATCTGTGCAAGAGTAGATTGCTGTGCATTTTTTTCTGCACGCACATACAGCACGCCATCAAGATTTATACTCCCTGAAAAAAGCTTATCATTTTTATGGGCTAAAAGAGGGAGCGATTCGCCATTAATAGCAGAGGTATCTATGCTTGAATGTCCCTCTATCATTATAGAATCTACCATAATCATTTCACCAGGTAAGACTTTAAGTATATCTCCTTGTTGAATATCTTGTGCAGTAACTGCCCTGCAAGGTGCATTTGATAGGGTTTGAATATCAAGTGTGGCATTATTTGGGAGTTGAATTTTTTGGAGCGTTTTTTGGTTAAGCTGCAAAAGCAGCGAGGCACTATCTAATGCATTTTTTTTGGAGCGCTCTTCAATAGATTTTCCAACAAGCACAAGGGTGATAATTACGCATACGCTATCAAAGTATGTATGAAAGTGTGCATTAAATGCGCCTTGTAAGCTGTATAAAAATGCACTAGAAGTGCTTATGGCAATCAGAGAATCCATATTGGGATTTCGCGCAAAAAGTGCTTTAAATCCACGCAAATAAAACATTCTTCCCATATGCATAACTGCCAAGCTTAAAACAAGTAAAAGCGTGTAATGAAGTGTATATGGCAGACTTATGCCTATAAACATTTCACTCCAAGAGAGCACTACAACTATAATTGTGGCGATTATGCTTACAATGAGTTTGGTTTGAGTAGATAAGAAACGATTATCAAAAGATTCTATAAGAGCATTGAGTGAAAATGAAGTGTGTTTTGAGGTAGAGCGTTTATCAAGCGCAGAATCGTTTAAATGAGGCTCATAACCCATTTTGGCTATGAGTTTAAAAATATCTTCAAGGTTTGCTTGCGTTTCATCATATACAATATGGGCTTTTTTACTTAAAAGATGCACTTGTATGTCTTGGCAAAAACTTTTACGCTTTAGACTACGCTCAATCCCACTAGAACAAGCTTGACAAGTCATTTGTTCAATATAAAAAGAAGCCTCTTTCATTGCGTTATATCCTTTGAAATATTTTGGCGACATTCTAACAAAAAAAAAAAAAAATGAAAGGCAAAAAATATTTAAAAAGCCTAGTTTGTGCCACCAAAGTGCACAAGTGCTGAACCCCAAGTAAGCCCACCACCAAGGGCATCTAGTAGCATTAAATCCCCATATTTAAGCTTTTTTTCCTCGTAAAGGTCATTCATTGCCATAGGAATAGAGGCTGCTGAAGTATTACCATATTTTTGTATGCTTACAACGATTTGTTCTGGAGTGAAGTTTAGATTCTCTCCCACTGCATTAATAATACGTAAATTTGCTTGATGAGGAATAAAAAATGATACATCTTGAGGGTTTATGTGATGGGTGTTTAGAATCTCTTTTACTTCTGATACAAGCGTTTTCACAGCAACTTTAAAGGTTTCATTGCCTTTCATCTGAATAAATGATTGCTTTTCTTGTGCTTGAATAGCGCCAAAGGTTGCATGAGCACGTGGAGTGCAAAGAAAGTCTTGATATCGTCCATTTGCACTTACATTCACGCCCAAGATAGCTGCTTTCTCATCATTTGTGCTACTTATAACACACGCTCCAGCTCCATCACCAAAAAGAACACAAGTGCTTCTATCGCTAAAATCAAGAACAGAACTTGTTTTTTCTGCACCAATGATGAGGATTTGCTTATAAGTGCCGGATTCTATAAAAGATTTAGCAAGAGAGAGAAGATAAACAAATCCACTACACGCCGCACTAATATCAAAGGCAGCTTTATTTTCAATACCGAGTTTAAAGGAAGTAATACAAGCAGTGCTAGGCATTGTGAGATAATCAGGGCTTAGAGTTGCTACGATTACTGCATCAATATCTTTTGGTTCGATGCCTGCGCGTTCTATTGCTTTTTTACCTGCTTCATAAGCAAGGTCACTTGTTTGTTGTGAAGGCAAGGCAAAATAACGCGTTTTAATACCTGTGCGTTTGGTAATCCACTCATCATTTGTATCAAGTGTTTTTTCAAAATCAACATTGCTTATGCAGGTGGGAGGGATATAAGAAGCAATTGATTTAAGTGAAGCATATATTTTGCCCATAGAGAATCCTTATTGTTGAGCGCTCGAAGGTTTATTTGCAAAAGCATCAGAGAGCTTGGAACATATATTAGATTCTATGGCATTAAGCGCTTGATAAATAGCGCATTCAATAGCGCGCGCATTAGCACTTCCGTGACTAATGATGACAACTTTTTGCACACCGAGTAGAGGGGCACCACCATATTCACTATGGTCCATTTTTTTCTTTAATCGTTTGAATACTCCGCGTAAGAAAAGTGCGCCAAACATTGAACATAAGCAGGATTTAATATCTTTTTTCAGCACCAATGACATAGCACTCGCTACCCCTTCACTTGCCTTTAGCACGAGATTCCCACTAAATCCATCACATACAATAACATCAACACTTCCATTAAAAATATCACGTCCTTCAACATTGCCTTTAAAGAAACTAAATTCTTTTAAGAGTTTGAAGGTAGCTTTGGTAAGCTCATTTCCTTTATTATCTTCTTCACCATTAGATAAAAGCCCTACGCGCGGATTCTCAAATCCTATAACATTTTTTGCATATTCATAACCCATAATGGCAAAATCTACGAGGTATTCAGGTTTGCAGTCTGTATTTGCTCCTGCATCAAGGATAATACTCGGTTTATCAGTAATATTTGGCATAGTAGTGCATATTGCAGGGCGTGATACACCTTTGATGCGTCCAATTTTAAGTGTAGCAAGGCTCATTGTTGCTCCACTATGTCCAGGTGAGACAAGTGCATCTACATCTCCATTTTTAAGAAGTTCGGTGGTTTTAAAAATAGAAGATTGTGTGCGTTTTGCCGCTGCAGATGCAGATTCTTCCATACGAATATAATCTGTGCAATGCACGATTTGCGCGCGCGATTGAAGATATGGGGGGACAAGAGGAGCGATTTGCGCTTCATCACCGATAATGACAGCATTAAAATCACGTGATTTTAATGCCTGTATAACTCCTTGAACGATAGGAGTTACCCCATTATCCGCACCCATAACATCAATGGCTATTTTTAGCATCTTCACTCCTTGAGTTATAAATTACTTGTAGCTACCTGTAAATTTATTAATATGATGAGGCATTTTCCAGCTTCCATCTTTATCTTTGATAGGTTTTGCAAGAGCTATTTTGTAGTGTGAGCGTCTTTTTGCTGCTCGGGTTTTGCTTACGCGTCTTTTAGGAACTGCCATTTCTACTCCTTAAAATTAGTCTTTGGTGTGATAATCGCTTCGTATAGATTCAATTTCACTTTCTAAAATATAATGTAAATCAATAAAGCCATCAAAAAACTCAACAACTTCAAAACTATCAAGCTTTTTGCTTTGGCTTTGTGCATTCCAGATACCATCTGAAATATACAAAACCAAAGGATTTTCAAGTTTGTGAATATACTCTTCTCCACTATTGTCGCAAACAAGCTCTATTTCCCCGTAGATTTTGCCTTTGAGGCACAGCATTTGAGAATCCATACGATAAAGCTGCGCTTGTAAATTCACACCCTCAATATTAAGGGCGATATCTTTAGGGGTATGGGAGATTTTTCGCATCGCAATTTTCAACTAGCAAATCTCCCTTGTGCTAAAGAAAAAAGCAATTTCATTTTTTGCATTTTCAAGACTATCACTTCCGTGCACAGCATTTGCATCAATGCTTTGAGCAAAGTCTGCACGAATCGTGCCAGCTGCCGCTTCTTTTGGGTTTGTTGCACCCATAAGATCACGATTTTTCATTACGGCATTATTGCCTTCAAGCACCATCACAACCACTGGTCCGCTTATCATAAAATCAACCAAATCCTTAAAAAATGGTCGTTCTTTATGAATAGCATAAAAAGCTTCTGCATCGCAACGAGTAAGTTGAAGTTTCTTCATTGCACAAATGCGGAGATTATTGCTTTCAAAGCGGTCTATAATTTTGCCAATCACACCTTTTTTGACAGCATCGGGCTTAATAATTGAGAGTGTTTGCTCCATAATTTTCCTTTCTCTAATAGTATGTGGATACAAATGCTAAAAACCTCAAATTTTATCTAAAAAAAACTTGCTTTAATATAAATATTTATGTAGAAATAAAAAATAATTTTAAGAGTGTAACGTTTATCAAGCGTTAATGGCTTCAAATAATATAGGATTTGTCGTAAAATCGGTGATAGCTTCTTCATACATATTAATGATTTTATCAATACTTTTCTCAAGCGCATATTTTGATGCACTTTTGGCATATTGCTTTTTCATCTGCTCTCGTTCTTTAGAGTGTTCTATCCAATAGTCAATTTTTGCGCTTAAATCCGCTATATTATTTGTTTTAAATAAGCTTCTTTCATCAAGGGCAAATTGTGTAGTAGCACTTATTTTAGAATCAGCAATAACAGGAACTAATCCAATAGAAACTGCCTCTAGGCAAGAAATAGCCTCGCTTTCAACTTCCGCAGAATGCACATACAAATGGCAACATTTAAGTTTTTCAATGAGTATATTATTATCAATAAAGCCAAATTCAGGTGGATTGATTAAAAGTTTATCGCAGAGTTTGCGCAGATATTGCTCTTTTGGTCCAACTCCGTGTAGATGTAATTTGATATTGTTTGCATATTTACTTTGAGTAATAGCTTTTATCAAAATATCCTGCCGCTTTTCTTTAGAGAATCTTCCCACTGAAATAATATGAAAAAATGTATCATCAAATGGCTTCACACAAGATTGTGCTCTATTAATTTGGAAACCATTGCTTATAACAAACTTTTTCCCACCATACCCTGCCTTTTGTATTTCTTCTTCCATAAGCTGACTTGGGCAGTGGATATGATGTGTGTAACGATAAAAGGTTTTATAGAATCTCCTAAAAAGATAAGCATTAAACCATTTAAAGTTCATATTCATATTATAACTGATATGTTGAGGTTGGAGATGAAACGCACTTATATAGGGAATCTTCATCTTTCTACACAAATGAACACCTGCAATTTCTAATGCAAAAGGTAAATAAAAATGTGCAATATCACAACCTTTAAGGGCAGATTCTAAAATGTGAGAATCTGGTGAACCAAAAATCATATGTTGTTTATGCGAGATTTCTGTAACGATTGGAATATATCTTTCTTTGACAAAATAAAACTCTTCACCGCTACTTTGTTCATTACTTTCTTCTTGTGTAGGATTTGTTGTGATTATGCGCACGCAGTGTCCTCTTTCGATCAAAGCTCTTGCAAAGCGAAAGGCTGTCATAGAAGTGCCATTACTTCTATCTTTATAACTATCTACGACTATGGCTATAATCATTATTTACGCTGATAATCATCGCTCAAACGCACGATGTCATCTTCACCTAAATATTCTCCCATTTGTACTTCAATGAGTACAAGTGGCAGGATTCCGGGATTTTCAAGTCTATGCACTTCACCCATAGGAATATAAGTGCTTTGATTTGCTTTGAGGAATTTTTGTGATTCTCCAAGTGTAATTATGGCACAACCGCTTACAATAATCCAATGTTCATTACGATGATAATGTTTTTGTAAGCTCAATTTGCCCTTTGGCTTAACGACAATTTGCTTGATTTTGTAATTTTGAGATTCTAATAAAATTGTATAAGTTCCCCAAGGGCGATGAGCAGTTTTGTGAATTTGAGTAAGTTCAGGGTGGGTAGTTTTTAGCAAAGCCACAATATCTTTGACTTGTTGAGAATACCCTTTTTTGGCTATTAAGAGGCAATCGTTTTCATCAATAATCATTAAATCCTCTAGCCCAATCCCTGCGACAAGCTTATCTGAAATGACAAAATTATTTTTGCATTCTTTTTGAATAAAGGTATTTTTACTTGCATTTTCTGCTTCATCTGTGGGATATTCATTAGAGAGAGATTCAAAACTTCCAATATCATTCCATATAAAATTGCTACTCACACAAGCGACCTTTTGACTTTTTTCCATTAATGCGTAATCTATGCTAATATCAGGCAAATTTTCACTCATTTTGGCATCTAAGCGGATAAAATCCTTTGCTTCACTTTCCTTAGAAGCTTCAAAAGTAAGCTTACAGCGCTTATATACTTCTGGGTTATGCACTTCAAGCTCTTGTAAAAACACTTCTGCTTTAAAGCAAAACATACCGCTATTCCATAGATAGTTGCCATTTTCTACATAAGCTTTAGCATCTTTAATGGAGGGCTTTTCAATGAATTTTTCTACAACGCTATCTTTTGCCTTAATATAGCCATAGCCTGTATGTGGGCAATTTGGCTTAATCCCAAAAGTAACTAAGAATCCTTTTTGTGCTAATTCTATGGCTTGAAATATACTCTGTTCGTAATCAGCAGTATTTTTGATAAGGTGGTCGCTTGGCAGCGCAAGAATAATATCATCTTCATTTTGATTGAGTGAAAAAGATTCTAAAGACTTTAGAGCCGCAAAAGTAAGTGCTGGAGCGGTATTTTTGCCAAGAGATTCTAAAATAAATTCTGATAAGGGAATATTAATTTTGTGAGCTTGTTCTTGCGCGATGAAGTAGTGATTATCATTGGTAATAATTTGGAATTTGCCCTTGTGGCTTTTGCGTAAAAAATCATTGCGCAAAAGTGTCTCTTGGAAAAGTGAGTGTGAGGAAGTTTGAGCGTTTTTAGATGGAAGTAGATTAGCAAATTGTTTAGGCAAAAGCTCACGCGATAGGGGAAAAAGACGCGTGCCAGAGCCACCACAAAGGATTGAAATCGTCATATTTACTCCTTAAAGGGAATATTGAGCGCTTTAGGAATTTCTCTTAAATCTTGTGTCTCAATGAGAATATTTGCTTCTTTTTTAAGAATCTCCTTTGCACAAAAGGCAATGCGCACATCGGCATAGGCAAACATACTTAAATCATTTGCACCATCGCCTATCACAATTGTATCTTTGCGTGTGAGGCTAAGGAGATTCTGTAAGCGTTGGAGCATTATACCCTTAGAATCACTAAACATCATCTCCCCACCCACTTCGCCTGTAAGGATAGAATCTTTATGATGCAAAATATTAGCAAAGCTTGCATCAAGTCCCAAAATATCTACAAAATAATCCGTTGCAATATGGAATCCTCCGCTAAAGCATACGACTTTGTAGTTTTGTGCTTTCAAGGCTTTCACACAAGGCAATGCACCATTCATAAGTGGTAGATTATGCGCTATCTCTTTGGTTTTTTGTAGGCTTAATCCTTTTAAGAGTGCTACACGACTTTTAAGTGCTTCATAAAAATCAAGTTCCCCATTCATCGCTTTGTGAGTGATTTTTGCAACTTCGTCACTAACATTATGCGCTTTGGCAAGTATATCAATCGTCTCGCCATCCATAAGAGTAGAATCAAAATCAAAAACAACAAGTTTCATATCATTAATGTCCTTGCAAAAAATGTTACAATTATAGCGTTTGGGATTAAATTTGGGATTAAAATGGAGAGATGATGTTTGGATTTGAGTTTTTACCACATCAAAAAAGCGAAGATATACAGCACTTAAAGGCAATGTTAGAGGGAGCAAGAGAATTTTTGAAAGAAAATGTTGGCTTTGTGCTTATCCCTGCAAATGTGCGTAAAAATGCCAGTGTAAATGCAATTTTGAGCGCGTATATACTGCGTGAGCATATAGATTTGCCCTTTGTGCCTACAATAAGTGCGGCAGGGCTAGATAAAACGCAGATTCTCTCCCAAATCCTAAGCTTAAAATATGCAAACTTCACGTGTGTAGCCCTTATTGGTGGAGATGATACAAATAAAGCAGGGAGTGAAAAAATAGATGGCATAGAGCTTATTCAAATGACAAGAGATACATTAGGCAGCGATATAAGCATTATAAGCGGCACCCCCATAGATACGACTAATCCTATAACAAGAGAGCGATTAGCCCAAAAGTTGCGCATTGGCGTGGATAGAATCATCACACAACCTATTTTTTGTCCACATCAAGCAAGCAAATTTATAAGAAGTTTTCAAGAGTTAAAAAGTGAGAGTAAAAGCGTAGCAGAGCTTAGTTTGGGTGTGTTTGGGATTTTTAGTTTGCAAAGTGTAAGAGCGATAAATGAAGCAAATTTAGGCTTTGAAGTGCCTAAGAGCTATATAGAGCAAATGCAAGGGGAAGCGGGACAAGAAGATTGCAATGCAAGTTTAGTGGCATTTAGGCATTTATGGGAGAATTTACAAAAAGTAGCAAAACAAAATGATGTTTGCCTCTACCTCTCCACGCCAAAACATAATGATTTAAGGGCTTATGGTGTGCAAATGAGTGAGGGATAAGTTCAAGGAAAATGGGAAAAGCAGGAAACTTAAAGGGTGGTTAGTTATTGAGTGTTTTGCTCTCAAAATGGAGAGCAAAATAGGGGAATTAAAAAGTGCGTTTGAGAAGATTTTCTACACGTAAAATAGTAATTAGTCTATCTTCGCGCTTACCAATACCTCGCAAAAGATTTTGATTTTCATTAAAAGATTCTGGAATGGGTTCAATATCACTTTGAGGGATACGCACTGCAGCTGTGAGTTTATCAATCATAAATCCAATCATTTCGTCTTGTTGGTTGATGATAAGATATCTTGTATCCGCATCTTGTTTAATAGCAGGTAAGCCGAACTTTAAGCGCATATTAATAAGAGGTAAAACCGTTCCGCGCAGATTAAATACACCAAGCACATAATCAGGCACTGCAGGGACACGAGTGAATTCAATAGGCTTTACAATTTCCTTTACATTCAAAATAGGCACAGCATATTCTTCATTGCCAACCATAAAGCCTATGATATGGAGTGTCTCTTCAGTAGCAATGTCGCTTTCTTTGTTCTGTTGTTTTTCAAGGACTTCTTTTAATTTATTTTCGCTCATTTTATTCTCCATCTATTGTGAGGTTGATGTTTCGCCGAACGACATTAACTAAATATTCTGGCGTGTAAGGTTTTGTGATGTATTCTGTCATACCTGATTCTACACCTCTCATTCTATCAGTTTTGCTATTTCTGCTTGTAACAGCAATCAGAGGGAGATTCTTAAATTTATTATATTTCCTTACTTCAGATGCGAAAGTATAGCCGTCCATTTTTGGCATTTCAATATCTACAAGCACCGCATCAAGATGTTTGTCTCCATTTTTAACAATGTCCAATCCATCTTGTCCATTTGCTGCTTCAAGAACTGTAACACCAAGTGTTTTGAGGCATTTTTTCATTATCGCCCTATCAGTATTGCTATCATCAATAGCTAGCACTACATAATCACTTGGGGAAGTTTTCTTTTTTGTTTCTGCGGTGTCATCTATCAGTTTTGCAACATTTACTTTAACTTCTTTTGCCATATCCATCATCGCTGCCACATCAACAATCATTGTAATCTTACCATCACCACGCACCGTTGCTCCAGCAATACCTTCAGTGCCTTTGAGATAGTAACCAAGAGATTTGATAACCACTTCTTCTTGTCCAACGAGGTAATCTACAATAACTCCCATTTTTTGTTCTGCCAAACCGATAACGACTACATACACCTCATTCGTGCTTTCTAACACAAAATTCACCTTAAAAATATCTGCTAAATGGACAATTGGGAGCACTTCATCACGCAAACGAAGCACACTTTTACCATCAACGGTGTATATCTCATCTTGACTTACACGCACAGTTTCAATAACTGAAGATAGCGGAATAGCATAATATTCCTCTTGAACAGCTACAAGTAATGCTTGAGTAATTGCAAGTGTAAGAGGAATTTTAAGTTTTTGAGTTGTGCCCACGCCTTTTTCGGATTCTATATCAATGATACCATTGAGTTTTTCAATGTTTGTTTTTACTACGTCCATTCCTACACCACGCCCTGAAACGTTTGTAATTGCTGCTGCAGTTGAGAATCCGGGTTTGAAGATAATACCAAAAGCTTCTTTATCGCTCATAGAATCTGCTTCTCTTTCACTAATAAGACCTTTTTCAATTGCTTTGTGTCTAAGCATATCAGCATCGAGTCCCTTGCCATCATCTGCTACTTCAATTACGATGTGATTCCCTTCGTTGTAAGCTTTGAGATTTACCGTTCCACCCTCTGGCTTTCCTGCAGCAATGCGGTCTTCTGGTTTTTCAATCCCGTGGTCGCAAGAATTACGGATAATATGCACGAGCGGATCACCAATTTCTTCAACAATAGATTTGTCAAGTTCGGTTTCTTCACCTGTAATAACAAGCTCAATATTTTTGCCAAGTTCTCGTGAAAGGTCACGCACCATACGAGGAAATTTATTAAATACTTTGCCCACAGGCTGCATACGTGTTTTCATCACTGCAAGTTGCACATCTGTGGTAACTGATGAAATAGATGCCACGACTTGATTAAGCTCTTCAAGGAATCTTTCTCCATCATATCGTTCTTCAACATCACCATAAATTTTGATTAATCTGTTTTTACCCAACACTAGCTCACCAATGAGATTCATTAAGTGGTCTAAGCGTTTAACATCTACTCTCACAGTTTGTTCTACATTTGTAGCCGGAGCTTTCTCTCCTCCCCCATCTTTTTTAGGGGCAGCTTTTGCAGCAGGTTTAGCAGCGGCAGGTTTTGGTGCTTCAGGGGCTTTGGGAGCTTGCACAGCTGGAGTTGCTCCACCTGCTTTTTGAGCTGCACGAGCTTGTTTATCCGCTTCTTGACGTTTTTTAAGGAGTCTTTCAATTTCTGCTTCTACCTCTTCGGTGCTCATTTTTGAATAATCAAGTTCTGGTTCGTCAGCAAGTGGATTATTGCTATCTGCTGGAGCAGATTCGGTTGATTGAGCTTGAGGAGCTGGAGCAGGTGAATCTTCTGCAGTTGGCGCACCGCCATTAGAAATTGCTTGTAGGCGCACAACAGTGTCATCAATTTCAATACCACTATTTGCATCAGTGCCGTTATCACGTATAGCGACAAGAAGTGCTTTCATTAAATCTATGGAGTGCAATACTACGTCCATTACATCAGGCGTGATTTTAAGCTCATCACGTCTAGCTTTATTGAGCACATCTTCCATATTGTGTGTAAGACGAGTGAGAATATCAAAATTCAAAAATGAGCTTGAACCTTTGATTGTATGAGCTACCCGAAAGATTCTATTAAGTAAATCAAGGTCTTCAGGATTGCTCTCAAGCTCTACCAAATCTTGGTCTAGTTGTTCTATCATTTCAAAGGCTTCTACTAAGAAGTCTTCTTTTATCTCTTGTAAATCATCCATTGTGAATCCTCTTGCACGAAATTAAATAAAGTATTTTACTATTTATTTTGATAAAATTCTAGTGATTTCATCATAAAATAGTTTTGCATCAAACTTAACTAAATAAGCTTCAGCTCCTATCTCTTTTCCTTTGGTGGAACTAAACTTATCACTAATAGAAGAATTAAAAATGATTGGAATCTTATTGAATCTTGCATCATTTTTAACTTGTGCTGCAAAGTGAAAGCCGTCCATTTTTGGCATTTCCACATCTGAAACAATTAATTTAAGGTGATTTGTTATGTCATTGCCCCAACGCTCATAGAGTTGTTCTAAACGCTCTAACCCTGCTTGTCCATCAATGGCTTCAATAACATTAAAGCCAATATCAGTCATTGTGCTATGTAAGAGTTTGCGGGCAATAGAGCTATCATCAAGAATAAGCACACTTCCTTCAAATTTTCTAGTTGGCTTAAACTCTTCTGTATCTGCATTAGCACCATTTGGCATTTGGAAATCTAAATCATCAATAATACTTTCTAAATCTAAAATTAACAAAGTTCTTCCATCTTCAATGCGCGTTGTTCCTGTGATTTTACCACGTTGGTTGTCATTGTTTAAGCTAAACATAGCAGATTCTATATCTGCCCAACTTATTCGTCTAAGACGCTTTGTTGCATGGACGACAAAACCAAGTCGTTTGTTGTTAAATTCTGTAACAATTACTTTTTTTTCATTTATAGCATCTTCTTTTGGCTTGATATTCATCCACAAAGTTAAATCAATGAGTGGCACTATCTCTCCGCGTAAATCAAACATACCAAGTAAATAATCAGGGCTTCCTGGAGATTCAAAAATTTCCTCAGGATAGATGACAATGCCACTTACTTTGGCGACATTAATACCATATACGCCCTCATAAGTTTCTCCTTCTTTATCCTCATAGAGCCTGAAATCTACAAGTTCCATCTCATTGCTTGCAATGCTCATTACATTGGTTTCATTTGTTTTCAATTATGCTCCTTGAATATGGTTTGAGCTTAAGGCGGATTCTATACTAAAAATACTTCTAGTAACATAAAATGAAGGCAATGATATATACAAAGCCCTATCAACGTAGGTTTTTCCAATATGAAAATGTCCTTCTATAAAAACAATATCGGAGTATGAGGAAGAATGTGTATCAAAAGCGCAGGAATTGAGATTTTTATATAAATAAGATTCATAAGCACAAATGCGCTTTGGAGCAAAGCGAGATATGTCTATTTTCCCTTCCTTGATGGGTTTATGATTAATTTTTTTGATAATGGATTTATAGAGATTACCCAAAGTTATCGCATCAAGGCATTTGATGAGAGATTGCATTATTGTGGAAGTCATTATGCGGATATAGAGTTCATATTTGGTATTTAAAAATATATCGCCGTGAGCGAGCAAAATTTTTTTCTTTTCTTGATTGTGTTGATAATTAAAAGCAAGAGGTTGATTGCTACGTGGAATACATCTTACATTTTTTAAAAAAGGCGGCATAGCATTTTGTAAGGCGGATAATCCAAAATCGTGATTACCTTCAAACCACCATATTTGACTATATTGGCTTAAAGATTCTATATATTGTAAAAGTGAAACATTTGATTTTTGACTTGATATTGCACTCCCTAATAAAAGATGTGCAATATCACCCATTAAAAATATTTGTGATGGAATTTGCGTAGGATTGTCTAAAAGAGAATCAAAGTATGCAAGTAATGCACGCGAAGCAGATATGCTTTGTTGTGAGAGTAAGGGAAAATCAGGAGGTATAAAATGTGCATCTGCAATAAATACAGCATCATTTTTAATATAAGGTGCCTCTTCCCATATTTTTGCAATATCTTTGGTATCTTGATTTTGCAAAATACCTCTTTGAGCTAGATTCATTAATAAAACCTAAAAAATACCATAAGGTATATTTGGCACACCTAAATGCTCATCTAAGCCACACATAAGGTTAGCATTAAGCAAAGCTTGTGAGCTTGCTCCGCGTAGAAGATTATCTATTGAAGAGTTGATATAAATATTTTTGTTCGTAGTAGCAACAAAAATATCACAAAAATGGCTACCAACAACGTGGGCAATACTGACAGGGCTCTTACGGATTCGGACAAAAGCCTCATTTTTATAGGCATTCAGGAGTATCTCATATGCTTCTTGTGAGTTTAGTGGTGAATGAAGTGTCGCAAATATGCTTATAAGCATACCACGTGTAATAGGCATAAGGTGTGGCACAAAGACAATATCCATTTCCTTAGCGCCAATAGTTTGGCATTTTTCGGCAATTTCTATTTGGTGACGATGTGTAAGAGGGGAATAGCTAAAGAGATTCTCATTAATGTGGGGAAAGTGTGTATTCTCAGTAAGGCTTTTTCCTGCTCCACTCACACCACTTTTGGCATCAATAAACACACCACAAGAGCTATCAATATAATCCAAAAAAGGGAGCAGAGCCAAAAGACTAGCAGTAGGATAGCAACCCGGATTTGCCACAAGATGAGATTTTTGTATCAATGCACGATTATATTCTGGCAATCCATACACAGCGCTAGCGAGATTTTCTGTATCAATATGAGGGCAATAATGTGCTGTATAATTTTTCGCATTGAGGCGGTAGTCAGCTGATAAATCAACAATCTTTATTGGCTTAATGCTTAGAATCTCACGCACCATAGTCATAGCACTTTTATGCGGCAGGGCAATGAAAATAAGCTCACATTTATCTACAGCTTCTTTGGCATCAGCTTTGCAAACCGGCAGATGACTAAGAGAGAAGAGCATTTTATGAATCTCATCAAGATGCATCTCTCCTTGTGTATTAGCGATGTAGCTTAATTTAAAAATCGGGTGAGCAAGAATAAGCTTAACAAGTTCTAAGCCCGTATAGCCACTCACTCCGATGATTCCGACATTGATATGTTGCGCTAACATTATAAGCCCTTATAAGAGATAATAAAATCGTGCAAAATAGCACAAAAGATTTCAAAATCGCGCATATCAAGGCATTCATTAAGACTATGTGGAGTATGAATTGTCGGTCCAATAGAAATAACATCAAGGTTTGTATGTGAGCCAAGTGAGAGGAGTTGCCTTTTGAGAATTCCACATTCTAGACCTGCGTGGATTTGTGCGATATGGGGTGTAATATGATGAGATGTATAGAGTGTTTGCAAAAGCGTGAGTGCCGGGTGATTATCATCTATGCTTTTTTCCCACGGACTATAAAATCCGCTTGTATGCAAAGAGCAATGAGGATTAAGAAAGGCTACACTATTTTGCAACCGATTGATTGTGCGTTGCAAAAGTATATCAGTATTAGCACGTGCCATCATAATGAGTTTAAGCGTTTCTTCTTGTTGGGCAAGGAGTGAGAGATTAAGTGAAGAGAGTGTGCCTTGAGAAGACACGGCATATATACCACTATGGATACCGCATATAAGCGGGATAATTGCATTTTTGTGGTAAGCATATTGATAAGAAGTAATGTTGTCTTTAATTGGTGTAATGTCAAAAATAGCACCCTGTGGTGTAGTAAAAGTTTCATTTAGAGGCGTGGTACAAGCAATTATAGAATCTAATCCTGTGGGGATTGAATTGCGTTTTTCTCCTGCTTGAAGCATAAGAATATATACATCAAGCGAGGCAAGGAAAAAACCAAATTCTGTAATGACATTTTCTTTATTTTTATGTATATCAATGCCACTATGTCCTCCCAAAAAGCCTTTACTCGTAATGCGATAAATATGAGGGTAGTTAGAAGTGAGTTGTGCAAGGGGTTTGTTAAATGCTTTAAGGTCAATCTCACATTCTATATCTACTCCGCCAGCGCAACCTAAAACAATTTCATTAATATCTTCGCTATCAAGATTGAGCAAAAGGGAAGATTCTATCTTAAGTCCAAGATGATTAGCTCCTATCATACCTACTTCTTCGTCGTTGGTAAAAAGAAGCTCAATATCAGGAGCATTTTGGGCTAGCATACAAGCCATACCAATACCATTATCTGCACCAAGGCTAGAATTTTTTGCGCATAAAAAGTTATCTTTTTGGATAGTTTGTATTCCTTTGTGTTGTGTAGAATCTCCTACACATACCATATCATAATGACTTTGGAGGCAGACACTTGGGTTACCTTTTTTAGCATAGATGTTTTTGGCTTCATCACTTTGGACTTCATAGCCTTTGTGTGTGAGTGTGGTGCAAAGATAGGAAAACATATCTTGCGTATGAAAGCTACAATGAGGAATTTCACAGAGTTTATAAAATTCTTGTAGGCTTTGGAGGGCAAAGTCATTCATTCCTGATCCTTAAAAATTATATTTGGGATTTATCTTGACATCTTTCGTGCAAACTTGCATTATAATGTAAGATTTTACACGAATTTTCAATAAGAGCAATTACTTTAGCAAGTGTGTAAATGTCACGAGCATAGGCATATACACCATAGCCTTTAATTAACATAAAAGAATGATTGTGTTCTTTAAAATATCGTGGAATATCAGTATCTGCTCGTTTTTCCCAAGTTTCATAATCTTTGGGGTCAAAAATTTCAATGCAGGGGGCGAGAAATTTGTAGCCAAAATAATCTTGAGGTTTAAGGGCATTATATTTGAGAGAGTAGGAAACAAGATAGGGTGGCATAGCATAAGCAATGAATTTTGCTTCAGAGAAATGCTCATAAATACTTGCGTGTATAGGAGCGTGTAAGCTAGCTTCGTCCCAGCGATAATCTTGTCTATGATAAAGTGCAATCATAGAATTCGCATTGAGGTTATCAAAAATAGCTTGTTGTTTGTTGATAATAAAGCGATTTTTTGCCACACGCGCAGAAATTGCTCCGTGAAATACACCAAAGAAATTCTTTCTAAACATAGAAAGCGAAATACTAGCAATACTTGCAATAAGTTCTGGGCTAACTTGAGTGGTATGTATATTCATAAAGTGATTGTAGCATTTTGTAGGTAATGATATGAAAAAAAAGTATAAAATTCACTCAATAATTGTTTGTAAATGTTATATTTATGATAAAAACCCATAAGTAAATTATATTTATTAAGATTATTAATTATATTTACTAATATAACTTTATATCAATAGACTAAAGTTTTGTATTTTTTAGCAATATTTTTATTTATTTGCTAATTTATTTGCCATTTTTATGTTATGATTACAATGTTTCATTTAAGAAATTTAATCAATGAAACAAAAGTATAAAATTTAAGTCATAACATAAAAATGTAGATTTGTATCTGAAAGCTATTTTAAAGAGGTGAGGAATTGAGTAAAAAAGATTTGCTTCTTTCGCGTGTAATTGTTGAGTATTTAAAACACAAAGAGCCTATTGGTTCTGAATCTTTAAAATCTCTTATGAATACAAAAATCTCATCTGCTACCATACGCAATTATTTTAAGGCATTAGCAGATGAGGGATTATTGTTTCAACCTCACGTGAGCAGCGGACGCATTCCTACGCTTGGTGCTTTAAAATCATATTGGTATAAACAACTTGATACGAAGTCTCTTGTGGAAGTAGATTCTGTAAAATGTATTCAAGAGGCGTGTTTTGCAGCCGAGCTTTTTTGTGCTGTGAGTGTGGAAGAGAGTAATCGTCTTTGCAATATACAAAGATTGCAAGATGATAAACTTTTACTAGAATTTGAGCGCATTGGTATTACCCTACCTTTTTCAAGTGCTTTAGAGAGATTTTTGCACGAGCTAAAAGGATTAGAGGTTATTGATGTGCGAAAAATTGCTCATCAAGTTCGTGCACAGAGTTTGCTTGATGCACTTTCTTGTGTGCAGAGTAGGAATCTTACATATTTTGGTGTAGGAGCAATGGCTCAAGCTTACATACATAATACCAATGAACAGAGTTTTTATTCTATTATTGATGGAAGTATGTTTGATTTCTTAGAGAGCGGTATGTATTGCGAGGAGGTGTTACCTAAAGGCTATATGGCAATTATGCAAGATATAAAGCTAAAAACTCACCCAGATAAAAAGACAAGAATGCTTTGTATCGGGGCATTAGATAGAGATTTTGCTTATTTTTATGGCTGTATTCAATCTTAAAATGAAAGGAGTGTGATTTTGATGGAAGAGCAAGAAGAAAAACAATATAACCAAAACATTCAAGACAATGAGGAAGGCACTCAAATGCGTGAAGAGTTACAAGAGAGCACCAGCGCACAACAAACCCCTCAAGAGCAAGAAATAGATTATCAAGCAAAATATTTGGAGTTAAAAGACCAATATGTGAGGGCATTTGCAGATTTCGAAAACACGAAAAAGCGGCTAGAACGAGATAAGAATCAGAGCTTAGAATATGCGTATGAGCGCATTATGAATGATTTACTTCCTGTGCTTGATACATTAGAAAAAGCCCTAGAGAGTGCCCAAAGTAACCCAGAAGCAGGAGCGATTGCGCAAGGATTGCAGCTTACGCTTGAAGGCTTTTTGAAAGTATTAAGTAAGCACGGGGTGGAAGTGATAGCCACAGATGGAGAATTTGACCCGAATTTGCACGAGTGCCTGATGCAAGTGCCTGATGCAAACAAGAATGATGGTGAGATTCTCCAAACCTTACAGAAAGGGTTTGTGTATAAGCATAGAGTGCTTCGTCCCTCTATGGTGAGTGTCGTAAAAAATTAATTTAAACAAAAAGGAGACAAAATGGCAAAAGTAATTGGAATAGACTTAGGAACAACAAACTCTGCAATGGCAGTGTATGAAGGAAATGAGGCAAAAATTATTGCAAATAAAGAAGGTAAAAATACTACGCCATCAATCGTAGCATTTACTGATAAGGGTGAGATTCTAGTCGGTGAACCTGCTAAAAGACAAGCGGTAACAAATCCAAAAAAGACAGTGTATTCTATTAAGCGTATTATGGGGCTTATGTTTAATGAAGACAAGGCAAAAGAAGCAGAGAAGAGACTTCCTTATAATATCGTAGATAGAAATGGTGCGTGTGCGGTAGAAATTGCTGATAAGATTTATACACCTCAAGAAATTTCGGCAAAGATTCTTATGAAGCTTAAAGAAGACGCGCAAAGCTATTTGGGAGAAGATGTAACAGAAGCAGTTATCACTGTTCCAGCGTATTTTAATGATTCTCAACGCAAGGCAACCAAAGAAGCAGGGACAATAGCTGGACTTAATGTGCTTAGAATCATTAATGAGCCTACTTCAGCAGCATTAGCGTATGGATTAGATAAAAAGGAAGCCGAAAAGATTATGGTGTATGATTTGGGTGGTGGGACATTTGATGTTACCGTTTTAGAAACAGGCGATAATGTCGTAGAAGTCCTCGCTACTGGTGGAGATGCATTTCTTGGAGGTGATGATTTTGATAATAGAATCATTGATTGGGCAGCAGAAGAATTTAAAAGTGATGAAGGGATTGATTTAAAAAATGATGTAATGGCATTGCAGCGACTAAAAGATGCGGCAGAAAATGCTAAAAAAGAGTTAAGCAGTGCGCAAGAGACAGAAATTAATCTACCTTTTATTACAGCTGATGCAAGTGGTCCAAAGCATTTGGTGAAAAAAATCACTCGTGCGAAGTTTGAGAGTTTGATTGATGATTTAATTGAGGATACGATTAAAAAAATTGAATTTGTGATTAAAGATGCAGGGCTTTCTCAAAGTGATATTTCTGAAGTGGTGATGGTTGGTGGTTCTACACGGATTCCAAAAGTGCAAGAGCGCGTTAAAGCATTTATTAGTAAAGATTTAAATAAATCAGTCAATCCTGATGAAGTTGTGGCTGTGGGTGCAGCAATACAAGGTGGCGTGCTCAAAGGAGATGTAAAAGATGTACTTTTACTTGATGTTACGCCTTTGAGTTTAGGTATTGAAACTGCTGGTGGTATTTCAACAAAAGTTGTAGAGAGAGGCGTAACTATTCCTACGAAAAAAACACAAATTTTCTCTACCTACGAAGACAATCAACCTGCAGTGAGCATTAATGTATTGCAAGGAGAAAGGGAATTAGCGCGTGATAATAAATCGCTTGGGCGTTTTGATTTAAGCGGTATTCCAGCAGCTCCTCGTGGTGTGCCACAAATTGAAGTAACATTTGACATTGATGCAAATGGAATCTTAACCGTTTCAGCAAAGGATAAAGCCACAGGAAAATCTCAAGAGATTAAGATTAGCGGTTCAAGCGGGCTTTCAGATGCTGAAATTGAAAAAATGGTAAAAGAAGCAGAATTACACAAAGAAGAGGATACGAAGAAAAAAGCAATTATTGAATTGCGTAATAATGCGGATTCTCTAGTGTATCAAACAAAAAAGAGCCTTGAAGAATTTAAGGATAAAATAGAATCTGCCGAAGTAGAAAAGATTCAAAGCGCGGTTGCTGCACTTGAAGAGACTTTGAAAAATGAAAATGCTTCAAAAGAGGAGCTTGAAGAGAAAATTAAAAATCTCACAGAAGTAAGCCATAAACTTGCTGAAGCAGCGTATGCCAAAGAGCAAGGTGGCACACAACAAGGCACAGATACAAAGAAAAAAGATGATGATGTCATTGATGCTGAAGTAGAGTAGGCTAAAAGCGCTTGACATAGTTGATAAAATCTCCTACAATAATTCGATTTAGATGCAATTTTGTAGGAGATTACAATGAATATATGGCGTATTGCTCAAATCTTTGTTTGTGTTCTTGTGATGGCATTAGGAATGCTAGGTTGTTCAAGTGAAGAGAAAGCACAGCAAGTGAAAGAAAAAAGGAGTGAAAAGTTGGAAGGCTTTGAGCAAAATGCCAAAATAAAGAAGCCTAATATTGTGATTCTTGCCACAGGAGGCACGATAGCTGGGGCGGTAGATTCTCAAATTAAAACAACAGGCTATAATGCAGGAGTAATAAGCGTTGATACATTGATTGAGGCTGTGCCACAGCTTCAAGAGATTGCACATATTCAAGGGGAGCAAATTGCCAATATTGATAGTGCAGATATGAGTGATGAAATATGGCTCACTTTGGCTCAACGCGTGAATAAGTTGCTTGAGAATCCAAAGATTGATGGTATTGTTATTACTCACGGCACAGATACAATGGAAGAGAGCGCATTTTTTTTGCATCTTACTACTCGAAGTGATAAGCCTGTAGTGCTTACAGGAGCAATGCGTCCTAGCACTGCGATAAGTGCTGATGGTCCTAAGAATCTATACAATGCACTTGCATTAGCAGCTAATACGCAATCAAAGGGTAAGGGCG
The DNA here is from genome assembly GCF_000762925.2 of Helicobacter sp. MIT 03-1614. Classification (NCBI taxonomy): domain Bacteria; kingdom Pseudomonadati; phylum Campylobacterota; class Epsilonproteobacteria; order Campylobacterales; family Helicobacteraceae; genus Helicobacter; species Helicobacter sp. MIT 03-1614. The sequence continues at coordinate 64,364 of NZ_JRMS02000004.1, forward strand.
TTATGGTAGTGATGAATGATAGAATCCAAAGTGCGCGATATGTGAGCAAAACACATAGTCTTAATGTAGATGCTTTTTCCTCCCCTAATAGTGGCGATATGGGCTATATTTTAGATGGTAAAATATTTTTCTACACATTTCCAAATAAGCCTCATACGACTCATAGTGAATTTGATGTGCGCTCTTTGAGATCTCTGCCAAAAGTGGATATTCTTTATTCTTATGCTAATGATGGCTTAGCCATAGCGGCTCAAGCTTTGGCAAATCAAGGCACAAAAGGCTTGGTCATAGCAGGAAGTGGCGCTGGAAGTATCCATAAGAATCACAAAGATATGCTTAAAAAATTAATGCAAGAGGGTTTGATAGTCGTGCAAAGCTCAAGGATAAATAATGGCATAGTATTAGCAAGTGAAGCAGATGCTAAACTTGGCTTTATTGGCAGTGGGGATTTGAACCCACAAAAAGCACGTGTGCTTTTAATGCTTGCCCTTACTCAAACCAAAAATTCAGCAGAAATTGCAAAAATTTTTCAAAGATATTAATGTGATTTTAAAATTTGTTTATCTAGGTATAATACAATTCCATCTTATTATAGTTGCATAGACAACTTTAGAATATAAAGCCTTTATGAATGTTTGCAGATAAAAAGTAAGAATCCTTAATATTTAAGGATTTTAGGGAAATTTAAAGATAGTAAGTAAGGACAAAAGAATATGCGTATTATTTTGACTTTAATACTTTTATTTTCTTTAAGTATGGCTTCTGGTTTTAAGATAACCGAGCAAAGTTTGAACGCTACTGCATTAAATTCTGCTTATGTCGCTGGAGCTTATGGGGCGGATAGCGCATATTATAATCCTGCTAATATGGGTTTTTCTCACCCATTATCAGACACGGCTAAACACGATTTAGATATTACTTTTACAGGCATTTACATTCCGGGTTTTGCTTTTACAACAGATACGAATTTGAAAAATATTGGTGAGGGCTCTATTAATTGGGGCTTAAGCACCACTACGACATTGGGTATTGATTCAAATATGGCAAATTTAGCAAACACTTTTTTGGGTGTGGATTTGAGTGCACCCATTGAAGTGCCCTCTGAAGTGAAAAACCAGCACGGAGAATGGGGATTTAGTGAGAGAGGTGCATTAGTTGAGGGTTCTGCTGACCCGACATTTTTTCCTGTGCCTAAGATTTTTTATAAAAGCAAAACTGCTAAAAATAAGTGGGGAAATTGGAATTTTGGTGCGAGTTTTACTGCTCCTAGCGGATTAGCAATGAATTGGAATGGCGAGGCAGGAGCTTTTTTACGCAATGTGATGATTGCAATGGTGGAATTTAGTCCTTCTTTGAGTTGGAATTATGATGAACGTATTTCTATTGGGTTAAGTCCGCGGATTCTCTATGGAATGGGCAATTTCAAAAACACTGTGTTTGTTCCACTTGGCACAAAAGATAAGCCCGGTGAAGTGATTACAAATATTAAAGATTTTGATGAAATTCCAGAATCTATGGTGCCACCAGCTATGGCGCAGCTCATTTATGCAGTAAACACAGCTCAAGGTAATGCTTTAGCTGCTTTGGCAGGATTAGGAGTTTCTGGTGGAGGACACTTAAATAATAAGCTTCGATATCAAATGCCTACAATATTTAATCCTGAAGCGTGGTTTGGTATGCCTGACCCGAGTGTGTTTGCTCCTTATGTTGATGACAATAAACAAAGCATTGATGTTGCAGGTTATAATGCAAAGGTTGCAGAGATTAACGCAAAAATTAAAAAGAATTGGGAGAACTATCAGGGTGAATGGACAAATGGTAACTTAGAATGGCGGTATAATGATAAGACTTGTGCAAGTCAAACAGCTATTTGTTTGCCCACATTATTCAATAAAGTGCCTAATCAAACTTATAAAACTACTATTAATGGGGTAGAGCAAACAGGCTATAAATTTGTCAATGGCGTAAATTATTGTATTCAAAATGGTTATAGCACAAGTGATTTTTATGGTTGTGGTAATTTAGCAGACACTATGAAAGAAGCTCAAAACTTAGGAGCATATGTGAATTGTTACACAGGGACATTTTATGATTTTAATGGTAACTTGCAAACAAGTAACCCGGGACCTTGTGCTTATCCATCTCCAACAGAAACAGATGCCGATGGAGCTCCACGTGGCTATCTCCCTCTAATGGATGCCAAACAAGTGGCAAATGCCTTTGGTATGGGAGATATGGAGATTACTACAAGGCTTGTAGGAGCGACTAAAGTAGAGCAAAAAAGTAATGGTGCAGATCTTGCCTTTGGCTATAAACTTGCAATGAGTATGCGTCCCTTTGAAAGCAAGAAAACTACTTTGAGTGTTGTTTATACTTCTCCCGTAACTTTTAACCTCAAGGGCGGCCTTGATGCTACAACTTATATTGGTGGTTCGGTGGGTAATGTAAATATGAAAGCAGATTTAAATCTTGGCGTTACGCTTCCTTCAAGCGTGCAAATTGCAATAATGCACTATTTTGAGCAATTAAGTGTAGAGTTTGTATATGAGAGAATTTATTGGAGCAAGGGAGATAAATTTGCATTTAACTTTAGCAATCCCAAATTTACGCCTCTTAGCGGTATGGTAATGCAATTTAGTTCGCAACAATTAGAAGCAATGATGGGGTTAGCTGATTATGGTGCAGTGGCTATGGGTGATGGTTGGCAGGATACTATTGCTTTGCGTTTAGGGGTTACTTATTTGACACAAAAGAATCTACTTCTAATGTTTTCTGCGGCATTTGACCAATCCCCTGTGCCTCAAGATAAAATAGGAATCCCCGATAGTAATGCCTATATGTTTGGTGCAGGAGTGAGAAAAACATTTAGTGAGCAATGGAATCTAGGCGTTGCATATAGTCTAAGTCTTAAAGATGGGCGTAAAAGTATTTATCAAACAGGTGGATTCGGACAACTTCATTTGCTCTCTGCCTCTTTGGGTTATCAATTTTAACTTTTTATTAAAAAGGCACAAAATAGCCTAATTCAAGCATTAAGAGAATTCATAGCAAAATAAAAAGTTAAGAGGAAATTATAAATATGTGCTACAATTTGAGTTTTTAAAATCAAGGGTAGAATATGGATTCTTATGAATATGGTGAGTTACTTAAAACTTTGCAAAATAAATGTGAGAATATTGCAAAGATTCTTAATCCAACTTCGCTTCAAAAGCAGCTTAAAGATATTGAGAATCTTGAGCAAGATGAGCATTTTTGGAATGATAGCAAAAGAGCAGCAGAAGTAGCGAAGCAAAAGCGAAAATGTGAGCGAATGCTACAAACTTATACGAACACAAAACAAGAAATTGATGATGCGCTAGAACTATATGAAATAGCTTTGAGCGAGGAAGATTCTCGCACTTTAGAGTTGCTTTTTGAGCAAGCACCTTCTTTGCTTAGTCATATTCAAAAGGTTGAGATTGAAGTAATGTTAAGTGGTGAGAATGATGGTTCAAATGCTATTATTACTATTCAGCCCGGTGCTGGTGGCACAGAATCTCAAGATTGGGCAAGTATCCTTTATCGTATGTATTTGCGTTGGAGTGAGCGTAGGGGGTTTAAAGTTGAGCTGCTTGATTACCAAGATGGCGAGGAAGCAGGGATTAAAGGTGTGGCTTTTATCATAAAAGGCGAAAATGCTTATGGTTATGCTAAAAGCGAGAATGGTGTGCATCGTTTAGTGAGAATCTCTCCTTTTGATGCAAATGCTAAGAGGCATACGAGTTTTGCTAGTGTGCAGGTAAGTCCAGAGCTTGATGATGATATAAACATTGAGATTGAGGACAAAGATATACGCATTGATACTTATCGTGCAAGTGGAGCAGGCGGACAACACGTCAATAAAACAGAATCTGCTATTAGAATCACTCATTTTCCTACAGGTATAGTGGTGCAATGTCAAAATGATAGAAGTCAGCATAAGAATAAAGCTACGGCGATGAAAATGTTAAAATCCAAACTCTATGAGTTAGAGTTGCAAAAAAATCAAGAAGGAGCAAGTCAAGAAAAGAGTGAAATTGGTTGGGGACATCAAATCCGCTCCTATGTGCTTGCTCCTTATCAACAGGTAAAAGATTTGCGCACTCAATTTGCTACAAGTGATACTAGCGGTGTGCTTGATGGAGATATTGATGAGATTATAGAATCTGTTCTTGTGCATACAAGTGCGAAAGATAATTAAGTTGTGTAGTCAAAAGCACTTAGCTGATTTTAATAATCCATTCAATGTAATGTTGTATAATACGCATTCCATTATTTTGAATAAAAAAAAGGCAATATAATGACCCAAGAAGAGTTAGATTCTCTTATGAATGGAGAGCCAGATATAAGTGAAGTAGATGCGCTTTCTGATACATCAGACACACAAGAAGAGTTTAAAACAGAAACTATTGACCCTAATGATTTTCGTGTGGAGGCTGATAAAAAGTGGCCTCCACCACCACCTACTGAAGACCATAAAGTAGTGCATCAGCTTGATGAAGTGACTCAAGATACAGAAGCTAAGGGTATTCAGATTTTTGACCAGCTTGAAATTATGAGCAATAGTGCGGCAAAAATTGAAAAAGAGATTAAAAATATTAAAAAATATCTTGAAAATCAAGAGCATCTTTTCAGTAAGCTTTGTGCAACATTTCCGCATATTCAGAGCTTTCAAAGTGCTTTAGAATCTACAAAAGAATTGCAAAAAAGTGAAAAAATTATTTTAAATGCAGCCAATGACATTAATGATGCTTCAATGCAGGCAATGGATTTAATGCAATATCAAGATATTCATCGTCAAAAAATTGAACGCGTTATCAATGTTATGCGTGCATTAGCACAATATATGAATTCTTTATTTGAGGGTAAAATTGATGATAGTAAGCGCGTAAGTTCAGCGGTATTTATTGCGGGAGATGATAAGGAAGATGTTGCGAATGAGGACGATATTGAGGCTCTTATTGCTTCATTTGGCGCAAAATAATGGCAGATTTTAGGGTCCAGCTCCTTTCTCCTGCTGGGAATCTTAAAAAACTTAAAATTGCTCTTGCTTATGGTGCAGATGCAGTATATGGAGGCGTGAGCCATTTTTCTTTACGCGCGCGCGCGGGAAAAGACTTTAGTTTTGAAGATTTCGCGCAAGGTGTAGCCTATGCTCACGAGCGTGGTAAAAAGGTATTTGTTACGATTAATGGATTTCCTTTTAATTCCCAACTTAAACTTTTAGAATCTCATATCACTAAAATGGCATCTCTAAATCCCGATGCGTTTATTGTAGCGGCACCGGGTGTAGTGAAATTGAGCAAAAAGATTGCTCCGCAAATCCCTATTCACCTCTCTACTCAAGCAAATGTGCTTAATGTGCTTGATGCAGAGGTATTTTATGAAATGGGTGTGAAACGCATTGTTGCCGCCCGTGAAATAAGTCTCAAAGATGCACTTGAGATTAAAAAACATTTGCCTGATTTGGAGATTGAAATTTTTGTGCACGGGAGTATGTGTTTTGCGTTTTCTGGGCGATGTTTGATTTCTGCTCTGCAGAGTGGGCGTGTGCCAAATCGTGGGAGTTGCGCCAATGACTGCCGATTTGATTATGAATATTTTGTGCGTAATGTGGAGAATGATGAGCTTGTGAAGTTTGATGGCAAAGAGTTCTATGTCAAAAATCCTGATAATGGTGTGATGATGAGATTACAAGAGGAAGAGGGCTTGGGGACGCATATTTTTAATTCAAAGGATTTAAATTTAAGTGGGCATATTCGTGAAATTTTGGATTCTGGAGCAGTAGATGCACTTAAAATTGAAGGACGCACAAAGTCAAATTATTATGCTGGCATTACGGCAAGGGCATATCGCGCAGCTATTGATGATTATTATAATGGCAGTGAAAATAGTGCCTTTTATACCAATGAACTTTATACACTTAAAAATCGTGGATTCACTGATGGTTATATTATCCATCGTCCTTATGAGAAGTTTAATACACAAAATCATCTCACTGCCATAAGTGAGGGGAGTTACCAAGTGAATGCAGAAGTTGATGAGAGTGGCGAGTGGGCATTTTGTAGGCATACCATTAGAGTTGGAGAGGCAAAAGAGATTGTCGCACCTTTTGGTGAAAGTATAACTTGTGGTAAAAGTGATCTTGGCGAGATATTTGAAGAACAAGGCGTGAAATATATGCGTTTTAATAGGATTTGCTTGAAAGATGACAAAGAGCTAGATTCTATCCATAGTGGCAATACCAATGCTTTTAAGCTGCCTTTGCCTTTGCCACCATTTAGTTTTTTGCGAGAGAGGCTTTAAAGAGTTATAAAGATACCTCAAGCTTATAAAGCACAGGGCTAAAAGCTTTAGAGGCAATAATTACTTGTTCGCCCACCTTAAAAGTTGCCGCCTCAATGGGGTCATAGACAATTTGAAAAATCTCATTTTGACAAAGCACGCTTATAATACATACAATCTCTTGTATGGATATATTGATAATTTTGCCTGTAAGTTTGATTTTAGCACTAAGACGCTTTTGAATAAACACTTCTTGATTGCTTCCATCACTGATAATTTGCCCTTCTTTTATGACAAAAGTGCGAGAAGCAAGAGAGAAAATTTCACTTAGATTGTGGCTCACAAGTAAAGTTGTGAGATTGAAGTGTTTATGAATCTTTTTGAGTTCATTTTGTAGGGTTTGTGCCATTGCATTATCAAGTGCAGAGAAAGGTTCATCAAGCAACAAAAGTGTAGGTCGTGAAGTAAGGGCACGCGCAAGTGCTACGCGTTGAGATTGTCCGCCAGAGAGTTGATGAATGTGCGCCTTTTTAAGGGATTGCAAATCCATAAGAGCTACGAGTTCATCAGCAAAGATTCTATCTTGTTTGTTTTTGAGCCCAAAACAAATATTTTCATATACATTTAGATGAGGAAAGAGGGCGTAGTTTTGAAAAACAAATCCAATGCGCCGCCTTTGCGGAGGGACATCAATGTTTTTTTGAGAATCTAACCAAATCGTATCACCTACGCGAATATAACCATTTTCTACTTTATCAAGTCCGCTCAAAACGCGCAAAATACTTGTTTTCCCAGCACCACTTTTGCCAAAAAGTGCGATAAACTCACCAAAGTTTAATTGTTTATCTATTTCAAGTTTAAATGCACCTTTGCTCCCAAGCAATTTTTTATTAAAGCGAAAGACAATATCGCTCATAAGATGCCTTGAGATTGTTGGAATCGTCTGTTAAGATAAAAAATACTTAGAAGCAAAATAAAGCATATTGCAAAAAGTGTAAAAGCATATTGATGTGCGAGGGCATAATTGAGCGATTCTACTTCATCGTAAATAGCGATACTTGCCACGCGCGTTTGATTTGGGATATTACCCCCTATCATCATTACTACGCCAAATTCACCAATAGTATGCACAAAGCTTGTAACACAACCTAAGAGAAGAGCAGGTTTAATATTAGGAAGCAGGACAAAAAAGAGTGTGTAGATTCTATTTTTGCCCAGTGTGAAACTTACTTCCTTAAGCGTGGGTGAAAGGCTTGAAAGAGCGGCTTTGATAGGGTTGCACATAAAGGGTAAAGAAAAAATGATACTTGCTAAAATAAGCCCTTCAAAGCTAAAAACAAGTTTAAGATGAAAATACTCTAATAAAAACGCACCCAAAGCATTTGTAGGGCTAAAAGTAATCAAAAGATAGAATCCAAGCACAGATGGCGGTAACACAAGAGGCAGCCATACAAGCACCTCTATGATGGGACGCAAAGGATTTTGTGAAAAAGCAAGATAATTACCTAAAAATATGCCAATAGGGAGCAAAATCAATGTAGTAAGTGTAGCAACTAAGAAAGTAAGTCGCATTGTTTCAAAAAAATCCACTAGCTTTTCCTTTCAAGTAAAATATGCGTGCAAGGCACATACCACATACATTGCTCTTTAGGTTTAAGAGGATAGGGGGTAAGTGAGGGGAGAAGCGCATAGATTACAAGAGATTGTTGAGTAGAGTTTATCGCACTTTTTGGCAATATGCGAAGACGCGTAAAAAGTCCGCTGTGTTGATAAGTATCTATTATACCCTCAAAGGCATTTATGATACTTAAATGTCCTTTTGTATTGGATAAAGGCGATATAAAGACTTCATTTTCTTTAAAAGTTGCTATAACTTCGTCATTAATGACAAAATCACCGGCTTCAACCACTAAAATTTGGAGCAACCCAAGCGCACATTCTGCTTGTATCATTGTGCATTCATTATGGGTAACGATATGGGAGATACGAGCGGGAATTTTATTCATTTTTGCCACTTCATTAAAGATTTAATCATTATCTGGCTTATCATATCCGTATTCTTTGAGTATTTTTTGTGCTATTTGCGAATGAATAATATATTTAGCAAAATCTTTAGCAAGTTGAGAATCTTTGCCAAATAGAGGGATAATCAATGCTTGATTGATAGGTTTATAAGTGCCTTCATCAATAAGGATATAGGTGAGATGGGGTGTTTTATCTTTTATTACCATAGAGAGTGCGCTAAAACCAATTTCGCTTGCACCTGTAAGCACATAGGTTGTGGTTTGTCCGATAGAATCTCCTGTGCTTAGTTTGTTTTTGAGTTTCTTATCAAGTTTTTGAGATTTTAAAAATTCCTCTGCTGCTCTACCATAAGGTGCAAGTTTAGAGTTTGGGATAGCAATGTGAGTAATGTTAGTATTTTGAAGTATGTCAATGCTTTTGACTTTAAATGCAGCATTGGCGCTAAAAAGCACAAGTTTTCCCTTAGCATAATTGATAGGGGGTAAAGGAGCAAGCTTTTTATCATAGAGTTTTTGTGGATAGCTTGTATCTGCAGCGATAAAAAGATGTGTGGGTGAGCCATTGTGAATCTGCGCATATGCCTTGCCCGATGAGGCATAGCTAATTTGAATCTTATCTTTTTTATGCGTTTTTAAATACGCATTCTTAATATCTTCAAGCACATATTTGAGACTTGCTGCGGCAAGGACATTAATTTCTTCAGCCACCGCACCTACGCAGATAAAAGCACTTAGAATAGATATATTGAGAATTTTTTTAACAAATATCATAACACCTTCCATAAGATTCAAGTAGCAAAATTATATACTAACTTATATAACCAAAGCCAATTATGCGCTTCTATATCTTTGTATCTCATCATTTGTAAGGCTATATGATTTGTGTGCTAATGTGCTGTGCGGGATTCTAAAGCGGAAGTGTCAAATGTGGAATCTTGGGTTTAGATTCTAAAATTTTATCTGCAATTTTTTGGTTTGCTTTTGTGATTTAGGCGTGTAGAAACTGCCCTCCTTGTAGCCATTGAGTTTTGCAAAGATAAGCCCCAAAACACTAGAATTGATTAAATCCCTGAGGGAAGTTTTTTCAAAATATGCAAGGCTTAAAGTGTCATCAAGTGCTGAAATTTCGCATAAAGCCTTTTCTTTTTCGTTGCGATTAAAAAGGCTGGAGTTTAGATAAGGTAAATAATTAAAATTTTCATCGTCTCTGTCTTTTTTTGGCTTAAGACTTCAAAGAAAAGTGTGTTTAAAGTGCTAAAGGTAGGAATTTTATGAAAATTTAAAAATTTCAAACGCTCATCGCCACCATTAAAATGCACTAAATTTGCTTCAATAAGCTGAAGAAAAAGCACACGATTAAGCCATAGAATCATCAATGAAAGTGTAGATTCAAAATTGCTTTTATGAGACTCATCTGGAAATTTGTTTTTTAAAATCTTTTGTATAGCATAAAAAATGAGTATAAAAATCTAAAGAGTGAAGCTAATGAGTTAAGGTTTTTTAAAATCTTTTAAAGCAGATTCTAAATGCGATAATTTTAAGAGAATCTCATCAAAATCTTGTGAGTTATCCAAATAATCAAAAAATATATTTTTTACCCTTTCAATTTCATTAAAGGTTTCAAGGGCTTTATGTCCTAGTGGAGTGAGTTTTGTGCCACCACCACCTTTGCCGCCATTATTTGATTGCACAAGTGGAGAGGGGGAGAGCTTATTCATAATATCTACACTATCCCACGCTGCTTTATAGCTCATACGCATTTGTTTTGCCGCTTTTGATATGGATCCAGATTCTGCTATGCGCGTGAGTAGCTCTGCGCGTCCTACCCCAATGTAGCTTTTATTATCTTTTTCAAACCAAAACCGCGCAAAAACATTCATAATCTTTCCTTAATAGAGTATCACATAGGTGCGTAATGAGCCGTGCACACCAAAGACGGTTTGAAGCTCAATATCCGCAGTGCGCGAAGGTCCAGCGATAAAAATCATATTAGTCGGCAGGATATTATTTTCGCTTTGAGCTTTGAGCGCACACACGCCGTCATAGAAGTTTTCCACAATGTTTGATTTTTTTAGCAAAACAACGCAGGTGCGCGTGATGAGTGATGAGAGACGAGGGGCATTTTTGTGTGAAGCAATGCCGATAATGCCGAGATTTGCCACGCCACAATTTGCGTGAATGATAGAAGTATCAATGTTAAAAAGCTCACTTCTAGTCTCATCAACGCTTTTTTCATATGCGACAAAATGCATAGAATCTACCCCGCTAACGCCCTTTAACGCACCTATATCAAGCGCGTCTTTTATATTTGGATTATACAAAATATTTTGTGCGCCCGCTTCTACTAAGGCTTTAGCAATATCTTGTGTAAGCGCTTCTTTGCTAGATTCTATCACAATGGCTTTGTTCGCATTCTGCAAGGCAATGTATTCTTGCACCTTGTCTTGTTGTGCGCTTTTGAGCGGATTTGTATATTTTGGTGATTCTGTATGGAGCGGATTAACACGCATTGAATCTTTCACACGCGCCAAAATGTCTTGCTTACTCATAGATAACTCCTTTCATATTTGAAACTTTTTTGTGGAGGTTGCCATTTAAAGTAGGAAATGCGCGATAGGCTACCCAATTTTTCAACACGGGTATGAATCCACTAAAAAGCTTTACTAGAGGCATAAGTAGAGGCTTGTTTGGCAAATTCAATAATTCACGCCAAGTATGACCATCTGTTGCAGCATTAGCAAATTGTTTCATTGCGTATTCTTCATTTTTGTCGCGTGATGAGCCGTCATTGCTTTTAAGATTCTTGCGCCCTTGTCCTACTTTTTCACTGCGTAAATCGCGTATAAGCTCGGCTAATGGAATCTTTACAGGACATACCTCGCTACATCGCCCACAAAGTGAGCATAAACTCACCATATGCCCGAATTTTTGCATACCAAAGAGTTGAGGTGAAATCACCTCGCCAATGGGTCCGGGATAGGTGCTAAGATATGCGTGTCCGCCGATTTTGTCATATACCGGGCAGTGATTGAGGCAAGTCCCGCAGCGGATACACGAGAGTGAGCGATAGAAATGTGAATCCTTAAGCATATTCGAGCGGTTATTATCAAGCATAATAATATGCACCTCTTTTGGTCCATCAAGCTCACCCTCTTTGCGCGGGGAAGTGATGATGTTATTGTAGCAAGTGATAGGTGCGCCCGTGGCTGAAGGCACAAGCAGCGCGTCTAAAATACTTGCATCTTCAAAGCTTTCAACAACCTTTTCAATCCCACAAATAGCGATGTGAATATCACTTGCTGTGGTGCTCATACGCCCATTGCCCTCATTTTCAATAAGCCAAATCGCGCCTTCATTTGCAATGGCAAAATTAACGCCGCTTAGTCCCATTTTAAACTCTTTAAACTCCTTGCGTAAATGCACGCGCGCAATTTCATTGAGTTTTTCTGGCTCGGATTCTAAATTTGCCCCGAGTTTTTGCTGAAAAATTTCACCAATTTGGTAGCGATTTTTATGAATAGCAGGGGCAACAATATGTACTGGCGGCTCATCAATAAGCTGAATAATCAACTCGCCCAAATCTGTCTCCACCGGCTCAATGCCCTTTTGCTTCAAAAAGGCGTTAAGGTGGGTTTCCTCACTTGCCATTGATTTGCCTTTAAGAATCTTATTTACACCCTTTTCCTGCATAAGCCTGTAGATAATCTCATTTACTTCTGTGCTATCATTTGCCCAATGCACTTTAAAGCCATTTTTGAGCGCATTTTGCTCGAATCGCTCAAGCAGGGTATCAAGCTGTGAGAGAGATTTTTGCTTTACAGCCCTGCCTTGCTCACGCAAAGCCTCCCAATCTGTGTAGCGAGAAGCGATAAGATTCTTACGATTGCCCTTAAGCGTATCCATAACGCTTTTTAGATTTTTTCTTAACTGATTATCGTTGAGTGCGCTATGCACGATGGCATTGTGTCCTTGATTGCTCATATTATGCTCCTAATCCAATTCTTTGGGCTAAAAAATCATAGAGATGTATAGGCTTAACCGCAATGTTTTGCTTTTTCATTGCGCCACTGATGTTGAGTAAGCACCCGGCGTCTGCAGATACGACATATTCTACATTGCGCGAGAGAATATCCTCTATTTTTTGGCTCACCATTGCATTTGAAACTTCGGGTTCTTTTACGCTAAAAGTCCCGCCAAAACCGCAGCATTCCGCTTCGCGCTCTAGCTCGATGAGCTCTACATTACTGAGTGAGTTAAGCAGTGCCTTTGCGCTATCTACCACTTTAGCCGTGCGTAAAGCGTGGCAGTTGCTATGCCAAGTGATTTTTGTCGGCGCACCTTTATCCTCATATTTCACCTTGAGAATCTTATGGAGATATTCGCCTAAATCATATACGCGACTGCTAAATTGCTTTACTCTCTCAAAATCGCTTGTGCCTTCAAAAAGCGAGAGATAATCCTCTTTCATCATACCCGTGCAAGAGCCTGAAGGCACGATGATTGGCTCTTCTCCTTTAAAAAGCTCGACATTGTATAAGGCTACCTTACGACTTTCTTCATAATAGCCTGAATTATAACTTGGCTGTGCGCAGCAAGTTTGGTCTTTTTTAAACACTACTTCACAGCCCTCTTTTTGTAATAATTTGATTGCATTTACACAAGTATCGGCATATGCCACACCGCCTAGACAAGTTGAGAAAAAAAACACCCGCATTTTAACTCCTTCCTAAATTTCATAAAACAATTATGATATAAATAAGGAGCTTTAAAAATACAAAAGGTAAAAGTTTAGTTATTTTTCTTTTTATAAATGTGTAAAATTTTCTCAATTATTATGTCAAATGGATTTAATGTGAAAATTTTACACATTGGCATATAAAATACATACTCATTCATCTATTTCATAAGGTTAAGTTTTTTTTGATATTTTAAAATCAATAGTAAAATGGCAGTTGCAGTTGTTATTTTGAAAAGATTCTAACCATAAAGATTAAAGGAGATTCTAAAATGGGTGCTTGGGAACAGATTTATGATCCACTTAACAATATGTGGTTAAGTGCAGCAGTAGCTTTTATACCTATTGCGTGTTTTTTATTATGTTTGCTTGTTTTAAAGCTTAAGGGATATATAGCGGGCTTTATCACAGTGATTGTAGCGACTTTTGTGGCATTTTATGCTTACAAAATGCCTTTTTCACTCATAGGTGCTTCTTTTGTGCAAGGATTTGCACAAGGAATGTGGCCTATTGCTTGGATTATTATTGCAGCAATCTTTCTCTATAAGCTTTCGGTGAAATCTGGCTCTTTTGAAGTAATTAAACAAAGTGTAATGACTATCACGCCTGATCATAGAATCCAAGTGATTTTAATTGGATTTTGTTTTGGTTCATTTTTGGAGGGAGCCATTGGCTTTGGCGGACCTGTTGCGATTACAGCAGCACTCCTTGTGGGCTTGGGGCTTCGTCCATTATATGCAGCAGGACTTTGTTTGATTGCAAATACTGCTCCTGTAGCTTTTGGAGCAGTTGGGATTCCAATTATTGCAATGAGTAATCTTGTAGGTGTAGAGCAATATTCTGTTGCGGCAATGGTTGGGCGTATGCTTGTGCCTTTGAGTTTAACAATCCCTTTCTTTATTGTATTTTTAATGGACGGAATCAAAGGTGTGAGAGAAACTTTCCCGGCAATTTTGGTAGCAGCAGTGAGCTTTACAGCTACTCAATTTATTAGCTCAAACTATCTTGGCGCAGAGCTTCCTGATATAGTTTCTGCTGTGGTATCTTTAGTTTGTACCACAGCTTTTTTGAAGTTTTGGTCTCCCACAAATATATTTAGGCTTGATGATTTAAAAGATTTTTCAAACCACGAAAAACTTGAATTTGTTAAAGTCTTTAAAGCGTGGCTTCCGTTTATTTTGCTCATTATTTGTGTAATTATTTGGACTCAGCCTTGGTTTAAAGCAATATTTGAAGCAAAGAAAATTTTATTTGAGAATCCAGATTTATTGATAAATGGAGCTATTGCTTTACCTAAAGAGAGTTTCTTTTTTAGCATAAAGCCTATAATTGATGATGCGGGAGCAACGATAGGTTATTATCAAATTGGAGCCTTAAACTATACCCAAGTGAGTATGGCTTTCAATCCTCTTACAAGTGTCATAACTGACCCTAGCGGCAATCCTATAAAAATTGATTTGCCCATTAATCTTATTGCGCTTCAAGCAGGCACAGCGATTTTAGTAGCCGCTTTTTTAACCATCGCTTTTTTGAGAATAAAATCAAGTGTGGCTGAAGAAGCACTTGGAGATACCTTAAAAGAAATGGCGATTCCTTGTATCACAATTGGGCTTGTTGTTGCCTTTGCTTTTATCTCAAAAAATAGTGGTATGAGTGCAACTTTGGGTATTGCTTTTGCAAAAACAGGCGATTTATTTGCTTTCTTTAGTCCAGTTATTGGGTGGCTTGGCGTGTTTATCACAGGAAGCGATACAAGCTCAAATCTACTCTTTGGTCCGCTTCAACAAGTTACTGCACAAGAGCTTGGTATTAAAGAAACATTATTCCTTGCAGCAAATTCTGTAGGTGGTGTTGTAGGTAAAATGATTTCTCCACAAAGTATTGCGATTGCTTGTGCAGCGGTTGGGTTAGTTGGTAAAGAATCAGATTTATTTAAATTTACTTTAAAATATTCTCTTGCATTTATCATTCTTATTGGTATTTGGACAGCTATTATTGCTATGTTTATTCCTTATATTATTCCCGAAGCGGTAGCCCTGGTTAAATAGCTAATGCTCCTCTAGGGGAGCATTAGCATTGTTTAGAATCTGCTTTAGTTTTATATTCTAAGTTTATCGATTTGTCCTGTGTAGTAGAAATATTTTTCAAGCACTAAAAGAGAAATGATAGCTTCACGTTTTGTATCAAAAAATTGTTTAATATACTCTTGGGCGTTATGGATAATTTCTTTAGCTTCATTTGGGTGTTTGATGAAATATTCTAACCTTTCCTCCAAGTCTTCATAGTCATCGCGGATTTGTGCATAATGCACATTTGATTTAAGTGTGCCTTCCATAAACCAAGTTTCAAATTTTGGCTTTGACATAATTGCAAGAGAATTAGAGCTCATTACCCATTTGAGATTGCTTGCAACATCATTCCCCTCTAAAGAGAGCAAAAATTTATAAGGTAAATGTTTGGCTATGCCAATTTTTGGCTTTTGCCATAAGTGATGCACTCTTTTACTTCCGGTATGTCCTAAATCACAGAGCCGATGATTAAAATACTTTTCAAAAAATTGTGTGCGATGGGGTTGATAAATCCCGCCACGATAAAAAAGTTTATCTTGTTTATCTTCAAAGGTATATGGATCATTGATAAATGTAAAATGTCGCACCTTTTCTAAATTAAGCAAAGTAGAATAATTAAAAGGTGGAGACTTAAGAGCGTTATGCCCCCCCCCCAATGTTAATTGTTGAGAATGCGATTCATAATAATCCTTTATTGGACGTGATTTTGTAATAGAGGGTTTAGGGCAAATAAAGTTAATATCGCCAAATGCAAAATGCGCTTTAAAATCTTGAGGAAAATATCTTGTGTATTCATAGGTATCAAAAAAATACACGGTTTTCTTGCGTGTAAATCGCACAAAGCTAAGATTTTTCGCTTCATCATCAAGGGTGATAGGATTATTTAATTGGCAATAATAATCTACACGTGATTTAATATATTCAATATCAGGGCGTGTGAGCACATCTTTTAAAATTTTCTCACGATTTTTGGGCAAAAATACTGCAGGTGTTAGCATACGAGAGATTCCCTTAAGATTATAGAGAAAATAATTATTTTTCATATAATTTCCTTAAAATACGCAATTGTTTTTATTAGCCCTTCTTTAAGCTCAACATTTGGATTCCACCCTAGCTCATTTTGAGCAAGGCTAATATCGGGTTGCCGTTGTTTTGGGTCATCTTGAGGTAAGGGTGAAAAAACAAGTTTGGATTTAGAGTGAGTGAGCTCTAGCACTGCATTTGCAAGTTCAATCATACTAAATTCACGTGGATTCCCTATATTTACAGGTCCATAGAATCCATCTCTACTATCCATAAGTCTTATCATACCCTCAATCAAATCATCTACATAGCAAAAACTACGAGTTTGCTTGCCTTCGCCATAAATCGTAACATCTTCGCCTTTGAGTGCTTGAATGATAAAATTACTTACTACACGCCCATCGTTTGGGTGCATTCTAGGTCCATAGGTATTAAAAATTCTCATTACTTTAATATTTAAATTATGCTGCCTTTGATAATCAAAAAAAAGTGTTTCTGCACATCGCTTCCCCTCATCATAACACGCCCTTATGCCAATAGGATTCACTGAGCCTTTGTAGGATTCTACTTGTGGGTGGATTTCAGGATCGCCATAAACTTCACTCGTGCTTGCTTGCAGAATCTTCGCTTTCACTCTCTTTGCAAGTCCTAGCATATTGATTGCTCCCATAACAGAAGTTTTAGTTGTTTGCACTGGGTCAAATTGATAATGCACTGGAGAAGCAGGGCAAGCGAGATTATAAATTTCATCAACTTCTACATAGAGAGGAAAAGTTACATCGTGGCGCATAAATTCAAAACGGGGATTTGAGAGTAAATGTATAATATTTTGTTTTGTGCCTGTGAAAAGATTATCCACACAAAGCACCTCATCACCACGATTTAAAAGTTTTTCACACAAATGTGAGCCCAAAAATCCTGCTCCGCCTGTAACTAATATTTTTTTATTTAGCATTAGGTTCCTTTATGATTTATTTTTATTGGGGATATTATATCCAAAATGCCATTAGATTCTTTCTATGCCATTTAAATCACTTATTCAATTAGCTGTAATTATTAGTAAAGTAAAATTTTATTATTCTTAATTTTATGTATTTTTTAAGATAAATATGATTATACTCTCAGCTGGGTTTTAAGCCCATAAACAACAAATAAGGGAGAACTAAATGGCTGTAAAAATTACAGATATTTGTATCGCTTGTGGTTCTTGCATTGATGAATGTCCTGTAAGTGCCATTGTAGATGATGATGCTAATCCAACAGGCGAGGGCACTTATTATGTTTATCAAAATAAGTGTGTAGAGTGTGTCGGACATAATGAGCAACCCGCGTGTGCGAGTGCTTGTCCGACTGATGGTTGCATTGTATGGAGCGAGTTAGGAACTGCTAATCGCGACTATATTGGTGCGGATATGAGAGATGGCACACATCCAGTAATGTCTTAATACTCAATTATAAATCTCACATTGCAAGAATAAATGTATGTGAGATTCTCTTTTTCCTAGCATTTTCTCAATTTATTTTTCTCTTAAAGAATTTCTTGCAAATAAACAAGTAACACTCTTTTTTTGTTCAATTTATCTTCTTAAGATAGAATAGACTTTGTTTATTATTATGCAATAATTAAGGAGAAGTGACGAATGAAGCATTTATATGTTATTGGAATGATTGGCATAATGTATTTGATGACAGGTTGTTTTTCAAATAAGCCTACACCATCAAGCGCACAAAATGAAATAGAAAAAATGTGTAACGAGGCAAAATACACAATCACACTAGGGCAAATCAATGATATTGGACAAAATGTGCTTTCAAAGCAAGATTTTAGAACAATTTTGGATAAAGCTCTTAGAGATTCTGGTTGTTTTGTCGTTGAATCTAAATTAAACAATCGCGAAAAAGGGTATGTATTAAATATTGAATATGGACTTGAAGTCAAAGAGAGTAAAAAAGATACAAGCGCCGTTAGCACCCAAAGTTCAGCTAGTTTAAAAAGTGAAGTGAGGTTTGTTATGAGCAGAGCTAATTATACAATCACTCAAAATGCCTCAAGCACTATGAAAATGAGTGGGAAAAAGTATCTTGGCATAGGCGAAGAGCCACAAGTTACGCAAGAGCAAAAAGAGCGTTTAGTTCAGCGTGCTTTAAAAACAATTTTTACTAATCTCTTAAAAATATAAATTTAATTTTGTATAAAGTGCCTTAAGGAGAAAGAGTGCATATTACAATTATAGGTAGTGGTTATGTTGGACTTGTAGCAGGGGCTTGCTTTGCTCAAATGGGAAATAATGTTGTATGCCTTGATGTGGATTCTAAGAAAATTTTGCAACTTCAAAAAGGGGATATTCCGATTTATGAGCCCTGTTTGGAATCTTTAGTGCGCGAAAATACTGCACTTGGCACACTTTGTTTTACTACTGACAAAAAAGAAGCAATTTCTAATGCTGAAGTAATTTTTATCGCAGTTGGCACACCTATGGGCAATGATGGAAGTGCAGATTTATCTTATGTGCGCAATGTAGCAATGGATATTGGGACGTATATAGAGCGTGAATATGTGGTTATAGTGGATAAAAGCACAGTTCCTGTTGGCACTGCACGGGAAGTGCGAAAACTAATAGAATCCACGCTCCTAAAGCGTCATATCACTTCAGTAGCTTTTGATGTGGTAAGTAATCCAGAATTTCTTAAAGAGGGAATGGCGATTAAAGACTTTATGAGCCCTGATAGAGTAGTGATTGGAACAGATTCTACAAGAGCATTAGATACAATGAAGACACTCTACGCACCTTTTTTGCTTAAAAGCGATAGATTTATTTCTATGGGGATAGAATCTGCGGAAATGACAAAATATGCCGCAAATGCTATGCTTGCTACGAAAATTAGCTTTATTAATGAAATGAGTCAAATTTGTGAGCGCGTGGGAGCAAATATTAATGATGTGCGATTAGGTATTGGTTCAGATGCGCGTATTGGATATAGTTTTATTTATCCGGGTTGTGGCTATGGTGGGAGTTGTTTTCCTAAAGATGTGCGTGCATTAGAAAAAACCGCAAAAGATTTTGGCTATGATGCGTGTATTTTAGGTGCAGTTCAACGTGTAAATAATGAGCAAAAAATGCTTTTGGTAGAAAAAATCGTGCGCTATTTTGGCGAAGATTTATCAGGGCTTAGTTTTGCATTGTGGGGACTTAGCTTTAAGCCAGAAACTGATGATATGCGAGAAGCAAGCTCCTTGGTGCTTATAGAGCAGTTAAGTAAAAGGGGAGCAAAAATTAAAGCTTATGACCCAAAGGCTTATGGACAGGCACAATTCTATCTTAAAGATTATATGCAATCTCTTACCTTAGAGGAGAGTAAATATGAGGCATTAAAGGATTGTGCGGCACTTGTGATTGTAACAGAATGGCGTGAGTTTAGAAGCCCAGACTTTAATGAAATTGCAAAACTTCTTGTGAATCCTATTATTTTTGATGGACGAAATATTTATCAACATCTTGATATGGAATCTAAAGGATTTGAGTATTACCAAATTGGTGTAAAGCATAATAACTAAAAGCTTTCTCTTTCTATAATAAATTGATTTTTTTATGCTGATGCCGATATGTTTGCTAGAAATATAAGGAACATAAAATGTTAAAATATATTATTATTTGCATAAGTTTAATAGGTTTAATTTATAGCACAGAGTTAGAAGTGCGTATTACGAATACTGAAACTGCTGGTGAGGTAAAACAAAGACGTGTAACTTACATTAAAGGCACAGAGATTAAGCACGGGCGAGAATCTTGGTATGATCAAACAGGGCATTTATTGCATCAAATGCACTTTATTAATGGACGCAAAGAAGGTCGTGAGATGAAATATTCCCGTGATGGTGAAGTTATTTATGATGCAAATTATAAAAACAATAAGCTTGAAGGTTTGGCACAAGAATTTTATCCTCAAAATATACTTAAATCCGAAATTACTTATTCAGAGGGTAAAATTATTGGCAAAGCCAAATGGTATCATAGCAATGGCACACTTGCTAAGGAAGCTGATTATAATGATGGTTTGCTTGATGGTAAGGTTATAGAATATTATGATAATGGAAAAGTTGCAAGACAATATACCTATAAACAAGGCAAGATTGAGGGTATTAGTCGTGGATTTTTTAAAAATGGCAAGATACAAGAAATCGTCAATTATCGTGATGGGCTAAAAAATGGTGATATGAAGCAATATGATGTAAATGGTATTGTGCGTGAAGAGGCAAGTTTTAATAATGACCAAAAGACTGGACGTGAGCGAACCTATGATGGAAATGGTGTTGTAATGATAGAGCGTTTTTATGATACAGGAGTGCCAAAAAAAGTAGAAGTAAGTTGGTTCTATCCGAGCGGAAAGCCTAAAATGCAAATGCTTTATGAAGAGAATCAAGCCATTTGGCAAAAAGAATATAATGAGCTTGGTGAGGTTGTATCCAAACTTGATTGTAAAGCGCAAAATTGTATATCGGGTTTGAGTGAAAACATAGGAAAATAGAACAGCAAAGTAGATTAAAGAAAAGGCGCAAGTGTTTGTTTAAAAGGTGAAAAATCCGTAATAATATGACCACCTTCAATCATTACAATACGCGCATAATGTTGCCAATAGGCTTTTGAAACTTGCACATCAATGAGTTCATCATCAAGTGAAAGGCACACAATACATTGAATCTGTTTTGCTAAAGGCATACGCAAGGAATGTGCATATGAAACCCACGAATCATAACTAAATGTAAAACTTTGATGCGTTGTAGTATTGATTTGAGGTTGATTGATATATTTTTTAAGTTGCACTAAGGGTTCAAGAACAGGATTGAAAAGAATAAGCGTATGAGGTGTAGGAATACTTAGAGTGGGTGCAAATAGTGTGAGTTGCCATAAGTAAAATGCCCCCAGAGAGTTGCCAATAAAACCAAAGGGCATATTGGATTCTATACAATTTTGTAATTGACTTTTGCAGCTATACAGATTTGTATAAAAATCTGCGCCATTGTCATAAACAAGTTGTTGTGGCTCAATATCTAAACCACAACAAAGCCGCTTATACGCTTGAGAATCACGACTAGAGTGAAATCCGTGAGAATAAAAATATTGCATAGCTATCATTCTCCAATACGTAGTTCTTTTGGCAGAGGCGAAGTAAATTCATAGCCCAAAAGCGCGATTTTATGGGCGTGAAGCATAAGACGTTTTGCTTCATCATTTTTACCATAGATTCTATCGCCTAGTATAGGGTGATTGATACTTTGACAATGCACGCGTATTTGATGTGTGCGCCCTGTTTTGATAAGGGCTTTGAGCAAGGTTTTTTTACCCATTATACTTAGAGGGGTGAGGAGAGTGAGTGCATTTAACCCTTTTTTATCAATGCGTGATTTTGCAAAACCTCTTTTTGTTGTAGAGATCGCTTTATTTATTTCTATGGAATCTGCTAGGATTCCGTGCACAAGGCAAACATATTCTTTATAAACTTCTTGATTTTTAAAAGCCTCTTTTGCTTTTATGTGAAAAGCACTTCCTTCCTTAATGAGCAAAATGACACCACTTGTTTCCCTATCAAGCCTATGAAGCAAATGCCAGCCTTCAAACATATTACTTAAATCATAAGATTCTATAAATGGTGGTTTTTCAAGCGCAAGGATATGTTCATCGGTAAAAAGCACTTTAGGTTTTTTGGGTTTAAGAATCTCAAAGGCAGTATGGATTGGGATTTCAAGTCGTGCGATATTTACTTTTTTGCCTGCAGCGAAGACAAGTCCTTTATCAATAAGAGATTTAGCTTGATTATGAGAAATATTATGTGTGCGGGCGAGGACTTTGTAAGCCTTATCTTTATACATCAGTATATCTTTTGTATAAGGGTAGTGAGTTTGTCTTGGGAATTTGTTTTAATGGCGCTCTTGGGTAGAGATTCCCATCTAAGAAGCGTATCTTTTAAGCTTTGGGGAGGTATCAGCACATAATGTTCTATTTCCTCAAAAAGTGCGTATTGATTAAAAATATGTTCTCCACTTATAAGCTTTGTATGAAAATAAGCGGGCTCAAGCGGATTATGCCCTCCTATTTTGGCAAAACCACCACCAAGTATGACAACATCACTTATTGCATAGAGATTATTAAGTTCTCCAAGTGTATCAATAATAATTACATCTGCATTATGAGCATTCAAATGTGTTTGTGAGAAAAGTGTAGTGTTTGTAAAAGTGCGTAGGCTTAATTCATACACTTCCTTAAAACGTTCTGGGTGGCGCGGTGCAATGAGTAAAAGTGCAGAGTTATCAGATGATTTTTGAGCATTTTTAAGAGCTTTAAAGGCTTCAAGGATAAGCTTTTCTTCGCCTCTATGTGTGCTTGCGCCAATAAATACAGCAGAGGAAGGTTTGGTATAATGTGCGCTAAGTGAGGGAGTATTGAGTGTTTTAAGATTACCAAAAACTTCAACATTATGTGCACCTAAATTCTCTAAACGCTCTTTATCAATTTGACTTTGAGCAAGCACTTCATCAATAAGATTAAAAATGCCTTGATAAAACCACGCAAAACGTTGATAATTTTTGTGTGAGCGATTAGAAATGCGGGCATTAATCAGTAGAGTGCGTGCTCTATGAGACTTCGCAAGATAAAAAAGCATTTGCCATATTTCAGCTTCTGTAACCACGAGAGTTTTAAGTTGGCGACAAGATTTACTCCATAAGGGCAAAAATATTTCAAAAGGTAAATAACGCACGACAATATGGGCTGTATCTTGTGAATCTGCAGAATGCGTTTGATATAGGCGTTTTGCTTCTTTAAAACCTGTATGTGTAATAGTTGTAATAAGAATGGTGCAAGGCATAGTTTTTGATGCGTTGATAAGGGGTTCAAGAGATTTTATTTCGCCAAAAGAACACGCGTGAAACCAATATTGTGGCTCACAATCAAGTGATGAGTAAAAAAAACGTGCTGGAATAGATTCACGATGTTTTGCACGAAATATATTTGCAATTAAAATAGGTAGTGCTATAAGATAGAGTATTATACAAAGACAATAATATGTAAAAGGAAAACGAGGAGTTTTATTTTTATCTAAATCTTTTGTAGAATCTGCTCTATCCATAACAATTCCTCAAAAAGCTCTTAGATTCTATGCTTTAGTTTTTTTCTTGCTTTGAGGTTTTTCTTCAGCTGTATTTGTTGGTGTTTGAGTGCTTTTTGAAGAGGGATTTGCATAGAGAATCCGCCCGCAATGAGGGCAGTTAATAATGTCATTGCCTTTAAGAATCTCACTATAAATAGTGTCATTAAGCTTGATAAAGCAACCACCGCAAGCCTGTTTGAAAACACAAACCACGCTTGTATTTCCTGCCCAACGTCTAATTTTGGCATAAAAACTTGTGATTTTACTATCCATTTGTTCCACAAGTGCTTCTTTTTTATTAAATAATTCTTGTTGCACTTTTTTAATTTCTTGGACTTGACTTTGTGTTTTTTCTTCAAGTGTTTTAATGAGAGATTTAAGCTCTTCAAGCTTTGGCTCATAAGCTTTTTTCTCTTCTTCTTTACTTTTTTTCAGTGTTTCAAGGCGATCAATTTCGCTATTTGAATGAGTCATATTTTCTTTAGCAATATCAGATTCTACATCAAGAGCACGCATTTCTTTTTCTGTTTTAATTTCTTTTTGCTTTTTGCCAATTTGCTCTAGCTTTGAAGAGGCATCTTGAATGTTTCGGTTGTGATGAGAAATTTCAAGCTCAATGCTATACGATTCGCGGTCAAGCTTTTCTATATTCTTTAAAATTTGCTCTTGTTGTTTGATTTGTTCATTAAGTTCGGAACGTGCTTGGGAAATTTTGGGTTCTAAGTCATCAATTTGTTTATCAAAATTCGCCACTTCTATAAGTTCTTTTAAATGCTTATTCATCGGGATTTCCTTTTTGGTTAGGTGATTAGAATCTATTGATGCTTAGCTTGGCAAAAATAGAATGGATTTTTACAATCCATAATTATAGCGTTATATCCCACATTTTGCAAAATAGAATCAAAAATTTCCACAAAATATTTTTCACTCTCGTAGTGTCCTATGTCTATAAGGCTTATGCCCATACTTTTAGCCATCATTGCATCGTGATGTTTAATATCACCTGTAAGCAAACATATATGTGGATTTGGGTGGATTTGAGAAAGGAGTGAGCAACCACTTCCGCATACAACATAAGCTTCTGTAATGGTATCATTTGTATGAGATGCTTGAGATTCTTGATTAAGAAATGTTATATCATCGCCTTGCACGAAACTCACACTAGGCGCATTCAGCTTTTTGCATACATCTTGAGCCAATTTTTGAAGTGATATAGGCGGAATCTTCCCACTCATTAAAAGCCCATCTTCACTTGGCACAAAATGATGCCATTGTAAAATTTGATGTGTGAGGTAGGTATTTAGATGTGATTTATCAAAATTTGTGTGAAGACTAATGAGTGAGCAATTTTTACGAATAAGAATGGCAGCGATATTATGAGGGTATGTATCTGTTATCATTTGAGTAGTAGGATTGAAAAACAAAGGGTGGTGTGTAATAAGAAGTGTATTTGGTTTAAGCGAGAGTGCAATAGCGAGATTTACCTCAAGACAAAGCACAATATCTGTATATTCATTATGAAAACTACCGAGATTTAAACCACTTTTATCCCAAGATTCTTGTGTGTTAAAAGGCGAGATAGTATTACATAGCTCATAAATCTCTCCCACTTTTGGGTTTTTTTGATGTGTATTTTGTTTATCTTGCTGCATAAAAATCCTTATTTATGAAAATATAAACATAATTATAAAACAAAAGGTGTATCTTGATATACAGAAAAATTGAGCCAATTTGAAAAAAGCACGCTTGCACTTGATTTCCAAGAAAGCACAGGTTCTCCTTTATCATTAAAATAATTCAGAGGTTGTGTAATCTCTAAATCCTTTTGTTTATCGCGTTCATATTCAAGTAAAAGCGTATTTTTGGCATATTCTGGGTGTCCAAGTATAAAAAAGTCTTTGTCATCTTTAAGTGCGCAAATACCACATATATCACTTTCAAGTAAGATTTTGAGTTGCGATTTTCTTACCTTTTGCTCATCAATGCCTGAATGCCTAGAATGAGGGATTCTTATATTTTCATCTAAGCCGCTAAGGAGTAAATCATTTTCTATAATATGATGTGCAAAGATGCCAAAGACTTTATGTGGTAGTGAAATTTTTGGAATCTTGTGAAAGTGATATAAACTTGCCATTGCTCCCCAGCACAAATAAAGTGTGCTTGTGCAATGCTTTTTGAGATAATCCATAATTGTGGAGATTTCATTCCAATAAGCTACTTGCTCAAATGCTAGATGTTCAATAGGTGCTCCTGTAACAATTGCTCCATCAAAATTGCGTCCTTTGATTTCGCTAAAATTTACATAAAAGCGCTCCAAATGGCTTTTGGGTGTATTTGTGCCAATATAGCTTGATGTAGAAAGAAGAGTAATATTTATCTGCAAAGGAGAGTTAGCCAAAAGAGAGAGAATCTGATTTTCTGTCTCTATTTTTGTTGGCATAAGATTAACAATAAGCACTTCTAATGCTCTAATATCTTGATGTTTTGCCCTTTGAGAACCCATAACAAAAGCATTTTGATTGAGGAATTTATAAGCGGGAATATCTTCTGGGATAATGAGTGGCATAGTTTTCCTTATTTTTCTAAAGCTTTTTTTAAATCTTGTATTAGATCATCTGCAGATTCTAAACCAATGCTAAGGCGTATAGTGCAAGGTGTGATACCTGCGCTTGAGAGTTCATCTGCATTAAGTTGCGAATGTGTTGTGGAAGCAGGGTGAATGATAAGTGATTTTGAATCCCCAATATTAACTACTACTGCAAAAATTTCTGTAGCATTACAAATTTTTTGTGCCTCTTCAAAACTTTGCGCCTCAAAACTGATAAGCCCACTTGCTTGAGAATCTTTGTAATATTTTTGAAGTAGTCTATTGTAAGGGTTACTTGTTAATCCAGCATAAGCCACACTTTGCACCTTAGGATGTGATTGTAAAAATTCCGCGACTTTAAGGGCATTTTGACTATGTTTTTTAATACGCAACTCTAAAGTTTCTAAGCCTTGTAGAATAATCCACGATGCTTGTGGAGAGAGAGTAGCACCAATGTTTCTAAGCCATTCTGTAATAAGCCGGATACTAAAGCAAGGCAAAGGAAGATTTGCATATATTAATCCGTGATAGCTTGCATCAGGTGTGTTAAATACCTCATAGCGCGGATTATCCTTAATTAATTCATTTAATCCATATCGCTCAATAATTGCTCCACCAAGCGCACTTCCTTGCCCATTAATATACTTACTTAGACTATATATGCTAATATCCACGCCATAATCAAAAGGTTTATGTAAAAATGCGGTGGGAATGGTATTATCACAAATGCTAATAATTTTATGTTTTTTAGCAATAGCGGTAATTTTCTCCGTATCGGCAATAGATATTTGTGGGTTTGAAATACTTTCAAAAAAAATCGCTTTTGTTTTATCATCTATGACAGATTCCAAAGAAGATTCAATATTGTCAATATCAAAAACTTTTGTTTGTATGCCAAATCGTTTTAAAGTATGCACGAATAGTGTTTGTGTGCCACCATAGATTTTATTGGAAAATACGATATTATCGCCACTTTGCGCACAATTAACAATCGCATAAAAAATTGCAGCACTCCCACTAGCAGTAGGCACACCAAATATTCCTCCCTCAACTGCAGCTAAGCGCGCACCTAAAACATCGGTGGTAGGATTGCTCAAGCGCGTATAAATATTACCAATCTCTTGAAGTCCGAATCGTGCAGCAGCTTGTTCTAAGCTCTCAAAACTATAAGCAGTATTTTGATAAATTGGCACGCTGATTGTGCGCTGTGTGTCATAAGTATAACCTGCGTGAAGTGCAAGCGTATCTTGTGAAAGATTGTGGTGAGAGAGATTTGCCATATTATACCTCGTTGTATTTTGTTATTTTTTGAATTTAATAATATCACAAAAAAATAAGATTACAATATGTAATATATATAAATATGCTAAAAAGGATAAATTGTTACTTTTTTACAAATACATATTGTAATCTTATTTTTTTGTATAGAAAATATTAACTCACTATGAGCATAAAAAGCTGATTTGGTAATTTTTGCTACAATAAGTATTTATAGAATCTATAAAATATTTAAAGATAAGAAGGGAATTAAGGTGAGAGCAATTACATTTTTTTGGCTTGTATTTGGAGTAAGCGCATATATGATGTATTACGTGTATGCAGCCTATTTAATGGATATTTTAATTGCTCTTTTGCTTTGTATCGCTACTTATGGATTGCATAACATTCTCTCAAAATATATCAAATACCCTGTGATATGTGCATTTGTGAGTGTGAGTATATTAGTATTACTCTTTATTGTGCCTTTGTTCTCTTTGATGAAAACTCTTATAACCTCTGTATCTGAACTTAATCCTACTGCTTTTGGCGCATTTATTGAGGGTAGTAAAGCACAAATTCTCGCGCTCTTTAGCTCGTTTCCGGAGATAGAATCAAGATTGCGTGATGTATTTAATAATATATCTGCTCCATCAATTTTAAGCTCTGTGTTTAATTTTAGCTCTCAACTTGGCAAATCAAGCTTGGGATTTATCATTGATACGGGCTTTATTGTTGTATTTTTATTTTTTTATTTTCTTTATGGCAAACAAGCCTATGAGTATATTATTGAGCTTATTCCTTTTGAAAATATACAAATTGCAAATGTGCTTGATGAGGTAACAAATGTTATTAAAGTGGTTTTTTATACTTCGCTCCTAAACATCGTGCTTCAAGGTTTTGCTTTTGGTATATTGATTATGTTTTTTGGTTATGATGGAGTATTTTTTGGTATGCTTTATGGACTTGCATCAATTGTGCCTATAGTAGGTGGAGGGCTTGTGTGGTTACCATTGGCAGGATATGAATTTTATCTTGGTAATACACATAATGCACTCATTATTGCACTTTATGCTCTTATTGTTTGTGCGGTGTTAATTGATAATATTATTAAGCCTATTTTGATTGGAATTATCAACAAAAAAGTGCTTAAAACTTCTGTGAAAATCAATGAACTTCTTATTTTCTTTGCCATTCTTGCAGGGCTCACAAGTTTTGGATTTTGGGGAATTATACTTGGACCAGCAGTTACAGCACTTTTTATTTCATTACTTAGAATCTATCGCAAACAAACAGCTAAAGAATCCCTCACACCCCATCATCAAGACAAAATCGGCTTATAGATTCACTTTTTATGAAAAGCGGAGTTGCTCATATTCAGTAGGGATAAAGTAATCTTGTGTTTTAAGCATTTGTGGATAAAATCCCGCATTATAGCCTAGTTCAAAGAGTTTATCTACAGCCTTTATTTCGCTTTCATTCATAGAGATAGAATCTTTATTAGCATAGAGATTAAGATAAATATCAAGCTCTTTGGCATTTACACGGATAATACCTCTCTCAAGAAGCATTTCACTTAAAATTTTTTTATTATTGACAGCAACATCAACAGCTTTTGTAAGTATTTTTTCACATTCTATAGCGGTGGTAAGCGGAAGAGAGCGGCGCAAAGCCATACCTCCAAGTGGTAGGGGTAAGTTATCAGCGCTTAGTTCTTGCCAAATATCCCATAACTCCGCTTCTACTTCTAAACTTTTATCAAAATTTAAAATTGATTCGTGAATGAGCACCCCTGCATCAACCTCATCATTAAGCACGCTTTGTTCAATATCAAGGAAGTTTTTATAAATAATGCGTGCGTGTGGATAAGCAATACGAAAAATCATTGCATTTGTTGTATGTTCTCCACTTAAAGCCACTTTGAAATGTTTTTTGCATATTTTTCCTTTTTTTTTGATAAGTTTTGGTCCATACCCATTCCCAAAGCTTACACCTGTGCGTAAAAGTGCATAATTTTGTGCGATAAGCGGATAAAGAGCAAATGAAATTGCACTAATATCGTATTTTCCCTGCAATGTATCAAGATTAAGCGTTTGAATGTCCTTAGCCGTGTTGCTAAAGCGTAAGTTTGTAGAATCTACCCACCCAAAAACAATAGCATAATACATAAATAAATCGTCTGCATCAGGACTATGTGCGACATTTATCATAGTTTCTCCTGTGTTTTTTTAAACAAAATTATAAGGAGAATTTAGTCAAACTTAGATAAAATAGCATCATTTATTTGTAGTTTATACATTAAGGATAGATATGGTAGATGAAAAAAGGCAAAAAGCGATTGAACTTGCTTTAAAGCAAATTGATAAAGCATTTGGTAAAGGTGCTTTGGTGCGTTTGGGTGATAAGCAAGTTGAAAAAATTGATAGTATTTCTACGGGTTCACTTGGACTTGATATGGCACTTGGAATCGGTGGTGTGCCTAAGGGAAGGATTATTGAGATTTATGGTCCAGAATCCAGCGGTAAAACAACACTTAGCTTACAAATCGTAGCAGAATGTCAAAGAAACGGGGGAATTTGTGCCTTTATTGATGCCGAACACGCTCTTGATGTGTATTATGCCAAGCGTTTGGGTGTGGATACAGAGAATCTTCTTGTATCTCAACCTGACACAGGTGAGCAGGCTCTTGAAATTTTAGAAACCCTTACACGTAGTGGTGCAGTGGATTTAATAGTGATTGATTCGGTAGCAGCGCTCACTCCTAAGGCAGAAATTGAAGGAGATATGGGAGATCAGCACGTAGGGCTTCAAGCACGACTTATGAGTCACGCATTGCGCAAAATTACAGGCGTGCTTCACAAGATGAATGCAACATTAATTTTTATTAACCAAATTCGTATGAAAATTGGCACTATGGGTTATGGTAGTCCAGAGACAACTACGGGCGGTAATGCACTCAAGTTTTATGCAAGTGTGCGTATTGATGTGCGCCGTGTTGCTACACTTAAGCAAAATGACCAGCAAATTGGTAATCGCACAAAAGCAAAAGTTGTAAAAAATAAGGTTGCCCCACCTTTCCGCGAAGCAGAATTTGATATTATGTTTGGTGAGGGGATTAGTAAGGAAGGTGAAATTATTGACTATGGTATCAAGCTTGATATTATTGATAAAAGCGGTGCGTGGTTAAGCTATAATGATAAAAAGCTTGGACAAGGGCGTGAGAATGCTAAAATTGTTTTAAAAGAAAACAAATCTCTTGCTGATGAGATTACAGCTAAAATTAAAGAGCAAATTGGCTCAAAGGACGAGATTTTACCTTTGCCTGATGAACCAGAAACTGATGAGTAGATTCTATAAGGAGGGGTTGTGGTGGATAAGCTCAAACAAGATACTTTGGCGGTACTCAATAAACGTTTAAATGAGTATATGGAGGCAGAGCAAAAATATAAGGAAAGCTATGAAATAAAAAAGGATTTAGAATCTCTTAAGCTTATGCGTGTTACTTTATCTTTTATGGCTGAAATAATCAGAGAGGCGATTGTTGAGACAATTTCTCCACCAGAGGATAGGTTAGATAAAGTATAATTTCATTTATTTTAAGGAGTAAAAGTATGGTTTATATTGAAGCAATTGATGCACAAGAAGTAATGGATAGTCGTGGAAACCCAACTGTTAGGGCAGCAGTAAGGTTAAGTGATGGCACAAGAGCGGCAGCTATCGTTCCAAGTGGTGCAAGCACTGGTAAAAGAGAAGCCCTTGAATTACGTGATGGCGATAAAGAACGTTATCTTGGTAAAGGCGTGTTGAAAGCCTGTGCAAATATTAAAACTGAAATTGCTGCACAACTTGATGGGGTATCACCTTATGACCAAAGTAAAATTGATTTGATTTTAAAAAAAATTGATGGAACAGAGAATTATTCAGAGCTTGGGGCAAATGCAACTTTAGGTGTGAGTATGGCTATTGCTCGTGCAAGTGCGCAATCTTTGAGGTTACCTCTTTATCGTTATTTAGGTGGGAGCAATGCGCTTACACTTCCTACCCCGATGCTCAATATCATTAATGGTGGTTCTCACGCAGATAATACTGTGGATTTTCAAGAGTATATGATTATGCCTTTGGGTTTTGATACTTTTGCTGAAAGTTTGCGTGCATCAGCTGAAATTTATCATCATCTCAAAGCGATTCTTAAAGGAAGTGGACATATTACAAGCATTGGTGATGAAGGTGGATTCGCCCCTAATTTAAAAAACAATGAAGAGCCCATAGAAATTATTTTAAAGGCTATTGAACAAGCGGGTTATAAGCCGCTTGATGAGATTGCTATTGCACTAGATGTGGCAAGTAGTGAGCTTGTAGATGAGAATGGTATGTATCATTTGGCAGGAGAGGGCAAAGTGCTTGATAGTGCAGGTATGATTGCATATTATGAGAATCTTGTAGCAAAATATCCTATTGTTTCTATTGAAGATGGCTTAAGTGAAGATGATTGGGAGGGTTGGAAACTTCTTACTCAAAAACTTGGCAATAAAATTCAGCTTGTGGGCGATGATTTATTTGTTACAAATAAAAAAATTCTTCAAGAAGGTATTGAAAAAAATATAGCTAATGCAATTTTGATTAAACCTAATCAAATCGGTAGCGTGAGTGAAACAATGCAATCTGTGCGCCTTGCCCAACGTAATAATTATAAGTGCATAATGAGTCATCGTAGTGGGGAGAGTGAAGATACATTTATTGCAGATTTTGCTGTGGCACTTAATACAGGTGAGATTAAAACTGGCTCAACTGCAAGAAGTGAGCGGATTGCAAAATATAATCGTTTGCTTGAAATTGAGCGAGAGATTAGTGATGCGGAATATATTGGAAAAACACTTTTTAAGCGTTAAATAAGCAGTAAAAAGATGAGAACACAAACCCAAGAGTTATTAGAAAAGCCTTCAAAATTATGGCGTTTTTTTTATATCAATCGTGTGTGGTTGATTGTTTTTGGGTTATTGTTAGCAACAGGACTCTATTTAGGATATTTGCTTTTTGGAAGTAATTCTGTAGAAGTGCTTTTGCGATTACAGTCGCAAAAAAAGCATCTTTTACAAGAAGCACAAGTAATTGAAGCTCAAAACGCGCATTTACAAAAGCAAATTTTTGAATTAAAGGAGTTAAAACCTTGAAAAAGAAAATGTTAATATGCGTATTATTATTTGTGGGTATGTGTTGTGCAAATATATTAGAAGCAAGAGAGAATCCTTTTGAATCTGTTATTACACCAAAACTTGAAGAACATCAAGCGCCAAGCATACATCAAGATCCACTTTCAAGTGTAGAATTTGTGTTGCCAAGCACTGCAAGAGTGTTAAAAAGTGTGCAGGTAACTTATCAGAATCTTGATGGTTCTATTGAAAGCAAAACTATTCAGCTTGATGAGAGTATAGATTGGCATTATCCTCTACTTATTGCACAAAAAGCACAAGGGGCTACATATAATGCAGAAAATCGTTTTAAGCTTGGTGAATTTGAGCTTATTATTAACAGAAGCAGTCTTTTTATTGCTACGCGTAAAAAATTATTGCGTGATTTTATTTTGCCTAAACCTTATCGACTTATGCTTGATATTGAAGGCACAAAAAGCAATGAAAGCCAGAAAATTAAGCTTGGTAAAAAATATTTTAGTGATGCAGAAATCTCCACACACGAAGGATTCTATAGAATATCTATCGGGTTTGATGGACGTTACAAACCTGTTATTACTCCTCAACGTGATGGTTTTGCGATTACTTTGGAGTAAGTGTGGAGAATATAGTTTTAATTGGCTTTATGGGAAGTGGTAAAACAACCATAGGGCGAGAAATTGCGTTACTTGGAGGACGTTTTTTGCTTGACACTGACCAAATTATAGAGCAAAATATGGGAAAAAGTATAAACGAAATTTTTGAATCAGTGGGCGAGAGTGGATTTAGACGTATAGAATCCCAACTTATTTTATGGCTTTCCGCTAATGTTAAAAATGCTGTGATTGCTACAGGCGGAGGTATGCCTATTTATAATGATGTAGCATATTTAGGCTATGTGTTTTGGCTTGATATGAGTTTTGAAAGCATTTTAAAGCGATTGACTATTACAGAACAAGAAAAGCGTCCACTTTTTAGTGATATTTCAAAAGCAAGGCAGCTTTATAATGAGCGTAAGAGTATTTATAAAAAACAATCCAAATATATTATCAATGGAGATGCTTCTGCTTTGGAAATTGCACGTAAAATTATAGAATGTATGGATAAAGAGGTGCAAGAATAGTTCTTTTAAGTTAATTTGATTATAATATTCTACTTCATTATTAAGGTCAATTATGGAATTTATCAATCTCAAAGCGCAGTATGAACATCATAAAAGCGAAATTGATAGCGCAATACAAGATGTGTTGCACTCTTCACAATTTATTATGGGAAAGGCTGTTGAGGAATTAGAATCACATCTTGCTTCATATATAGGTGCTAAAAATGCTATTGCGTGCAGTAGCGGGACAGATGCTTTGATTTTAGCTTTAATGGCACTTGATATAAAAAATGGTGATGAGGTAATTACATCTCCATTTAGTTTTATTGCAAGTGTAGAGGCAATTATGCTACTTGGAGCGAAGCCGATATTTGTAGATATTGATGAGAAAACTTATAATCTTGATAGCACAAAGCTCGAAAGTGCCATCACAAAGCATACAAAAGCAATTATTCCTGTGGCTATTTTTGGACAAATGGCTGATATGGGAGCTATAAATGCTATTGCATCAAAGCACAATATTCCTGTCATTGAAGATGCAGCTCAAAGCTTTGGGGCTAGTCAAAGGTGTGATAATAAGATTCTTAAATCTTGCAATGCAAGTATTCTCGCTACTACTAGCTTTTTTCCAAGTAAGCCGCTAGGTTGTTATGGTGATGGAGGAGCAGTTTTTACAAGCGATAATGAATTAGCGCAAAAAATACGTTATTTGCTTAACCACGGGCAAACTAAACGTTATGAACATAGCTTTATTGGATTGAATGCACGACTTGATGCACTTCAAGCAGCAGTTCTTAATGTGAAGATTAAATATTTAGATTTTGAAATTGCCAAGCGCCAAGAAATTGCACACATTTATGATGAAAATCTCCAAAATGTTATTACTCCTTTTATTCAAGAGGGCAATGTGAGCGCTTATGCGCAATATTCAATTCGCATTCAAAACCGAGATCAAATGATAGAAAAGCTCACTCAAGCTCATATCCCTTATGCAGTGCATTATCCCATTCCATTGCACTTACAAGAGGTTGTAAGCAAGGTTTATGCACATAAAAAGGGCGATTTTCCTATAAGTGAGGCGGTATGCAATGAGATACTTTCTTTGCCTTTTAGCCCATTTCTTACAAGTCAAGAGCAAGATGAAGTGATAAAGGCTGTAAATGGATAAACCTATTAAAATAGCACTTTTTGGCATTGGTAAAATGGGGCAAAATCACCTTAGAATCTTAAGTATGCTTAAAGATGCAGAAATTGCATTTTTGTATGATACAAACCAAGAGCTTTGTCAGGTGATGAGTGAGCGTTTTGGTGTTAAGATACTTAAAGATATTGATGAGGATTTAAAAAGCTGCGATGGGGCAATTATCGTAACACCTACTTTTACACACTTTGATTATATCAATAAAGTGAGTGATTATGTCAAAAATATTTTTGTAGAAAAACCTTTAACCAATACTTTAGAATCTACTCAAATTATTCTCACACTCGCAAAGGAGAAATCACTCAATATTCAAGTAGGTTTTATTGAAAGATATAATCCTGCTGTGCTAACACTTAAGAATATTCTTACTCCAAATACCCATAAAATTATTAATATTGATTTTATTCGCACGAACAAAATGAGTTCGCGTATTACAGATTGTGATGTTGTAATTGATTTGATGATTCACGATATTGACTTGGCATTAAATTTTAATGGTGATGTGCGTGATATTTATGCTCACGGAGTAGTGATTAATGATATGATAGAATATGCAAGAGCGTGTATTATTCATACTAATGGTTCATTTTCTAATATCGTAGCAAGTCGCATTACCGAAAAGCGTAGGCGACAAATTAGCATAACAACCAATAATGAATATATTGATTGCAATTTGCTAAGAAAAGAAGTTTTTGTAGATAAGCAGAGTGTGGAGCAGCGCCTTGATAATGTTTCTATTAGTGCTAATACAGAAACTATTGAAGTTAGAGGACAAGAATCACTATTGTCAGAACTCATTGATTTTGTGAGTTTGTGTAAAAATGTTCCTTCCTCTTTAAGTGCAAATCGCCCCAATCAAAATGATGGTATGAAAGCTATGCGCATTGCTCATCAGATTCAAGATATTATCCATAATGCCAACAGGTAGCTACACTCCAAATTTACGCACAACGATTCTAAAAAGTGGTGGCAAAAGAAGAAGAGTAAGCATTGATGAGGTTACAAGCCCACCTAGGACTACGATTGCAAGAGGCTTTTGCACCTCACTTCCTACACCTGTGGATAAAAGCATAGGAATAAGCCCAAGTCCAGCGATAAATGCTGTCATAAGCACTGGGCGCAGTCTTCTTTTTGCTCCAATAACAATTGTATCCTCAATGCTATAACCCTCTTTAAGGAGATGCAAGAAATATCCCACCATTACTACACCATTAAGCACAGCGATGCCAAAAAGTGCGATAAATCCTACAGATGCAGGGACAGAAATGTATTCACCTGATAGGAAAAGTGAGATAAAGCCACCCGTAACAGCGAAAGGAATATTGAGTAAAATAAGTAAAGAAAGAGAAATAGACTTAAATGTAAAAAAGAGGATAAAAAAGATAGCAAGAATACTCAAAGGAATAACTGTGGAAAGACGTTTATTCGCACGTTGTTGATTCTCAAATTGTCCTCCATAAGTGATAGAATATCCCTCTGGTAATTGCACTTGCGCATTAATCTTTTGTTTTGCTTCTTCAACAAAACCACCCAAATCACGTCCTATTACATTACTTCGCACAACACTATAACGCTTACCTTGTTCTCTTTGAATCTGCACAGGTCCATCAATTTCTTCAATATCGGCTATTGAGCTAATGGGCACGGAATTGCCATCAGGAGAACTCATTTGTAGGCTTTTAAGTTTAGTAATATCAGAGGCAATATCAGCATCTTGGCGAATGATGACGGGGATTCTTGCAAAACCTTGAGGAATATATGTTACCATAATGCCCTCTAAGCTAGAGCGCATAAATTTTGTAAATTCATCACTAGAGATGCCTGTATTTGCCATCACAGAATGCCAAGGTGTTACATAAAGATAATTTACTCCTTTATTGAAGGTAGTAAAAACCTCTGATGAACCGCGAATGTCTTTAAGAATATCTACAATTTGAGCGCTTAATTCATTGAGTTTTTCAATTTCTAAACCAAAGATTTTAATCGCTAAATCTCCACGCACACCTGTAAGCATTTCCGAGATTCTCATATCAATTGGTTGCACAAGAGCAATATTCATACCTTTAAATTCGCTAATGATATCACGAATTTTGTCTTCTACTTCTTCCATATTTTTGGCTTGCCATTGTTCCTTTGGCTTAAAGGATATAAATGCATCAGTTTGGTTAAAGCCTGCCGGGTCAAGCCCCACTTCATCAGCTCCTGTTCGCCCAACAATACTTTTAATCTCTGGCACACGCGCTAAGAGTTCTTTTTGCATTAAAAGTATTACATCACGACTTTGCTCCAAAGAAATAGAGGGGCTAGATTCTATATTAAGCACAAGGTCGCCCTCTTGGAGAGTGGGCATAAAAGCACTTCCGATGAAGGGAAAAAGTGAGAAGCTAAAAACAAGGAAGCACGCAGCACCTACAAGCAAGAGTTTTGTTTTTGTAAGGGCAAAATTGAGCATAGGCGCATACATCTTATGAAAAAATTGTGTGAGTTTTGTCTCGTGGTGTTGAGTAGCTTTTAAAACAAAAGAGCTTACCACAGGGATTACTGTCATAGAGAGTGTTAATGAGCCCAGAAGAGTAAATACAATCGTTTGAGCTAAGGGAACAAAAAATTTGCCCTCCAAACCTTCAAGCGTAAGAATTGGGACAAAGAAGATAATAATGATGAGAATCCCGCTGAATACAGACACCGAGATTTCTTTACAGGAGCGGTAAATAGTGTGGAGCTTTGGCGAGTTTTTGGTAAGACTTAGTTTTTCAAAGGCATTTTCAACCATAACAACCGCAGAATCTACTAAAATACCAACTGCAATGGCAAGTCCGCCAAGACTCATTAAGTTTGCAGAAATGCCATAATGGCGCATCATTACAAAGGCTATAGCTATGGAAAGGGGCAAAATTACACTCACAGCAACAGCTGCGCGCACATCACCCAAAAATAAAAAGAGCAAAATTACAATGAGCACCATAGCTTCAGCAAGGGTTTTGATAACATTATTGACTGCTTTTTGTGTGAGTTCGGATCGGTCATAAAATACTCGGAGTTCTGTGCCTTGAGGTAATTCGGCTTTGAGTTCTTCTAGTTTTACTTTAATTTCGGCGATTGCATCGCGCGAGTTTGCGCCTTTGAGAGAAAGCACTAAACCTAGAGTTGTTTCTCCTTTGCCATCAATAGTTGTAAGCCCAAGTCGAGTCATATGGCTTTCAATCACATCACAAAAATTTCTTAAACGCACATAGCCAAATTTTGTAATAATGGGAATACTTTTAATTTCTTCAATATTTGTTGAGGCTGTTTGTATTTTTACAAGGAAACTCTCACCATCTCGAGATACACGTCCTGCACCATCATTTTTGAGATTCGCTTCAAGTGTTTTTTGTAAATCACTCATACTAATGCCAAGCCTTGCCATATCATTAAAATCAGGCACAACGACAATCGCCTTAGCATATCCACCCAAGCGATTAACATCAGCTACACCTTTTATATTACGCAAAGCAGGGCGGATTGTAAAATCAAGGAGTTGCCGTTTTTGCACTTCTGATAAAGAATCATTTGCGCTTTCAATGGTGAACATAAACATATCGCTAAGAGGCGTTACAATCGGTGCAAGCCCACCGCTTACGCCTGAGGGCAAATCATCCATAGCCATAGAGAGTTTTTCATTAACCATATTACGAGCGAGATAAATATCAGTGCCATCATTAAAATCAAGTGTAATATCTGCAATACCATATTTTGAAAGACTACGCAAACTCTTTTGATTAGGTAGCCCTAGAAGTTCAAGCTCAAGCGGACGCACAACGCGATTTTCTACCTCTTCTGGTGCCATTCCTGGTGCTTTGAGAATGATTTTTACTTGCGTAGAAGATACATCTGGAAAAGCATCAATGGGGATTGTAAAAAATGAATATATGCCAAATATAAAAAGCATAATGGCACTAAGCACTACAATCATACGTTGTTTGAGGGAAAATTCTATAATTTTAGCTAGCATTATTCGCTCCCTAGTCCGTCCATCATACCCTTAAGACTAATAATATTACCTATGGCAATTTTCATTTGATTATTCAAGCCTTTAGGTTCAATTACAAAGCTATTATCTCGTTCTTCAACTTTTTGAATCTTGGTGGGTTTAAAGCCTTTTGCACTTTGGACAAAAATGAGGTAATCATTACCGTTTTTTATCACTGCTGATGAAGGGATAAGAATTGTTCCTTTAGGCAAAGAACCATCAATATATACTTCTACGATTTCCCCTACCTTAAATCGTGTGTCGTAGATATTGGCAGTAGCAAGAATAGTATTTGAAGTTTTATCAATGATAACTGAGAGATTCTCAATTTCGCCAATTTTTGTGCCACCATCATCAAAAACGGGCGCACCCTTTTGAATATTGTGTGAAATATGCAAAGGGATTCTAATGCGTCCGAGGAGGTTACCACTTCCTTTATCTGTATGCCGTGAGATTCTTACATAAGGCGTAAAAGCTTCAATTTTTTCCCCACTTTGCTTAGGGGCGACCGAGAGAATCCCAGAAGCTTTTGCAACAACTGGAAAGCCATATTTTCCTTGAGCACCATTTTTAATAAAATTTGGGTCAATACCTAATAAATCTAGCTTTGATTTGATTTCATTGAGTTTTAAACGCAATTCGTTCATAGCGAGGTAACTAAGCTGGTATTCACGTTTTGAGATAACACCAGCTTTATAGAGTGATTTATCTTTGCGTTCGTTTTCGGAGGCAATTTTAAGACGTTCTTGGGCATTGGTAAGTTCAAAAAACATCGCACTTAAGTCATTAGAGCTAATATCGCAGATTAAATCTCCCTCATTGACACTCTCACCTTCGCGCTTATAAATATTTACCACAATAGCATTAAAACTTGAGCTTTGTGTGCTTGAAGTTTTATCATCAAAGTCGATAAGCGCATTAAAGGGCACGCCTTTAGTGTTAAAAGCTTGATTGAGAGCAATAACTTTTATACCATTTTTTGCAAGTTCTTCTTGAGAGATAGATATTTCTTCATAACACAAAGAAAAGCTTATTATGAGGCATAATAAATATAAATATTTTTTCACGATTGTTCCTCCATAAGTGGTTTTTTCAAAGTATTGAGGTTGAGCACAGAGCTGAGAGTTTCCTCAAGCATAGAGAGTGTTTGGACATAATCGCGTTTTGCTTGAGTGGTAGCAATCATTGCGTTAAGATGTTCATTTTTTACGCTTAAATATTCAAATGCACTTGTCTTTCCTGCTTCATAACCAATTCGCGCAATTTCACTTAATTGTGCGCGATTATTTTCATTATCTTTTGCAAGAGCAATAACCTCTTTTTTGTATGCGAGCTGCTCAAGATAGGATTTGGCATTTACAAGTAAAGAATCTTTAAGAATCTCACTCTCACGAATAGAGCCACTTTGGAGTGCGAGATACATCGCTTTTTGATTATCATATTTGGTTGTCAAAGGGATAGGAATCTTAAGCTGAAAGGTTACTCCATCACTTGATTCTGCTTTTTTAATACCTCCGCCAATTTCAATATTATCAAATCGGCTTTGTGAAGCAATATTCGCGCTATATTGGTAATCTTTAATATCAAGTGATACGATTTCAAGATACAGATTTTTAGAGAGTGTTTTTTCAAGATTTGCCTTATCAAAATGCAAATATTTAAATACCAACCCATTTATGTCTATATCACTATTTTCAGTTGTAATGCCCAAAATTACTTTGAGTGCATTGAGGGCATTAAGCATTTCTGTATGAGAAGTTTTGAGTGCAACTTTGGTTGCTAAAAAATCGCTTTTAAAAAAAAGATATTGAGATTTGCTGATACGTCCTGCTTCATATTGCACTTGTGACATTCGAAGTTGGTTTTTGGCATTTTCATAGCGGTTTGTATAGATTTGGTGCTGTTCTTTAAGCACGAGATAATCCAAATAAAGCCTTTTTGCTGCAATAAGAGCAAGACGTTTTGTAAGCTCGTAGGATTTTTCTTGCCTTAAAATTTTGTTTTGATAGCTTTGAGCAAGCGTATAAGTAACCCACGGCAAACGAGGAGTGAGCATAAGCAAAATGGTATTTTCAAGTTCCGTTCCACCAGCAGGAGATTTTGCTCTATTAACCTGTGCATCAATATATCCAGCATTCCACGCACGCATCGCCTTGCCTTCATAAAAAAGACTTCGTGCCATTGCACGAGATTTTGCAAGATTAATTGAGTTTTTTTCCACACGCTCAATAAATTCATCAATATCCATCTCTTGCTTATTTTGGGGTATATGAATATGAAATTCTTCTTCTAGTTTATTGAAATCTACAAATTCAGAATCTCCCCACATTACGCTTATACAGAGCAGAAAAGTGCACAGATACTTCATTATTTACAATCCTTGTTTGATTTTGTGAGGGTTTATTATAGTGTATTTTTCATTTTTTTATGATTTATATTTTAATTTTTTAGGCTATTTTTAAAATCTCGCAAAAGTGTGTTAAAACGATTGACAAAGACTGGATTTTTTGCGCTTAAATAATCACTTATCATTAGAATCTGTTTTTGATTAAGTCCTGTAATAATTTTTACACACACATCGCTAAATTCTTGTTCATTAGAGCCATACATAGATTCATCAAGCATTTGAGTGTATTGAGTAAATATTTTATGGTCTCTTTCATCTTGTCGTTTATGCTCAAGAAGTTTTGCTTTCATATCTTCAAGTTCTTCCATAGGAACGTTTTTGAGATAATTTTTGGAATACATACCTGTAAGAATGAGGATATCTTCCACAAGCTTAAGCTTTTCAGGAGTATTATTAAGATACTCTTTATAAACATCATTAAAAGTATTTTTTGACATAAAATCTTTTACAATAAGAAGTTTAAAACGTGCCATATCTAGAATTTGCTGTCGCTTTTTTTCATCAGAAAGCTCCTGAATAGTGCTTCTAAGACGAGCAGTATCACCGCGAATGCTTTCATAATGATTCATTATTGTTTTATATTCTTCAATGGGCAATTCTTTAAGCTGTGTGGCGATTTTATCAAGGAGAATTTCTTGGAACTCGCGATAAGCAATACGCAAGATTCTTTGAAGTTTGTGGATAGAGATATTTTTAATATTTAAAGTCAAAGTATCAGCAATATCGGCATAACTAAAATCATTAAAACCATCTCTAATAATATCAACAAGAATAGCCATATTATCTAAATTTTCTTGCACTTTGAGTTTAAATTCACCAATATCAGCTTCATCAAGCGTGCTTATTACTGAGAAAGTATCTTCGTTCATATAGTGTAAAAAATTAAGCGTATTTTTGCGAGTATCCTTTTCATATAGATTTATAACGCTTTCTTTATCAAGACGCTCTATTTCTTCTTTGGTATGTCCGTGTCGCAGTAAAAATGCCTTAACGGATTTTAAATCTCTAGGTTCATTCATTGCATCGCCTTATACATTTTAAGCATATCAATATGCTCATCTTCATCGTGTATGCGCAAAATACTTGCTCCATTTTGTAAGGCAAAAAGATGTAGCGCAAGTGTGCCAGCTAATCGATTTTCTACTTTTTTCCCTGTGATTTGTCCGATAGTATTTTTACGGCTAGCTCCCACAAGTAATGGGAATCCAAAGTGCAAAAAATGTGCCAAATCTTTGATTAGAGCAAGATTTTGCGAGGTATCTTTAGCAAAGCCAAAGCCAATATCAAGGATAATATCTGTTATGCCTGCATCGTTTAATAAAGCAATTTTATGCTCAAAAAAACAATCTATATCATTAAAAAGATGAGTGTAGCTATCTGTGAGGCTTTGCATAGTTTCGGGTGTGCCTTTAGTGTGCATTAAGACTACTCGGGCATTGTATTTTGTAGCAACTTGTATCATTTGTGCGTTAGAGAATCCACTCACATCATTAATCATTTTAAATCCACGAGAAAGTGCATAATCAGCAGTTTGCGGGTTATAAGTATCAATACTAAAACATACTTTTTCGTAGAGTTTATGTGTAGCAATATATTCTACAATGGGTTTTAAACGAGCAATTTCTTCATCAGATTCTATTAACTCACTGCCCGGACGAGAACT
This sequence comes from Helicobacter sp. MIT 03-1614, assembly GCF_000762925.2. NCBI lineage: Bacteria > Pseudomonadati > Campylobacterota > Epsilonproteobacteria > Campylobacterales > Helicobacteraceae > Helicobacter > Helicobacter sp. MIT 03-1614. The sequence goes on from NZ_JRMS02000004.1 coordinate 107,061, forward strand.
TGCCGCACCAATATCAATAATATCTACTTCTTTTTCTAAAAGTGTATTTATTCTTTTTATAGCTTGTTCTCCTTCTGTTTGTGAATACTTATAAAAACTATCAGGCGTGGCATTAATAATTGCCATAAGGGAGGGTACAGCAGATTGTGTTTTAAGATGTGTTTGAAGAAGGCTTTTAAGTGTCTTTAAGCCAAAGGGTTGCATAGAGAGTTTTGCAATGATTTTTTCAAGTTGAGATCTAGTGGCAATGAGCAGAGCAATATGTTTGCCTTTATGGGCAATAGTATCTCTTGGCGTGGCACAATCCCCACCCACACTTAAAGCTTCTTGTTTAAGAATATTGACTGCTTCAAAGCTTAAACCAGTGATTTCAAAACCAAAAATATGTGCTTTTTTGCTCATAATCTTTTGTCCTATGGCATCTGCGCCTATTGCTTGGATTTTTTGAGGAATAGATTGAGGGTAGATTCTCTGCACTATCATTGTTTATTCTTTTGTTTTTGCAAGATTCTAAGCAAAAGTGGCAAAAAAATGTAATTTTCTCTTTCACTTGCATCATTTTGATTGAGTGCGATGGCTTTATCAAAAAGTGCAAGTTCTCGCTCATTGAGTTTGATTTTGGCTTCAAAAAGTGCAAAAAGAAGTGATTGAATGCGAAGTTTCACTTCCTCTTTGCTGTGATGAGCATTTTCATTGTGTTTGCAAAATTCATAAATAGATTGCAGGTTGAGTTTTTTTATATCAAGTTCAAAGGGTGCAATGTCGCTCTTATGCCTATGTATTTTAAGCTGCATACGAGAGCGAATTGTGGGAAGAAAAGCGTTTTTATTTTTTGCAATAAGGATAAAACGCACATTTTGTGGAGGCTCTTCTATGATTTTAAGCAAAGCATTTTGTGCAGCTTGATTATATTTATGAGCAGTGATGATAATAAGTGTTTCTTTTTCGTGTGCAAGGTAACTTTGAGCGATTACTTCTTTTGCATCATCAATTTTAAAATCTTCTCGTTCAAAGATTTCATAATATTGCTCATCACGATTGTGAGTAAAATCTTCTATAAGGTTCTGAGGAAAAGGTGTTATATGAATTTCTCCTATCATTTTCTAATCCTCCTTCTTTTTGCTATATATCAAGTGAGATTCTATTAAACATAGCCTCAAGAATAGCTCTATCAAAGAGTTTAAAAAGACTTAAGAGTTTATAATCAAGTTTTTCATCAGTGGAACTTAAAAATGTATTATTTTCATCAAATATCCAAAACCACCCTTCACCGCTATTTTTTGCAAAATCTGCTCGTGTGTTTTTTTTGCCAATATACCAAAATCTATAATTTGAATACATCATATCAAGCATATCTTTAATGAGTTTAAAACCTTGAATACTCCCTTCTTTGTTAGAATCTATCATATTGTGTAGATATTTAATTTGGACAATAGGAAAAAAAGGACGCCCTTTGTGCGATTGATTAATATGGGTAATGATATAGTCTCCAAACCATTCACATTTTTCATCGGTAAGGACAATAATACTTCCACCTTTGATAATGTGTTCAATCGTATATGTCATAGAAGGTAGAAAAATAAAACGTTTTTCTTCAATCCACCCACTCATAATACCTTTTTTTTCATCTTCGCGTATGATACGCAAAAACCAATCACTGATATTTTCCATAGTAAATCCGCATTTATTTATCAAGTTCATAAACACTATGAAGCTTGCACACGGCAAGCTCAGCAAATTGGGCGTTAATAATCATTGAAATTTTAATTTCACTTGTGCTTATCATCATAATATTAATATTATCTTGTGCTAACGCTTTAAATGCTGTGCTTGCTACGCCAGAATGTGATTTCATACCTACTCCTACAATAGAGACTTTAGCAATGTTGTTATCGTATTCGATATTGCCCAAATCATCTTTAAATTTTTCTAATACTTGTTGTGTAAGGGTAACTTCAGTTTTAGGAATAGTAAAATCAATATCAGTTTTGCCATCACGCCCAATTGTTTGAACTATCATATCTACATTAATATTATTATCTGCAAGTAGTCCAAAAATATCTGCAGCAATACCTGGACGGTCTTGCACATCAGCTAAACTTACACGTGCTTGATTTTTATCAAGTGCTACGCCACTGACGACTGGTTTTTCCATTATATCCTCCTCTTTGGTAATAAGTGTGCCTTGAGCTTCGCTAAAAGAGCTTGCGCAGATAAGATTGACATTGAGTTTTTTAGCGAGTTCCACAGAGCGATTAAGCAAAACTTTCGCACCCATAGAGGCAAGCTCCAACATTTCATCATAACTAATTTTTTCTAATTTGCGTGCGTTTTTAACAATGCGCGGATCTGTTGTATAAATACCATCAACATCGCTATAAATCTCACATACAGTAGCATTAAGTGCGCCAGCTAATGCTACAGCAGATAAATCACTCCCTCCTCGCCCAAGCGTGGTTACTTCGCCTTGTTGTGATATGCCTTGAAACCCTGCAACTACGACTACATAATCTTCATTAAGAAGATGAAAAATTTTGGTTGTATCAATATAAGAAATACGTGCTTTAGTATGAAATTCATCAGTGATAATTCCAGCTCCTCTACCGCTTAGCGAAATTGCCTTTACGCCCATTGATTCCAAAGCAATAGCAAGGAGTGCAGCACTTACCCTTTCTCCAGCACTTAGTGCCATATCAACTTCGCGTGTATTTGGCAATGGCGTGAAGTGTTGTGTAAAGTTAATAAGTCTATCCGTTTCTCCTCCCATTGCAGATACGACAACCACAAGCTTATGTCCTTGGGCTTTACTTTTAATAACGCGTTTGGCGACATTATGGATCCTATCACAATCTCCCATACTCGTGCCACCATATTTTTGCACGATTAGCATATATATCCTTGAGTGTAAAATAAAGGCGTAATCATAAAATGTTCTTCCTTAAAATATATCACTAGAGATAACCTTCTTTTTTAAAATACTCTAAAACTTGCTTATATACTCCTTTTTTAAAAGGTGTTACGCACTCTAGGAGTTTTTTTCTACTGACAAATTCATATTTGTTAAATTCTGGTTCTTTGGTTTTGATATTAATAGCAGCATCATTTTTAAGTCGCACCAAAAAATATTTCTGAATCTGCCCTGCAAAGCCTTTATACTTTTTTTTTGACATACTTTTGGGAAAATCATATTGTATCCATTCTGGGCATTCACTAATAATTTCTATTTCATCTGTGCCTATTTCCTCTCGCAATTCACGAAAAAGCGCATCACGAGGACTTTCTCCTTCATCAATACCTCCTTGAGGGAATTGCCATACATCTTTAATATCTAAACGTTGCGCAATAAAAAATCGGCATTCTTTTGGATATACACTTGAGAGAATCACAGCAGCAACATTGGGACGATACTTTTTAATAGGGGCATCTTGTTGTAATTTTTCTTGTGTGCAAGATGATTTCATACCTTTGCCTTTTAGATTCTATAAATTTATCTCTTGCATTATAGGATATAATATATAACAATTTATTTTAATAATGATAAAGGTTGCAAGGAGCATTTGTGTTGCTTTATGTTCATATTCCCTTTTGTGCGAGTAAATGTGGTTATTGTGCATTTAATTCTTTTGTGGTAGAACAAGACAACTTTGAATCTTACATACAAGCACTTTGTGCGGATATAGAGCATACTTTGTGCCATTTGCATCCTCACTCGCATATTAGTTCTATTTTTTTTGGTGGTGGCACACCGAATCTTTTGCATAGTGAGCATTATGAAGCTATTTTTACTATTCTTTATAAAAACGCGTTTATATCAAAAGATTGTGAAATCACTCTTGAAGCAAATGTAAATTATTTAAACACGCAATGGTGCAAGGATTTGGTATCTCTAGGAGCAAATCGCTTAAGTGTTGGGATTCAGAGTTTTGATAAAGATAAGATAGCTTTTTTAGAACGAGAACATAGTGTGTATGAGATTGCTAAATGTGTAGAGAATGCGTATAATGGAGGATTTAAAAATATAAGCTGCGATTTAATCATTAATACACCTTTAGATTCTAAAACGCTTATATCATCAGAAATTACTCAAGCTGCTGCATTGCCACTAAGTCATATATCAGTTTATACTTTGAGTATTGATGAGGGCTCTCGTTTTTTTTTGGAATCTAAAAAATCAAAGCCTACACAAAATTCAAAGACAATAGATTCTAAGACAGATGAAGAGTTAAGTTTTTGGGCAAGAGAATGCCTTAAAGAAAATGGATTTTATCAATATGAAGTGTCAAATTATGTTAAATTCAATACAAATGCGGAATGTAAGCATAATCTAGGGTATTGGCAAGGTGAAGAGTATTTAGGTTGTGGAGCAGGAGCTGTAGGTAGGATAGCAAATAAGCGCACTAGAGCTTATCCAAGTCTCAATGAATACATCAAAAACCCTTATTATAGATTAGTAGAGGAGTTAAGTGAGGAGGATTTACGTTTAGAGCAGATAATGCTAGGTCTTAGGTGTGTTAAAGGCGTGGATATGGCAGTATTTGATGATGAAAGATTTCTAAAACCTTTGTTTGATGATAAAAAATGTTTTAGGGAATCTTATAATGGCAAATTATTTTTGGTAGCAGATGAGTTATTTTTGGCAGATGAGATTGCAACTTGGATTTTATGTAGGATTTAGGTGCTGCATTTATTTCTCATCTATTTTCCTCTTTAATGCGCCAAGAGAGATTTGTTTGCGCTCGGAGTGGTATAATATGCCCAAGAGGTGTATTGATGTAAGGAGGCACTGGATTTTCCACACGCTCAAGCGTGATAGTTTTAATCGGAAAATGCTTTAGCTTATAGTTTGCGATAGCCCTATTGCTTATAAATGTTTGCAAGCAATCAAGGGCGTTATGAGATGCAAAAACTTCAGCAAGGGCTGGAAGTAAAATAGGGGCAGAAAAAATCCCCGCTGCACCTTTGGAGTTAAGTTTTGCAGATTCTAAATGAGGCGCAGAATCCGACCCAAAACTTACTTTTGGGTGAGCATTTAGAGCAGCTTGCAGCAAGGCTTGTTGGTCTTTTTTGGTTTTAAGCATAGGTTTGCAGAAGTGATGAGGATTAATCCCCCCACCAAGCACGTCATCAAGATTCATAGTGATGTGATGTAATGTAAGTGTAGCATAGAGATTTGGGTATTTTTCAATCAACTCAAGACTACGCCTATCGCTCATATGCTCAATGATTATGCGAAGACGAGGGAAATGTTGTGCAATATGGGCAAAAATAGGCAAAAATTCATATTCTCTTTCCATACAAAAGCCATTACTCTCGCCGTGTATGGAGAGAATAAAGCCTAATTCTTGAGCAATCTCAAAGATATGAAGTGTCTTTTCGCATAACATCTCTTTAACGCCCTTCTCACTTCCCGTAGTTGAGCCCTTAGGATAAAGTTTAAGAATATGAATGCCTGCTTCTTTAGCACGTATAAGTTCTTGTTTGTCAAGGTCTGGAGTAAGAAAAATACTCATAAGTGGTTCAAATGATGTAGAACAAAGTGATAGAATCTGCCTTTTGTATGCAAGAGCTTGTGCAGTAGTGGTAATAGGGGTTTTAAGATTTGGCATAACAACAGCAGCACTAAAAGGATTTGCACTAAAAGGCAAGATAGCACTAAGCATTTCTCCCTCGCGCAAATGAAGATGCATATCCATAGGGTTTGTGAGTTGTAATGTTTGTGGCATAGCTTGTCCTTATGTTTTTTGACAATTTTTCAGAAGAGCAAGTAAATGAGTTTTATAAGATTCGCATTCTTCTTTGCTTATAGCTTCAAAACGTGTAACAAGCACAGGTGTAGTATTACTTGCCCTTATGAGTCCCCAGCCATTTTCAAATATTACACGCAATCCATCAATGCTGATAATATCTTTAATGGAAGGGAAATCAGCAGGAGGGTTTTTTAATGCCTCACCAAGGGTGTGAATAAGAGTGAATTTCTCTTCCTCTGTGGTAGAAATCTTCTCTTCGTCTGTGCTGTAAAGATGAGGTAGAGCATTGATAGTAGCTTCTAGTTCCTTTGGTGTATAGTGCAAAAACAACTCTAAAGCTCTAAGTGAAGCATAAATTGCATCATCATAGCCAAAATATCGGTCATTAAAGAAGAGATGCCCGCTCATTTCTGCTGCAAGATGTGCATTGAGCTCTTTAAGCTTGACTTTAAGGTTACTATGTCCTGTTTTATACATTATTGCTTTGCCGATTTTGTTGATTTCGTCATACATCACTTGCGAACATTTGACTTCGCCAATGACGACAGGACTTAAAAAGCGTCTTTTCATCTCTTGCGCAAAAAGAATAGCAAGTTCATCGCCTTTATAATTATAATGAGTTGTTAAAAGTGCAAGTCTATCAGCATCTCCATCAAAGGCAATTCCAATCGGTATAGAATCCGATTTCATTTTGTCTTTAAGTGCAATGAGATTTTCTTCCTCGCTTGGGTCTGGGTGATGATTGGGAAAAGTGCCATCTGGTTCAAAAAAAAGTGGTGTATAGTTAATATTAAGATTTTCTAAGATTTTCTTTATACCTATACCACCAACGCCGTTGCCACAATCTACAGCAATAAGATAGGGAAAATTCTCAAGGGAGGCAAATGCTCGCGTCAAATAATCTATATATGCCCCAAGAGCGTTAATTTTTGTATATGTTTTATTTTGATGTGTATTTGGGAGAATATTGTGTTTATTTTGTTGATTGAGCAACGTAGTGAGTTTTGTCCCAAGAGCACGGATTTGCTCTCCATAAAAAGGTGTTTGATTAATGGTAATTTTAAAGCCATTGTATTGAGGCGGATTGTGTGAGCCTGTAATCATTACAGAATGAGGACAAGTGATAGAATCTATGGTGTTAAAGGTTGCAAAGTATGCCACAGGAGTGGGGATAAGTCCAAGATCATAAACTTCAATACCTGTTGATGCAAAACCTTCCGCAAGCCACGTAAGAAGAGTAGGCGAATGTATGCGTGCATCATAGCCAATATATATGCAAGGAGGCAGTTTAGATTCTATAATATATTCTCCAAGTAGTTGCCCTATGCCACATACAACTTCGTGCGTGAGGTCATCACCGAAAATACCACGAATATCATATTCGCGAAAAATATGTGTAATTTCTAAAATATGTTTATTGTGTAGTGTTTGCATCTTGGAATGACCCCTTAAATCTTAGAGTTTTTATCAATGTTAGTTACTCTTGATATATTTTAGTAGATTGTAGCAAATTTTCGTTACAAGCCAAAAGATATGATTTTAAAGAAACTTATAAATATTTTAAGATAAAATAAACCATTTTTTGATGAGTTAAAACCAAGTTATGGATAAGAGGTGATACAGAAGTGTTTCGGAGCGCATTGAAGCAAATTGTAACTTATGAGGCAGGGAAGCCAATAGAGCTTGTCGTGCGTGAGTATGGGATTAAGCCAGAGGATATTATTAAGCTTGGCAGTAATGAGAATCCTTATGGAACATCTGCTCAAGTAGTAGAATCTCTTCAAAAAAATGCCCATAAAGCTTTTTTGTATCCTGATGATTCTATGTATGAGCTTAAAAATGCCCTAGCCTCGCATTTTGATATAGAATCTAAACATATTATTATTGGTGCAGGAAGTGACCAAATCATTGAATTTTGTATGCAGGCGCTCAATCATCACAATGCACAGGTGCTTATGGCTAAAACGACTTTTGCTATGTATGAGGTATATGCGAAACTTGCTGGTGTAGAGATTTCTAAAACACCAAGTGATGAACATATTTTAGAGGAGTTTTTTCAACTCTATCAAAGCGAAAAAGAAAGAAAACATATAAGTGCAGTGTTTTTATGTGCACCAAATAATCCTTTGGGTGAATGTTTAGATGCAGCGGCTATTGAGCAATTTATACAAGCAGTGGATAAGGATACACTTGTAATTGTTGATGGCGCATATCAGGAGTTTGCAGCTTATAAAGATAAGGCAAAGGCTATTAATCCCAAGCAGCTTATAGAGCGTTTTAGTAATGTGATTTATCTAGGAACATTCTCAAAAGTATATGGTTTGGGTGGTATGCGTGTGGGTTATGGTATTGCAAGTGAGCATATTATTTCTATGCTTTATAAAGTGCGCCCACCCTTTAATGTTACTACACTTAGCTTACAAGCTGCTCTTATTGCATTAAAAGACCAAGTGTTTGTGAGTGAGTGTATAAAAAATAATGCTATTGAAATGGCAAGATACGAAGCATTTGCTAATGAAATGGGATTTACATTTATCCCTTCATATGGGAATTTTATTACATTTTTGCATTCGCATATAGAATCTTCGCATTTATGTGATTGGTTATTGCAAAATGGTTTAATAGTGCGTAATCTACGCTCTTATGGATTGAATGCTTTTCGGATAACAATTGGTAGAGCAGAGCAGAATACACGCGTATTTGAACTCATAAAAGCATATTTACAAATTCATAACTAAGGGATATTCGTGGATTTAAGACTGATTTTTGAACAAATTGCTCGAGTGTTAAATAAGCTTAATAAGAAACAGCGAATTATTATCCTTACAACTTTTGTTGTGCTTATTAGTTTTTTAACTTATCTTGTTCTCTTTAAGGTAGAAACAAAAAATGAGTATGAAAATTATGAGGTGCTTTTTAGTAATTTAAGCGCAGAAGATAGCGCATTGATATTACAAAAGCTCCAACAAGATAAAATCCCATATAAAATACCTCAAGATAATATCATTATGGTGCCAAAAGATAATGTTTATGAGCAACGCATTACACTTGGTTCGCTTGGACTACCCAAGACAAGTAAAAATGTAGGTTTTGATATTTTACTTGAAAGTCCTGTAGGAGAGACACCTTTTACCCAAGATATGAAATATCTCATTGCTAAGCAAAATGAGCTTGCAAGGACTATTGAGAGTTTGCGTCCTATCGAAAAAGCAATTGTGAATATCTCAATGCCCAAGGAATCACTTTTTGTTCAAGGCGGACATCCGCCATCTGCTTCTGTTAAGCTCACAGTGCGCGATAATATGTTTCTTTCAACCGAGCAAGTTATTGGTGTTAAACATCTTGTTGCTGCAGCAGTAGAACGTTTGACTCCGGAGAATGTTAAAATTATCAATCAAGAGGGCGAATTGCTTGGCGAAGAGGATGAAGCAGCGTTACAAGGGGTTTTAGCGAAGAAAGCAGCCTTTCAGAGACGATATCAACAAGCCGCAGAGAATGCTATGGAGGCGAAGATTATCAAATTTTTGCAACCAAGCGTGGGAGATGGTGTGCAAGCACAAGTAACGATGGATTATGATTTTAGTGTGCGCAATTCTACTCAAGAAGAATTTGACCAAAACCCTGTTATACGCGGTATTAGAGAGTATGAAAAAGAACGAAAAGGATTCCGTCCACCACAAATTGGGGGTGTTCCGGGAGTGGTAAGTAATATTGGTCCTGTGCAGGGATTAAAAGATGATGAAATGATGGAATGGGAGAAAGAAAGCGAAGTTGTTCAAAATAACGAGATTGGTAAAAAAGTGAGTAGTATTTCGGAACATTATGGAGTTTTAAAGCGAGTAAGTGCTTCTGTAATGATTGATGGGACTTATGAAGAAGTCGTAGGTGAAGATGGTGAGACACGTTTAGAATATTCTCCTCGTTCTCAAGAAGATATGGATAAATTTTTAGAAGGTGTAAAAAAAGCAATTGGTTATAACGAGGCACGAGGCGATCAAGTTGAAGTGATTAATATGCCCTTTAGGAATACACAGCTCGATTATCGTCCAAAAGATGCTTGGGAGGCTTTCTCTGATAAAGTAGAGCGATATCTTAGTCCGTTTATGCCATTGTTAAAATATGTTATTGTTGCGGTAATTCTCCTTGTATTTTACAAAAAAATTGTTGCACCATTTGCAGAGCGTATGCTTGAAGTGCAAGAAGAGGAAGATGATGATATAGAATCTCTTATGCAAATTGATGATGATGATGATGATTTAAATAAATTCAGTGAATTAAGAAAACGTGTAGAAGACCAGCTTGGTTTGAGCTCTGGGCTTGATGAAGATAATATCAAATATGAAGTATTGCTTGAAAAAATGCGCAATGTTATTTCAGAGCGTCCTCAAGAAATAGCTTCGTTGTTTCAAACATTAATTAAAGATGAGCTTGATATTACCGAAGGTATTGGTCATAAATAACTATAAGGAGTAAATATGGCAATCACACTTAGTCCTCGTCAAAGAGCACAATATGATGAGCTTTCAATGGCAGAAAAAATTGCTATCTTATTGATGCAATTAGGTGATGAAATTACTTCTGAAATTTTTCATCATCTTGATATTGATGCAATTACTGAAATCAGTAAACAAATTGCACAGCTGGGTGGAATGGATAAAACTATTGGCGCAGCCGTTTTAGAAGAGTTTTATGTCATTTTTCAGTCTAATCAATATATTAGCACAGGTGGTATGGATTATGCTCGTGATTTATTGATTAAAGCTCTTGGACCTGATGCTGCAAAGGCAATTTTGGATAAACTTGCCAAAACAATGCAATCTCAAAAAAACTTTGCCTATCTCTCCAAAATTCGCCCACAGCAACTTGCAGATTTTATTATCAATGAACATCCCCAAACGATTGCTCTTATTCTTGCGCATATGGACGCAAGTGGAGCAGCAGAGACATTGAGTTATTTCTCTGATGATTTGCGTGCAGAGGTAGCTATTCGTATGGCAAACCTTGGGGATATTTCGCCAAGTGTTGTTAAGCGCGTAAGTGCAGTGCTTGAAAATAAACTTGAATCTCTTACAAGTTACAAGGTTGAAGTGGGTGGCACACGTTCCGTTGCGGAAATTTTCAACAGATTGGGACAAAAAGCTGCAAAAGCGACACTTTCACATATTGAGCAAATTGATGAGCAGTTAGCTATTGAAATTAAAGAGATGATGTTTACTTTTGAAGATATTTCAAAACTTGATAATAACGCTATTAGAGAGATTCTTAAAATTGCTGATAAAAAGGATCTTACCCTTGCTCTTAAATCTGCTCCTGATGATTTAAAACAGAAGTTTATGGGTAATATGTCTCAACGTGCGAGTGAGCAGTTTATGGAGGAAATGCAGTTCCTTGGAGCTGTAAAAGTGCGTGATGTAGAAAATGCACAAAGAAAAATTGTTGAGGTAGTCCAAACCCTTTCAGAGCAAGGTTTGGTCCAACTAGGAGAACAAGACGATGTCATTGCTTAATCAAGAAAACATTATTGGACAAGAGCGACTTAAAAATCATAATATTAAAAAATATGAATTTAAAAGCATCACAAATGAAATGATAGAATCGAGCAAAGAAATCGCTTCTGCCTCTGCTCATGTAGAAACACTTGCACCAAAAATACCGCAAGATGAGGCAAATGAGCTCTCTCAAAATATACAAAGTAATGCGCAAAAAATTGCAACACTTGAGCAAGAGCTTGTCGAGCGTTTATTACAAAAAACAGATGAGCTTTCCGGCTCACTTGCAAAGCTACAAATTCAGTTTGAAAAACTCCAAGTAGAAAGTGAACAACGCGTTGTAAATGCGCGTGAAAATGGTTATAAAGATGGTTTTAGAGAGGCAGAGGAGAAAGCAAAAGAGGATTTATTTGCTGAAGTGAGCGCACAAAAAAAAGCTTTGGTAGATTCTATTATTACGCTTGAAAATGCGCTTAAAACAAGCCAAAAGCATCTAGAAGATTTGGAAAAAGAACTAAGTGCTATTTCAGTCGATATTGCAAAAGAAGTAATTATCAACGAAGTGAGTGAAAATTCTCAAAAAATTGCATTGAATTTGACAAAAGAGTTGCTTAATTCTATTATGGACGCAACAAATATTAAAATTAAAGTCAATCCAAGTGATTATCTTTTTTTAAAAGAACAGCTTAAGGATAATGCGAAAGTTGAACTTATCTCTGATAGCGCTGTATCACTTGGGGGCGTAGTGATTGTGAGCGATAATGGTAACATTGATGGCACAATTATGTCGCGTTATAAGAATCTTAAACAATCTGTGCTTGAAAATATGCGTGATTAGGACAAAATTAAGAGGGGAAAGAGAGATGGAAGTCAAAACGCTTGATGTAGCAAATTTCTTAGCCCATATACAAAAGCAAGAGAGCACTTTTGAGAGTTTGAGTAAGTTTTCTCCCACGCAGCTTAAAGAGCTTGCTACGTGTATTCGTCATAGAATATTAGAGGTTGTAAGCTCTAATGGTGGTCATCTTAGTTCTACTTTGGGTGCAGTAGATTTGATTATAGGAATGCATTTAGTCTTTGATGCAAACACAAATCCTTTTATCTTTGATGTTTCTCATCAAGCTTATGCACATAAACTTCTTACTGGAAGGTGGAATGATTTTTCTAGTTTAAGGCAATTTGGTGGTTTAAGTGGGTTTTGTAATCCCAAAGAATCCCCTAGTGATTATTTTATTGCTGGACATAGCTCAACTTCCATTTCTCTTGCGGTTGGTGCAGCAAAAGCGTTAGCATTAAAGGGAAGTGCAAGTATGCCTGTGGTAATGATAGGTGATGGTTCAATGAGTGCAGGGCTTGTATATGAGGCACTCAACGAATTAGGTGATAAAAAATATCCTATGGTTATTATTTTAAACGATAATAAGATGAGTATTTCTAAACCTATTGGGGCAATTAGTAACTATCTTTCGCAGATTTTGACAACATCTATATACCAAAAAATACGTGATACGATTAAGAAAGTGCTTACAAAAATGCCCGATTCTGCTACCTATCTTGCTAAAAGATTTGAAGAATCTCTCAAACTTATTACACCAGGTATTTTATTTGAAGAATTGGGGCTTGATTATGTTGGTCCCATTGATGGACATAATATTGAACTTATAATCGCCACATTACAAAGAGCAAAAGAAATGAGAAAACCTGTCGTTATTCACGCTCAAACGCTCAAAGGCAAGGGTTATGAAATTGCAGAGGGTAGATTTGAGCATTGGCACGGAGTTGGTCCTTTTGATGTAAGCACAGGTTCTTCACTTAAAAGTTCTGCTCCACAATCGCCCACAGCAGTATTTTCTGAAAGTTTAGAATCTTACCTTACTGATGAAAAAGTGGTTGGTGTAACTGCTGCAATGCCAAGTGGAACAGGTTTAGATAAGCTTATTGAAAAGTATCCACAGCGATTTTGGGACGTTGCAATTTGTGAAGCTCACGCGGTTACTTCAATGGCAGCAATAGCAAAAGAAGGATTTAAACCTTTTGTTGCAATATATTCAACATTTTTACAACGCGCTTATGACCAAATAATACACGATGTGGGAATTTTGGGATTGCCCGTGCGGTTTTGCATTGATAGAGCAGGCATTGTGGGTGAAGATGGTGAAACTCATCAAGGATTGTTTGATATTGCTTATTTGCGTTCTATCCCCCATATGGTGCTTTTTGCGCCGCGTGATAATGCAAGCTTGCAACAAGCAGTAGCTTTTGCTTATCGCTATAATGATTCACCTTGTGCATTCCGATATCCACGTGGTTCATTTACGCTTGAAGAGGGTGTATTTGTTTCAAATGAGTTTGTGCTAGGGCAAGCAGAGATGTTAAAAAGAGGTAAGAAAATTCTTCTTGTGGGATATGGTAATGGTGTAGGTAGAGCTTATAAAGTGTATCAAGCTTTAAGCACAGAGGGTTATGAGCCAAGCTTACTTGATTTGCGTTTTGTAAAACCTCTTGATAAACATATGTTGAATGAGGTGTTTAAAACGCATACCCATATATGTGTTTTTAGCGATAGTTATTATATGGGTGGTGTTGCAAGCGCACTCCTTGAGTTTATGGCAGAAGAAAATATTAAAGATGTGCAACTAAAAAGCTTTGAAATTAAAGATAGATTTGTCCCGCACGGCAATACTGCACTTATAGAGCAGTCTCTTGGTTTGGATACGCCCCATCTTGTAAGTAAGATTAAAGAGTGGATTTAGAAAATTTTAAACATTAATGAAGTAAAATCTGCGCCTTGCTTTTATGGCATTTGAGAATTATCTTTTTTGGTATGACGCTGCGGGAATGGCGAAATTGGCAGACGCACCAGACTTAGGATCTGGCGCCGCAAGGCGTGGAGGTTCAAGTCCTCTTTCCCGCACCACTTCTTTTATGCAATCTTATCTTTAATAGTTTTGGCACGATATTTTTGATTTTTCCTGTGGATTTTAACATTCAATCAAGGAGTAAAAATATATAATTTCGCGTTTAAATTTTGTTATTTTTAAGGTCTTCGTAATGAAACAAGCACAAGCAGTTCAACATATTTCTCGCAAACAAATCTATAACCCAGAATCAACAGAGAGTGTAGCTGATAGGAAGATTTTTGGCGGGAATCCCACGAGTATGTTTGATTTAAATAAAATTAAATATCAATGGGCTTATAATCTATGGAAAGTGATGCTTGCGAATACTTGGTTTCCCGAAGAGGTAAATATGACACCTGATAAGCGTGATTATAACGGCGGTTTAACAGCGCAAGAGAAGCTAGGTTATGACAGAGCCTTAGCACAACTAATTTTTATGGATTCTTTGCAAACAAATAATTTGATTGACAATGTCAATCCCTATATTACAAGCCCAGAGATTAATCTTATCCTTGTGCGTCAAGCTTATGAGGAAGCATTGCATTCACAAAGCTATGCAGTAATGGTAGAATCTATTTCGGCAAATACTGATGAGATTTATAATATGTGGCGTGTGGATATGCAGTTAAGAAGTAAAAATGATAATATTGCAAATGTTTATATTGAGCTTGCAAAAAATCCCAATGAGCAAAATCTTCTCAAGGCTATGTTTGCTAATCAAATTTTAGAGGGTATTTATTTTTATAGTGGATTTTCATATTTTTATACCCTTGCACGTAGTGGCAAAATGTTAGGAAGTGCGCAAATGATACGTTTTATTCAACGTGATGAAGTAACACATTTGCTTTTATTTCAAAATATGATTAGTTCTTTGCGTAAAGAACAAGGGCATTTATTTACTCCTTCGCTTGAAGAGGAAGTTGTTGAGATGTTTAAAAAAGCAGTTGAGATAGAATCTCAATGGGGTGAATATATTACACAAGGGCAGATTCTAGGATTAACTTCAGAGATTATTCGTGAGTATATTCAATATTTGGCAGACGCACGTCTCAAGGCAGTGGGCTTACCTCAACTTTATGGCTCAAAGAATCCTATTAAGTGGGTAGATCAGTTTGCAAGTTTTAATGACCAAAAAACAAATTTCTTTGAGGCAAAAGTTACAAACTATTCAAAAGGGAGCATTAATTTTGATGATTTCTAAAAAGTTATATTGTATGCAAATTAAGACTGGACAAGATTTTGCAGAGAATCTTATAAATGTGGAGGATTTTATCGCCCGATGTGGAAAAAATGCTATTATTTGCGCGCCTGAAGTCGTGATAAGTGGGTTTGCTTATCAACGTATGAAAGAGGCGAGTGAATTTTCAAAGATTGCAACAGAGAGACTTTTAGAAAGTAGCGCAAAATATAACAATACACTTGTTATAACAATGATAGAAGAAAAAAAGAAAAAATTTTTCAATAACCTTAAAGTTTTTCATAAGGGTGAAATTATCCATAAGCAAAGCAAAAACAAACTTTTTTCTCTTGGTGATGAGCAGTTGCATTTTAAGGCTGGTGAAAAAGGTGAAATTAGCATTTTTGAAATTGATGGTATTAAATGTGCAGCTTTAATTTGTTTTGAATTGCGTTTTGTGGAGTTATGGGAACAAATAAAGGGTGCGGATATTATTTTTATAAGTGCTCAATGGGGCAAAGCACGCAAAAGCCATTTTGAGATTCTCTCTCAAGCCCTTGCAATAGCAAATCAAGCTTTTGTTGTAGTAAGCAATAGCGCTAATGATATAATGGCAAAAGGAAGCTCTGTTATTACTCCTTATGGCATTGTGTATAAAAATGATAAGAAGAATTTTGTGGCGTGTGAAGTGGATATTGGGGAAACCTTGCGTATGAGAAAATATATTAATACTGGTATAGAGATTCATTAATGTATCAAAAAATAGCCAAAAAAATGTGTGATGAAATACAAAAAAGCTTTCCACTTTCTCCCAAAGTAGTTACCGCACTTTGTGCTGTGGATAGAGAGATGTTTGTGCCTTCAGTTTTCGCTCATCAAGCTTATGAGATTAATGCGTTGCCTATGGTAGATTCTCAATGGATTAGCTCCCCTCTGACCGTGGCACAAATGAGCGAGTATCTCGCCCCAAATGGAGGAGATTCTGTATTGGAAATTGGTTGTGGGAGCGGCTATCAAGCAATGGTGCTTTCCAAAATGTTTCGCCGTGTTTTTAGTATTGAGCGCATTGATAAGCTTTTTGAAGAAGCACGAGAACGCTTTAGACGTTTAGCATCTCATAATATTTTTATTAAGCTCGATGATGGGCAAAAAGGTTGGGCTGAATATGCTCCATTTGATGCAATACTTTTTTCTGCGTGTGCAAGGGAGATTCCGACTATTATTGTTAATCAACTTGAAGAGGGTGGAGTGCTTGTCGCACCTATGCTTGAAAATGGAAAGCAAATCATTAAACGTTTTAAAAAACATAATGGCATACTTGAGGGTGGCGAAATCTTATCAGAATGCCTTTTTGTAGATATACAAGATGGTATAGTCTCAGAATCTAAGAATAAATGCGTAATGTAAATATGCGAGGATAAGATGATAGTCTCTGTAATGCTTTCTTTATGTTTTGGCTTTGTTGGAGTATTTTTTATTGCATTTTATTCAGAAGATACGCGCTTGAAACCTTTTTCTTTAGCCATTATTTTTAAACTCTGGACTTATAGAATCTATTTTCTTTTGCTTTGTGTTTTTTCACTTTGTGTTTTAATGTGGTTTGGCATAGATGTAATATATGTCATTATAATGCTTTTATTGCTTTTGGGTTTAATTGATATTAAATGTCTTGCTGTGCCTGATACGATTAACTTTTTATTACTTTTGGTTTGTATAGGGTATGTATTTATAGATTCTCAACATAGTTTTGTTCAAAGAGTGCTTATGGGATTTGGCGTAGGAGGTGTATTTTTTGCCCTTAAAATCCTTTATCAAAGTCTTGTGCAAAAAGAGATTATTGGGGAAGCAGATATTATTGTTTTAAGTTCTATTGGCATTGCATTTGGCGCGCTTAATGCATTTATTAGTGTATTTTTAGGGAGTGTGGCAGCATTGGTATATGCTATATTTTTGGCAATTTTTTATCGAGTTAATCTTGCGCAACTGAAATTACCTTTTTGTTTTTTTATTTTTTTGGGCACGACTATTAATCTAGCTTGGCTTAGTTTTGTTATCCACGAGAATCCCTAATGTTTAAACGTTATCTTTTTATGTCTTTTGCACAGATATTTTTTCCATTTTTCCTTGTCTTGCTTTTTATTGCTTCTGTGGTATTGCTTATTGACATAGCAGGGCGCACCTACGTGATTAAAATGAGTTTTATAGATTTGGGCACATTATTTTTATATCTCATACCCGGTAGTTTATTTTTTATTATTCCTATTACTTTTTTTGCTGCTTTAGTGTTAAGCGTGGCGAAATTGACATATGATTATGAGCTAATGGTATGTTTTTCACTTGGAGCAAAGCCTTTAGATATTGTGAAGTTTTTTTTACCTATTACGCTCCTTGCCACGATTATTTTATTTGTGTTTTCACTTGTTATGCTTCCTTTGGCAAATAGTGCATCTAAAAATTTTGTTGCGCAAAAAAAAGCTGATATTGATGTAAATATTAAATCTGGTGAATTTGGGCAAAAACTTGGTGATTGGCTCGTGTATGTAGATAGCGCACACAAGCGCATTTACAAGAATCTTATTTTGTTTTCAGAAAATGGTTTTGAGGGCGATACTTTTATCGTTGCAGAATCTGGCAAAACAAATAATAATCAAGGTTTATTTGAGCTTAATCTTCAGGAAGGAAGTGCTTATTTTGCATCACCAGAGGAATTAAAAAGGGTGGATTATCACCAAATGAGTGTGCGACAAAATGTGAGTGAGCCACAGCTTAGAAGTTATGATTTGTTTGAATATTGGGGTAATGTTTTTACTTCAGATTCTCACCAAAAACCACGCAAACTTGCTCAAGCTGTTATGGTTTCACTTTTTCCTCTTACCTCCCTTTTTCTTGTGCCGCTTTTTGGTATTGCAAATCCTCGTTTTCATTCTAATATGTCTTATTTTTATGTTATTGCATCTGTAGCGCTATACTTTGTGCTTACGCACATTGCTTCGGAACATTTTCCACTTATAGGTATGATTATTATACCTTTCCTATGGTGTGCGCTGAGTTTTGGACTCTATAAAAAGTTTATTACAAAGTTTTATTAATGCCCACTTATAAAGCAGTGATTGCCTATGATGGTAGTGTATTTAGTGGATTTGCATTGCAAAAAGATAAGCGCTTAAAAAGTGTGCTAGGCACACTTAAAGAGGGATTTGCTCGTTTAGGCATTAAGAGTGATATTATCGGAGCAGGACGCACAGATAAAGGAGTGCACGCCACAGGGCAGGTTATATGTTTTCAAAGCGCACATTTTTTAGATTCTCAAGTTCAAGCCATAGAATCTTTGCGCTTTTTGCTTAATGCCAAGCTCTATCCTCACATTATGGTGCGTTCATTGCATATTGTAGATGATACTTTTCATCCACGTTTTGATGCACTTTGGCGTTCTTATCGTTTTTTACTCTCTCCTACACAACCTTCTCCTTTTGCTGCACCTTATGTGTCTTATGAAAAAATTGGTGATGAAACGCTTTTTAAAAATGCACTTCAGGCATTTCAAGGACAACATAATTTTGTATTTTTTAAAAAAAATGGCTCGTATACAAAGAATTGTATTCGCACAATTTTTGCAATTAAGCATTATACATACAAGGGTTTAGATATAGTATATGTGCGAGGCAATGGATTCTTACGTGCACAAGTAAGACTTATGGTAGGCGCAGCACTCGCTTATAGTCGCGCAGAACTAAGTTTTCATTCTCTACAAGAGCAAATAAATGGGCAAAAACAGCATTATACTTATCCTATAAGTCCTAATGGTTTGTATTTGTGTGAAGTGGGTTATAGGTAGTAAGCTATCAGGCTTATTTGAATGGTTTGTAGCTTTAATATTATAAGGATATTATAGGGGAGCACAAATAGTTGCTATTTGAGGTATATGGGTGGAGTAAGTGTTGAGGTTTAAAATGTGAGAAAAATCAGCATTAATTTTTTCCCTTCCCACCCAATGAGAATTTGTTCTTGTAAAGAGATTATCGTTTTTTAAGTGAGAGTCTTTATAATATTAACTTATAGATTTTTATGAAAAGAGATTGTATGAAAAGTGGAAATTTTCTCATTCTTTTTGTTTTTATCTCTGTAAGCTTTGGCTTTCAATGCACACACAAAAGTTGCAATGATGACCGTTTATTTCTCTCTCCGCATTTTGTGAATCTTCATTCTTCAAAGATTGCCATTAATGGTGTAGGCGGTGGCTTAGGTGGCGATGCGCTATGGTATGATAGAGAGTTTTATGCTCATACAAATGTTGGCATAAACTTTATGGATTTTAACACTCATAGTTCGCATAATATCTTAAGCACCAATCGTGGTTTTGGCACGATTTTTAGCGCATTTGGAGATATTGGCTTTAATCTTGGCTCACTAAGCAAACCACTTTTTTTGGGTTTTGGAATCCCTATGGAGATGTATAATCTTAACTCTAGCAATTCTCCAAATGGTTTAAGTATAGGAATAATCGGCTTTGGACTTAATCTCTCACAAAGATACATTGAGCTTTTGCCCGATGTGAGGTTTGAATATGCTCTAGGGATTTATTATGGCTTAGGTGTTTATAATTTTGCTGCACTAGAGCCTAAAGGGCTTTTTAGGAATGGCTTAAACACACAAGGCTTTATCACACAGGGTTTTGTTGGGCTTACTTATGGTGAGCGATATAATCTTTTTGGACGACTTAAAGCAAAATATCATCAGCTTCAAGATTCTAAAACTCTTATAGTAGATAATGGTTTAAGTGCCTTTTATCCAGCAAGTCAAAATTTTACACTTGTTTTAGAGCTAGGTATGGGCTTTTAAGTTTATTTTTGTTAGAATGCGTTTCAACCTAAATGACGCGCATTTCCTTATCATTCGCTAGTCTGTTACTAAAAGATTATTGAGCTAATCGTAGTAGTTTCTGTGTGTCGGTGTTTCTGCTTGAGCTGCTAATGCAGTGAGGATTTGCCGCCTAATGAGATTCTCTTGGCTCTGTTTGTGGCTTTTTTAGGCTACGCACATTGGGGTAACGCTCATTTGGGGGTTTAAGCTTAAGGATTATTATGCAAGAGCGGATTTTGATTATTGGTAATGGGGGACGTGAATATGCCATAGGACGAGTGTTGAAAGAAGAAAGCAGAGTAGAGGCTTTGTTTTTTGCACCTGGTAATGGAGCAACGCATTTGCTCGGCACAAATCTTACCTACACGCACCCACAAGAACTTTTAGAATCTATCAAACTTCATCATATCACACTTGTTATCATAGGACCTGAAGCACCGCTAAGTGAAGGTTTAAGTGATTATCTAAGAAGTCATAATGTGCGTGTTTTTGGTCCATCAAAAGCAGCAGCACGTTTAGAATCAAGCAAGGCTTTTATGAAAGATTTTGTAAGTGCAGCTTGTATTCCAACAGCACGTTATATGCAATCAAGCGAGTTTGAAGCACTTTGTAATTTTATTGATACGCTCACCCCACCGATTGTGGTAAAGGCTGATGGTTTATGTGCGGGCAAGGGTGTGATTATTGCTCAAAGTTATGAAGAGGCAAAGCAAATTACTCAAGAAATGCTCTCTGGCACTGCTTTTGGAGAAGCAGGTAAATGTGTAGTTGTAGAAGAATTTTTGGATGGCTATGAGCTTTCTGTATTTGCCATTTGTGATGGAGAAAATTTTATTATGCTTCCTGCGTGTCAAGACCATAAGCGGCTGCTTTCGGGTGATGAAGGACCAAATACCGGTGGTATGGGTGCATATACACCTACACCTTTATGTGATGAGAATCTAATGGATAAAATTAAGCAGCGCATTATCGCTCCCACACTAGATTTAATGCGTAAAAATGGCACACCATTTGAGGGAGTGCTTTTTGGCGGGATTATGGTAGTAAAGAAAAATGATGAGCTAGAACCTTATCTGTTAGAGTTTAATGTGCGATTTGGAGACCCTGAATGTGAGGTGCTAATGCCTATGTTGCAAACACCTTTGCTTGATATATTCTTGCATTGTATTGAGGGCAAGATAAATAAGTTAAAATGTATGATAAAAAAACAATACGCAGTGGCAGTAGTGGCTTCATCAAAAGATTATCCTTATGCTTCAAGTGCCCCTGTGCCTATTAAGATTCAAAACTTTGATGAGCATCTAGGGCATATTGTGTATGCAGGAGTGAGCGTGGATTCACAAGGGCAACTTTTGGCAAGTGGCGGACGTGTGCTTTTGGCACTAGGAATTGCTCCAAATATTAGACAAGCGCGTGATAATGCTTATGAGATTCTCAAAAGTATATATTTTGAAGGTATGCACTTTCGCGATGATATTGCTTATAAAGCTTTAGAACTATGAATACAGATGATAAAATTTTAGAACTTCTTGAGAGAGAAAATATCCAGCTTGCTGATAAAGCCTTGCGTTCTTTAGCGTGGTTTATTGATGTATTTTTACTCTCCCTTATTTTTACTTTAATTCACATTGACACGCTTTCACAAATGAGCGATGCACAAGGAAATGTGGATTATACTACCTTACGAG
Source organism: Helicobacter sp. MIT 03-1614 (assembly GCF_000762925.2). Lineage (NCBI taxonomy): Bacteria > Pseudomonadati > Campylobacterota > Epsilonproteobacteria > Campylobacterales > Helicobacteraceae > Helicobacter > Helicobacter sp. MIT 03-1614. The sequence continues at coordinate 128,922 of NZ_JRMS02000004.1, forward strand.
ATTTTGTTATAGCTTATATGTGGCAAGTGTGGATTCTCAAAATTAGCTATGATACTATTTTTGTGTGGTTTTATGGAGGGAGTATTGGCAAAATCTTATGCAAAATACGCGTAGTGAGCGTGGATTTGCTTGATAAGCCAAATTTTATTTTCTCTCTTCTTCGTGCCTGTGGCAAATATATAGGTGAGAGTTTGCTTTTTATTACTTATGTATTTGGCTTTGGTGATATACTTTTCCGCACCTTGCACGATAGATTGGCAAAGACTTTGGTGATTGCATATTGAGACAACATTTAATTGTAGGATTGCTTTTTACGTGGTTGTGTTCTCTTACGCCCTTGTGTGCGGAACAAAAAGCAGATATGTTTGATTTATCTGCTGATGATGTGCGCGCAAGTGGTGATATTATCACTGCAGAGGGTAATGCTTTTTTGCTCTATGGTGATGCTTATATGGTGGCACAAAAGATTATTTATAATAAGCAGAGCAAAGAAGTGCATCTTGAAGGTGGTGCAAAAGTCTATCAAGGCAATATTTTATATCTTGATGTAGAACGCGTAGATATAACTTTAGAAGATAAGCACACGATTATGAGCAACCTTTATTTACAAAGCACAATGGGCATTTGGATTATGGCAAAACAAGGTGAGGGACAAGATGATAATTATACTTTCAAAAAAGGTGTGATTTCAGGCTGTGATATACAACATCCATTATGGCATTTAAATGTGAGTTCTGGCACATACAATGCACAAAAGGAATATATAAGTGTATGGAATCCAAGATTTTATCTTGGCAGTATGCCTGTGTTTTATTTTCCTTATTTTTTTGCGCCCACGGGCAATATAAGAAAAACCGGATTGCTCTCTCCTGAAATGTCTTTTAGTAATAAACAAGGTTTTATGTATATGCAACCTTTGTTTATTGCGCCTTTTAATCGTTGGGATATGACACTTTCTCCGCAAGTAAGAACACAACGCGGTTATGGTGGAGAAGTAGAGTTTCGTTTTGCAGATAAAGAAAATAATATCGCAACTTTTAGGGGACGATATTTTCAAAATAATGATGAGTATATGAGGAGCAATAACCTTAAGAATCAACATATTTATGGTGGGACATTTCAATACGAAACACAAGATATTTTCGTATCTAATAATGAGTATGCAAATGATGGATTTTATACGGATATTACTTATATGAATGACCTTGAATATATGCGGCTAAAAAGTCTTAATGCAGCTTTTAATACGCGTTTATATGAATCACGTATTAATTATTTTGTCAATACCAATAAGCATTATTTTGGCACTTATTTTAAATATTATCTTGACCTTTCTAAAGAGAGCAATGTAAATACTTTTCAATCTTTGCCCCAAATACATTATCATCATTATACAGATTCTCTATTTTTTAAGAATCTGCTTTATACTTTTGATTTTCAAGGTAAATATGTTACTCGTGCTTCCGGTTATAAATATTTTCAAAATACTTTCTCTTTACCTTTTGGTGTTGCATTTCCTTTTTTTAAAGATTATTTTTCCATAGGAGCGAATGTAGATATGTATGCTACTTCGGTTTTGCTTCAAGATACGCAAGGCATTACAGATGCTATGAATCACCCATTAAACAAAAGTATTAATTATAGTGTAAGTAGCTATAATATTTCTCTTAATTCTGATATTGCGCGTCCTTATAAACATTTTTTCCATTCTATGCATTTTGAAGCACTTTTTAGTGGAGCGTTATATAAATACACCTCTAATGCTATTGATGATGATAGATATGAAGCCTATAATAAGTTGCTTGAAGAGAATAATCACAATCCTGAAGCCTTAAAAGTATATTGGAATCCAAGTGATATTGTTGATATTGTCAAAAATAAGCACAAAGTAGATTTAAAACTTTCGCAGTATTTTTATGGCAAAAATGGTAAAGAGTTATTTTATTGGCGAATGTATCAGCGGCTTTTTATCAAAGATAGTTTTTTAACAAGAAATCAAGTGCTTCGTAATGAACTTGGATTTTCACCTATTGAGGGACTAAATCTTAGTGCTTCGGCATTTTATTCTTATTCACGTAATACTTTTAGTGAAGCGTCAATTAATGCTTCATTTAATAGATGGGGGCTAGATTCTAATTTGACTTTTTATTTCAAGCTTGACCCGTTATATCTTTCATCTGGTTTATATTCCCAACAAGGTAGCAATAATGGCAATACTGGTTTTCTTCGCGGCACTATGGGCTATGATTTTGGATATTTTTATTTAAATACAAATATAGGTTATGATGTAGGACTTGGGTATTTAAAGGATTGGTATGTTACAATCTCTAAAGATATTCGGTGTTTTGGTATAGGATTAAAAATTGCTCAAGATGTGCGTCCTACCTTGACAGCTGACAATCAGATTACACCTATTACAAATCAATATGTTAAGCTTGAATTTCGCTTTGTGCCTTTGGCGAATATTGGTGCAACTTATAGATTCAAAGAGTAAGGAGAGGTTAAGAATGCAAAATATTATATTTGAATCCACAGAAGATGCCCTAAAGCCTTTGCTTGATGTGATAAATATTAAAAATCTCCCTTTGTCTAATGCAATTTTAATTAATATAGGGCGTGAAGGAGTAACACTTGCACACGAACTTGCTACAAAACTTAAAATTCCAATGGAATTTCTTTTTACACAAATTATCCCTTCTCCACTTAATTCCGAATGTCCTATTGCTGTGGTAAGTGAAGATATGGAAATGGTAATTAATGAAAGTTTGGTCAATGCTTTTGATATTAGCCCTGATTATGTTTATAATGAGGCACAAAGACAATATGAAGAGGTTATTTTACCTTCCCTCTATCAATTCAAAAAAGGTGAAGGTTTAGAATCGCTCAAAGGAAAAGATGTGTTACTCTTTGATATTGGTATAGATACGGGTTTGCGTATGGGTGTGGCGATTAAGACTTGTATGAATATGAAAGCAAAAAGTCTTTGCGTTGTTGCACCTGTAATGCCAAAGAGTATTTATGATTTTTTATGCGAAATTTGTGATGATGTCTGTTGCCCTTATCCTCTTGAAAATTATGTAACCACTTTACATTATTTTCCACATTTAAATGTGATTGATGATGAAGCATTTGAGGAAGCATTAAACCAAACTACAACACAAAAGGATACATAATGCAACACATTAAACTTGAATTTGAGAATCTAAGTGAGCAATATAGCTTTAATTATGTTGCACAAGCTGCAAATGGGGGTATACTTTATCAAAATGGAGGGAGTGTGCTTTTAGCAAGTGTTTGCACGCAGGAGAATGAAAAGTATGATGATGAGTTTTTGCCTTTGAGCGTGCAGTATATTGAAAAAACTTATGCAAATAATAAATTTCCATCTGGCTTCATAAAACGTGAAGGTAAACCAAGCGAGTTTGAGATTCTCACTTCAAGGCTTATTGACCGCACTTTGCGCCCACTTTTTCCTAAAGGTTATACTTACATAACTTCTATTGTTGTTATGGTTTTAAGTTATGATGGAAAAAGTGATTTGCAACTTAATGCCCTTAATGCTGCTGCGTGCGCACTTTATGTATCAGATTTGCCATTGGAAAGTTTGCAAGATAAGGCAGTATCTGGTGTCCGTATTGGGCGTAAAGATGGGCATTTTATTATTAATCCTACAATGGAGCAACTTAGTGAAAGCGAACTTAATTTATTTGTTTCGGGGCGAGACGATGAACTTCTTATGATTGAAATGAGAAGCATAAGAACTGCGCAAGGTGCAAATGAACTAAGTGAAGAAAACTTCCTTGAAGCTCTTGAATGTGCTAAAAATTATATTAAAAATGCTACACAAACCTATCATCAGCAATTTGCTCCCTATAAGAAGTCTCCTTTTGCTTTTGAATCAGCGAATGATGAGCTTGATGAGCAGTTATTAAATATAATTCAAACACATTATCATACGCCCATTACAGAGGCTATTAAACATATGGCAAAATCTGAACGACACACTCAGCTTAAGGCATTGATAAAGCAAGTTGTTCGTGAATGCGAGATTGAAGATGAAAAAAAGGTGCAAGAACATATTATGGCGTATAAGAGAAAACTTGTGCGTGAGATGATTTTACAATCTCATATTCGTGCCGATGGTCGTGGGCTTAAAGATGTGCGCCCTATAAGTATTCAAACAAATATTTTGCCTTTTGCGCACGGAAGTGTGCTTTTTACGCGAGGACAAACTCAAGCACTTGTGAGCGCTACAATTGGTGGAGATAATGACGCACAAAATTATGAAATGCTTGGCAGTAAAAACGCACTTAAAAAGCGATTTTTGTTTCATTATAATTTCCCAAGCTTTAGTGTAGGTGAGGCGAGTATGATAGGTTCTGTGGGGCGTAGAGAGCTAGGACACGGCAATTTGGCTAAACGTGCTTTACATTCAAGTGTGCAAGAGCAGGATAAAACAATTCGCCTTGTTTCAGAGATTTTAGAATCTAATGGTTCAAGTTCAATGGCAAGTGTGTGTGGTGGTTCTTTGGCACTATGTGCTTGTGGCATAAAAGTGGAATCTCTTATTGCAGGTGTGGCAATGGGGCTTGTTACACAAGATGAGCAGTATGCGATTTTGACAGATATTAGCGGGTTAGAAGACCACGATGGTGATATGGATTTTAAGGTAGCTGGAGGATATAAAGGGATTAGCGCAATGCAAATGGATATTAAACTTGGTGGGATTACACAAGAGATTCTTTGCCAAGCACTCTTTCAGGCAAAAGAGGCAAGGGAGCAGATTTTAGCAATTATGGAAGAAGCTCGCGCAAAGATTGTATTAAATGATGTGATATTACCAAAGAGTGAGAGTTTTATGATTCCTCCACATAAGATTGTTGAGGTTATTGGTGCTGGTGGGAGGGTAATAAAAGATATTATTGAGCGATTTGAAGTAAGTATTGATTTAGCGCGTGAAAGCGGTATGGTCAGTGTGAGTGCGAGTAATGTAGAGAATCTGCAAAAGGCAAAGACTTTTATTTTACAGCTTGTATCTAGTGCGGGGACAAAAAAAGAATATGAAAAAATAGATTGGGAAAGTTATGCAGTAGGGGAGCGATTTGTAGGGAAAATTAAGAAAATTGTTGATTTTGGTATCTTTGTTGAGTTACCACGTGGAGGCGATGGACTTATTCATATTAGTAAAATCACAAAAGATAAAACTCAACAATTAAGCGAGATTTTTCACAATGTAAGTGAGCTAGAATGCGAGATTTTATCACAAAATAAGAACAAAGTAGAACTAGGGCTTGTTGAATAATATCAATTAATGTTTTTTTTATTAAATCTTAGGCATAATCTAGCCTCCAAAGTGTCAAGTAGGGGAATGAATCCGAACGGGCTTTGAGATAAAAAACGAGGTGTAAAATGAAATTTTTGGCTCTTTTATGTTTGGGAATGGTAGGCTTTGCTTTTGGTGCAGAAGTAAGTGGTTTGGATATGATTAAATCATATTCAATCGCTGGGGCTGTTATTGGTTTGGGGATAGCGGCACTTGGTGGTGCTATTGGTATGGGACACGCTGCTGCTGCGACAATTTCAGGAACAGCACGTAATCCCGGAATTAGTGGTAAATTGCTCGGAACAATGTTTATTGCGCTTGCTTTGATTGAAGCACAAGTTATTTATACATTGGTTTTAGCCCTTATTGCTCTTTACGCTAATCCTTTCCTTTCTTAATTGATTTCTCCCCCTTGTGGGGAGTATGCGCTGGTGGTGGAATTGGTAGACACACCATCTTGAGGGGGTGGCGGGGCGACCCGTGCGAGTTCAAGTCTCGCTCAGCGCACCATCTTCTTTTAAGCATCAAGTGCAAAACCTTAATTTTATCTTCTTAGAAATTTTATGCCGGAGTGGTGAAACTGGTAGACGCGCTAGACTCAAAATCTAGTAGGGGCAACCCTGTGTCGGTTCGAGTCCGACCTTCGGCACCATTTTACGAAGCAGGGATTAATTTTCCCTACATTCTTTCAAACTCTTGATAATATTTCCAAGATTCTATAATGTCAGGGTGTTCTTGTTTAATAAGGCTTAAATGTTCATCTAGAATACTTTTGAATTTTTGTCTTATTTTTGGATTTTTTTCCATAAATTCAAGCACATCTTTTTCGCTAAACTTCTTTAATTTTTCTCTTTCATTTTGTGAAATCAGCTCTTGTATAAGTTCTTGCAAATAAGATTTTGTTTGTGTATATAGCTCTCCATTAGCTCTTAGGTATTCTAAGTTTTCTCTTTGTATGCCTATACAAATAGTATCGTGCTTTAAAGCACCTAACATTTCAATGCTAATATCTACCAATTCATTGATATAAAATTTTTTAATAATATAGATTGTGATTTTTTTATCGCAAGATTTGTCATATACATACATTACTAGAGGCAGTAATCCGCCAAAATCTGTGTTTTTTGCTAAGAAAAATTCCCTATCTTCTTCTTTTGGTGGTGGCACATTAAAAATTTTTGCAAATTTGCATAGAGTTGGTATTGTCCTCTCTCCCACTATTTCAGGCATATCCATAAATTTAACTTTTTCTGCTGTAAGATTTATCATTTCCTTAAATAGCATACCATCGTGAAAACACATATAAGTAAAGCTTACCCAAAATGGAATTTCTTTTACGCTTGGATATAGATACCCACCAGAATATCGCACCAAAGAAGAAACAATTTCTTTTGGATTGTGTCCTAAGTTAAAGCTAGTGAGTGCTTTTTCTGGTCTTCTTTTTACCCCTACATAATGTTTTAACATACTTATTGGGTCTCTCACTTGGTTTAAAATCATTATTCTTGGCTTTTGAATTAGAAAATGTAATTTTTTGGCATTTTGATTCATAGCAGGAAGATAATCTCTTATTAAGAGCACTCTAGCACCATTATTTAAAGCATTATAAAGTATTTTATAAACTTTTATTACACAAAAAAGATTATCTGGTAGCATAATAATGGAAATACCTAATTTTTGTATAAAATTAGAAAATATACTGCCAACTCCGTGAGATTCAAACTTTACCATATCACTTTGAGGCAACGGCACATTCAAATCCCAAGCAAGTTCAGGCGATATGCTCTCATAGCTTAGATTAGGATAAGGTTGTATGTCTTTAGATTCTGCTTCTTTACTCTGTAAGTTTGCACCACATTCTTTTAATTCTCCCTCATTTTTATTCCATTCTGTTTCTTTATTGTTATTGTTTTTCTCTTTATCTCTTTTTGCATTCAATCTTTTAGGATTAAGTAAAGGAGGATAAGGGTGATTTTTATCTACATATTGTTCTTTAAACTCTTTAGATTCTATCCAAGAAATAATCTCCTCATAATGTTGAGAGATAAAGACTAAAGTTGGAGTATGAGTTGTTAAAATATGAAATCTTTTTAGAATCTTATAAATATGAAACTTATGAGGCATATGAGATACAAAGATAATATAGAACATCTCTAGTTTTTGAAAGAAATGTTGATAAAAAGATGTTTGCTTAAATACTCTTTTTTTCTTTCTTGCATTATATGCAAGAGCAAACTTTAAACCTTTTCTTTTAAGAATCCTTATTGTTTTGGAACGATTATGTGCCCCCCCCCCCGTTTAGATGCAAAAGATTACCCCCAAATCATCAAATTCTTGTAAGATACAATTATAATATTTTTTACTAAAAAATCAAAGTTTTTATTTATCAACAATTTGATAATTTCACATCCACTCTAAAATCCTGCTTACCTCATTTGTTTCAAAACATTTAAGCCCAGATGAGGGATTAGATGGTTTTTTGGCAAGTATAACTTTGTTAAAACCATAGCTTTCAAGCTCTTTTAAACGTGTATCAATATTGCTTACTTCTCGTATATCGCCTGTGAGTGAAACTTCGCCTATAAAAGCAGTTTTTGCATTAAGAGGGCGATTACGAAAGCTTGAGATGATGCTTGCAATTACAGCAAGGTCTGCACTTGGTTCATTGATTTTAATGCCGCCTGCAACATTGACAAAGACATCATAGCGCCCTAATGGAAGTTCAAGTTTGCGTTCTAAGAGAGCAAGAAGCATATTGAGGCGATTAGTATCAAAGCCTGTGCACGAGCGTTTAGGATAAGAAGATTCACTCACAAGTGCTTGAATCTCAATAACAAGCGCACGACTTCCTTCAAGTATCACAGCTATAGCACTTCCTGCTTGAGCACTTTTTTGCGTAAAAAAGAGTTTTGAAGCATTTTTAGCGCTTACTAATCCTCCCTCTTTCATCTCAAAAATACCAATTTCGCTTGTCGTGCCAAAGCGATTTTTAAATCCCCTTAACATTCTAAGCTCTCGGCTTGGATCTCCTTCAAAATACAGCACACAATCTACCATATGTTCTAAAATTCTTGGTCCAGCAATTGAACCTTCTTTGGTAATATGTCCGATGATAAAAATGCTTATATTGCGCTCCTTAGCAAATCTCATAAGTGCAAAAGTAACTTCGCGCACCTGTGAGATAGAACCAGGTGCAGAAGTAATATCGGGAGAATAAATCGTTTGGATAGAATCTATCACACATAGAGCATATTGCTGCTCATCAAGTGCATTTTGAATGATATTTAAATCAATTTCATTAAGCAAAAACAAATCTTCGCTTATCGCCCCAAGCCTAGAGGCACGCATTTTGATTTGTCCCGCACTCTCTTCACCGCTTACATAAAGAACCTTTTTGTGAATGTGTTTGGCAATTTCTCCAGCGATTTTCAGTAAAAGCGTGGATTTTCCTACTCCCGGACTCCCCCCTATAAGGTATAATCCGCCCGGGACAATGCCTCCGCCCAATACAATATCTAATTCTTCTTCAAAGGAGCTAAAGCGCTCAATATTTTCAAAGCTTACTTGTGTGATAGGGATAGCATTTGACAAGTTTTGAGGATTGCTTTTGAGGGATTTTGTGATTTTTATTTGGCTAGGTTTAAGTTCTATAAGCGAATCCCAACTTCCACAGCTACTGCATTTACCAAGCCATTTTGCACTTTGCCACCCGCAAAATTGACATTCAAAAATGGAAGTTTTTTTTGCCATTAATGTCCTTGATAAATACTATCAAGTAAGATTCTTACATATTCTTTAGAATCAAAAGGGATAAGGTCATTTTCCCTTTCGCCTATACCAATGTATAAAATAGGTATGTTTAGCTCATTTACGATACTAAAGAGCGCACCACCTTTGCTTGTGCCATCAAGTTTTGTGATGATAATACCATCAAAATCAATATTTTTTGAAAATATCCGCACTTGATTAATAGCTGAACTTCCTTGTGTGCCATCAAGAACAAGAAATTTGCGCAGAGGCTTATCTCCAAGAGCCTTTTGACTTACGCGCACGATTTTTAAAAGCTCGTTGTTAAGATTGGTGTGGTTGTGCAAACGCCCAGCTGTATCTATATAGAGTTCATCAATATTTTTAGCAATCGCAGAATTGATACTATCAAATGCTACTGCGCTTGGGTCGTGCATATGCTGTGTCGCAATTACAGGAATCTGCAACTTTTCTCCCCAAAGTTTAAGTTGCTCTATTGCTGCTGCGCGAAATGTATCTCCTGCTGCTAACATCACCTTTTTATTTTGTGTTTGAGCAAGGTGAGCAAGTTTAGCAATTGTTGTGGTTTTGCCTGCGCCATTTACACCTACAATAAGCGTTACAAGAGGCTTGGGTGGTATGTTAGACAAGTTTGATGTTTGGTCTTTTATATCAAGTAATTTTAAAAGCTCTTTGTTTAATGTCTCACGCGATATATAAGAGGGGAGATTTTCAAGTAAGGATTCTATAAGTTCATATTCAAGGTCGCATTCAATTAGAATCTCTTCTAGCTCTTCTTTAGCACATTTATCTTTTTTAGAGCCAAGAAGCGAGGTAATATTTTGAGTCGTTTTTTGAAGTGTTTTACTAAGAGCAGAAATCATTGAGCTTCTTGTGCTGGGATATTTGGGCTAAGAGTATCAGCTGTGTTATCCATATCTTCTTGTTCTTCTGGGGTAAGATTTTGCATTTCGCTTTGAGCTTTTGCATCAAGCTGGTCTTGAATCTGATAGCGTATATCAAGCTCTATCATCTCTTCTGGCACAAGTCCTACATAATCAATAACTTTTTCCCCTTGTATATCATAGAGTGCAATATAGCTTTGTTTGTCATCTTTGTTGAGAAAATTAAGCAGATTCTTATTATCTGTTGGCGCATAAAGCTTAAATTGTGGATTGAGGGCATCAATTTCTTGTTGAAGATGTGCAATATCCTCTTTTGGGCTAATAGCGATAATAGAGATAAATTCTTGATATTTATTATATAAATCTAAAATATGGAGCAATTCATTTTGGCACTCAATACAATCTTTAGAAATAAAAAAGAGTAAAGTGGGACGTTGTGTTTCGCTTTTAAAGATACTTTGAGTTTGATTTGTCTTAAAGCGCAAAGATTCATTTTGAGTGTTTGTAACTTCAATGCTTAAAATCTCATCTTTATTCCCCTCAAAACCAAAAACATCTTTATCTCTATCGCCTTCATCGCTACACGCTCCTAATGTCGCAACCAATAAAAACCCTATAAGTAGATGTGTAATATGCCGAGTATTGAGAATCTGTGCTATTTTCATACTATTTTACTCTCCATTTTTATCTTTTGGGGTATCATTATACCCAAAAAAAGGATTAACAATTACCAAACAAGACTTTAGATTAAGTGCAAAGGCACGATTAAATCAACGCTCTATTTATGGATATTTCGCGGATAAATCTTTGAATAGATTTCTTTTGACTTACCTGCAAGCAAAAAGTGTTCGCAATATCCTCGTATATATGCCCTTTGGCAATGAAGTAGATATTTTTCCTCTTATTTGCAAACTTCGCAAAAAAAAATATCGTGTTTTTGTTCCTTTTATACAAGAACTTAGCTTTAAAATGATACCATTACGAATGCCGTTTCATAAAAATAAATACGGCATTTATGAGTCAAATAATTCTACATTTAAATTAATAAAAGTTGATGCAGTGATTATCCCTGTTTTGGGCATTGACAAGCATTTTAGACGAATAGGTTTTGGAAGGGGTATGTATGATAGGTTTATGTCCCATCTTAAAGGCAAAGTTCATACTATTTTTGTAGCAAGAAGTCCAAACTACGCTGCAAGCGTTATTACAGAGCACTATGATGTGCAGGGGGATTGTTTTTTTACACCATCAGCTTTATGTATAAGGAAGCACAATGGGAGTATGGTATGCAATAGGAAGCATAATCTTTGGGTTATTAGTCGGCGTGAGTGTATATCTCATCAGTAGAAAGATATTTCATTCTAATTCTCAAATAATTATTGAGCAAGCCAAAGCGAAAGCTAAAGCGATTGAATATGAAGCGCAGAATATACTTCAAAAACATCATATGCAGATAAAAGAGGAGCAAATGCGCTTAAAGCAAGAATATGAGCAAGAGTGTGCAACATTGCACAAAAATTATGAATCTCGTCTTGCTAAACTTGATAAAGAAGAAAGTAATCGTTATCAGCAGCTTAATAATCAAAAACAAGAAGTAGAAAAAGAAAAGCAAGAGATTGCCGAGCTTAAAGTGCGTCTTTTGCGTTCTCAAGGAGAGCAAGACAAGCTCAAGCAAGAATATCAACATATCAAAAAAGAGATGCTTGATGTTCTTTCAAAATATGCTCAAATGACAAGAGAGGAAGCCACAAATATTTTGCTTTCTCATCTTGAAGAGGAGCTTATTGAAGAGAAAGCATTTCTTATTCGGCGTTATGAAAAGCAAGCGTATGATGAAGCCAAAAAACAAGCAAATTTCGTTCTAGCTCAAGCTACTACGCGTTATGCAGGGGATTTTGCTACTGAGCGATTGGTAAATGTAATTAATCTACCTAATGATGAACTCAAAGGTCGTATTATTGGCAAAGAGGGGCGTAATATTAAGACTTTAGAGACAATTAGTGGTGTTGATGTCATTGTTGATGATACGCCCGGTAGCATTATTTTAAGCAGTTTTAATCTCTATCGCCGTGCTATTGCGACAAAGACAATAGAGAAACTTGTTGAAGATGGTCGCATTCAGCCCTCACGCATTGAAGAAGTCTATGAGCGCGTAAAAGATGAGATGGACGAGCAAATGCGCCAAGATGGTGAAAATATCGTGCTTGATATGGAACTTGGTTATATGCACCCAGAGTTGAAATTTTTGCTTGGTAAAATGCGCTATCGTGCATCATTTGGGCAAAATGCACTTGGGCATTCCATTGAGGTGGCTAATCTCGCAGCGATTATTGCAGGAGAGCTTGGAGGTGATGAAAAACTTGCGCGTAGAGCAGGAATTTTGCACGATATTGGTAAAGCTCTCACACAAGAGTTAGGAGGTAGTCACGTAGATTTGGGTGTGGAAGTTTGCACTTGCTATAAGGAACACCCCGTGGTTATTAATGCAATCAAAGCTCATCACGGCTATGAGGAGATTCAAAGCATTGAATGTGCAGCAGTGTGTGCAGCAGATACCCTCTCAGCTGCTCGTCCGGGTGCCAGGAGAGAAGCGTTAGAGAATTTCTTAAAACGTATGCAAGATATTGAACGCATAGCTATGGATAAAATTGGTGTAAAACAAGCGTATGCAATTAATGCTGGACGCGAAGTTCGTGTGATTGCTCGTGCAGATTTAGTAAGCGATGGGCAAAGCGTTATCCTTGCGCGAGAAATTGCCAAAGAGATAGAATCTACTTTGCAATATCCCGGAGAAATTAAAGTGAGTGTCATACGAGAAACAAGAGCGGTTGAATTTGCACGATAGGATAAAAAGTTTTTTAAAGAGCAGATGCGTAATGGAATTAACAAATAAAAAATAAAGAAAACATACTTGGAATGCAAAGGCTTAATTTTTAGAGCGTGGAGGGCGCATAGCATTCAAAAGTGCTAAAAGTGCTATGCCAACATCACCAAATACAGCAAGCCACATATTTGCTATGCCCATTATACCCAAAATAATCAGCACGAGTTTGCTTGCTAGTGCAAAGCTAATATTTTGCCAAGTAATAGAGCGTGTATGATGAGCGATTTTAAATGCTTGCACAAGCCCTTGAAGCGAATTATGTTGTAAAATGATATCCGCACTTTCTTTGCTAATATCATTACTAGTTTCTCCGGTATTGATACTTATGCCCACATCACTGCGTCTAAGCACTATTGCATCATTAATGCCATCACCCACAAATGCAATTTTTTCCTGCCATTGTTCCATAAATTCAGCTAGTTTTTGTTCTTTTTGTGCGGGTAAAAGATTCCCATAAGCGTGAGATATACCTAGCTCTTTAGCAAGGCAATCTACATTAGTTTGATTATCTCCACTAAGAATTGCGAAATGTTTTATACCATAGTGTTTGAGCATTTTTAAATCATCTTTTATTCCCTCTTTAATTTTGTCTCCAATAAGGATATGCCCCACATAAGTTCCTTTAAGTGCGACATATATGGTTGTATGGGGTGTATGTATAGGCGTAAAGGAGATATGATTTTCCTGCATAAGCGCAGCATTTCCTGCGAGAATCTCCCCTTTATCACTCAAAAGTCGCACACCCTTACCACTTATTTCCTCATAAGATTCTATATGGCACATTGTGTTAAGGTGATTTTTGATACAAGTAGCTATTGGGTGATTTGAGTTTTGTTCTGCTAATGAAGCAATCTCAAGTAAGTCTTGCTGCGTGTAGCCTTCATTTGGCACAATACTAAGAATTTCAAATGTGCCAAGCGTAAGCGTTCCTGTTTTATCAAAGATAATATTTTTTACTTGAGCAAGGGTTTCAAGGTAAGTTGAGCCTTTAAATAAAATCCCTTTGGCACTTGCTTGCCCAATGGCAGCGAAATATCCCAAAGGCACAGCAATAACAAGTGCGCAAGGACAGCTTATCATCATTACTACAAGTGCGCGATAAACCCATTCGTGCCATTGTTCATCAAAAAGAGGTGGGATAAGAGCGAGACTTAGAGAAAGAAAAAAAATAATAGGCGTATAAATACGAGCAAAAGAAGTAATTACTTTTTGCGTTTTGGCTTTATTTGCGCTTGCTTCCTGTGTAAGCTTGGCAATTTTAGCAATATGAGAATCTTTAAAGGGTTTTTCTACGCGCACTTCAAGCATAGCAGTTGTATTGATTGCTCCTGCGATAATACTTTGCCCCTCATTTATACTCACAGGCACACTTTCTCCATTAATTGAGCGCATATCTAAATAACTTTTTCCTTTAAGCACTATGCCATCAGTGGGGATTTTTTCTCCTACCTTAATAACGATAATATCTCCTACGCTCAATTCTTGTGGGTGCAAGTCTTGTAAAGTGTCATTATGCTTTTTGTGTGCTATATCAGGCATAATTTGTAAAAGTGCATTGATAGAGCGTTTAGATTTTTGCACTGCAAGAGATTCTAAAAATTCACCTACACGAAAAAAAAGCATAACTGCTACAGCTTCGCTTATCTCACCAATACACAATGCTGCGAGTGTGGCAAAAAGCATAAGGGAATGTTCATCAAAAAATAGTTTATTTTTGCAATTTCTCCAAGTTGCGCTAAATATAGGTATTCCTGAACCTATATAAACTATACCAAGTAAAATATAAGCAACAATGGGAGGAATATATAGAGAATCTATATGAAGTGCAGCCATACAAAAGATGAATATAGCTATAAAAATACTTATAGAGAGTAATTCGTGTGAATGTTTTGTATCTTCTTGTAGTGGAGAGATATAAGATGAAGATGTTTCTAATACGCTCACTTGTGGTTCTATGTGTGTGATAGTGTGTATAACTTTTGTGAGATTATCTGTATAGATATAAAGCATATTCGTGCTAAAATCAATATTAGCTTCTTTTGTATTTGGGAGTGCATTGAGTGCATCTTCTATGCGCTGTGCACAATTTGCGCAATCAATACCTTTAAGTATAAGAATATGCTGCTTCATAAAAAAATCCTTATATTCTATAAATAAGTATGATTATGGCATAAATTTGTAAATATACATATAGGGGGTATATGTATAAAATAAATGAGAACAGAATAAAAAGGATTGGTTGAAATATTTTGTGATATAATCCTACACTTTAACTCAATATATTTAAGGACATTTGTGCCACGAGGAAGAAGAAAAAAACCACAAGAACAATCCACAAACGAACAAGAAAAAAAAGATAATACAACAAATATACAAGATGTTCAGGAGACAGAAGAGATTCTTACACAAGAGATGCCAAAGCAAGAGCGTTTTATTAAAATAGTCATCGGTATGGTAGTAGCTCTTGTGCTTGGTTTAATAGCTGCAGCATTAGCAAGATTCTATCTTGAAGCATCTTTTAAAGTTTCAGCGCTTCTTGGCATTATTGCCTTGCTTGTTACGCTTTGGACAAACAAAGCTTTACCCTTAGGGGTCGTTTCGCTTTTGCCCATCATTCTTTTTCCAAGTTTTGGGATTTTAGATACTAAAAGTGCTACACAAAATTATGCAAATCCTATTATTTATCTATTTTTGGGTGGTTTTATGTTGGCGACTGCGACGGAAAAAATTGGTTTACATCGTGTTATAGCTAAAAAATTCTTAGGGCTTTTTCCAAGCACTCCAAAAGGTGTAATATCTGCGCTTGGATTAGCTTCTGTGGTTTTAGGCACAGCACTTTCAAATTCTACAACTGCTATTTTACTCCTGCCTATCGCACTCTCAATCACGCAAGATTATTTTTTAAAAATGCGTTTTTTACTTGCAGTCGCTTTTGGTGCAAGCATTAGTGGTATTACTACACCTATTGGTTCTCCACCTAATTTGATATTTTTAGGATTCTTGGAACGTTTGGGTTTTGATGGTATAAGCTTTACCACTTGGATTTTTATGATGGCACCATTAACTTGCCTTATGCTTTATGCAATGATTTATATCCTTTCGCGCAATACGAATGAATATCATTTAGAGATAAATGTTTTTGCTGATGTGGAAGTGAGCTCTGCACATAAACGTCTCCTCTTTTTTATTGTTGCACTCCTTGTGCTTCTTTTTATTAATTCTCCTATCAAACCTTTTTATAATGGCTTAGGCTTGAATGAAAATATTATTTTGCTTGCCTTTGGACTTTTAATGTTTGTGCCAAAAATTGGTTTTTTAGATTGGGACGATTCTAAATCAATCCCCTATGAGCTTATATTTTTATTTGGCGCAGGGTTTTGTATTGCTACTGCTTTTTCTCAATCTGAACTTAGTAGTGCCTTTGAAGGATTTTTTACACAATTTTCGGGATTGCCTTTTATCATATTTTTATTTTTAGCTTGTATATGTGCGCTTATTGCCACAGGTTTTTTAAATACTACTGCACTCATTGCAATTTTGCTCCCTATTGTTTATACTGCTACGCAGTCATTTTTAGTTAGCAATGAAGCCACAATTACAATGCTTGCTCTTACTATTTGTGCAAGTTTTTCTTTTATGATACCCATATCTACGCCACCTAATGCTATCGTTTTCTCTCAAGGCAATATTAAAGCGTGGGATATGGTAAGATTTGGTTTTTTATTAAGCCTTGTAGGGCTTGTAGCTGTCCCAATTTTTGCTTTTATCTACTGGCGATGGTTTTTGGGGTAACTTTATGTAGAAATAGAATCTGCCCCCCCCCCCGTTAATTTTTGCTTTTTAAAGCTTGATTGAAGTGTGAGACGAATGCGATGCAGTATGTCAAAACAAATATCAATTTCTTCTTGAGAGCATTGTGCTCGGAGAAGTTCTTCTGTTTTTTTGATTTTTTCTTTCATATATGAAACAGCTTTCTTGCCGCTTGCAGTAAGAGTAAGGGATAGAGTGCGTTGGTTATGAGATGTTTGATTTTTTATACAGAATCCTTTTTTAACAAGAGAATTGACTTCGCGAGAAATAGTTGCTTTATTTTTGTTTAATCCTTTGGCAATTTGGCTAATACAAGTATGTGGATTTTCTGAAACCATAAGGAGAATTATTCCTTGTTCAAAACTAAGTTGGTAAGTTTTAAGTTCATTAATAAAAAACATTTGTAAGTATCGTGCAGTCTCTCCAACTTGATGACCGATAAAGTGTTGTGTGTCCATTATTGAGTTAAATCCTCTAAAAGCTGAGTTTAAATACAGATATAGACATTGATTATAACAAAATTTGCTATAATTTACGCTTAGGCATAGTAGGTGGTTGCTTTTGATTACAAAAGAGGAAAGTCCGAGCTACAAAGACAGGATTCCATTTAACGAATGGCTAGGGTAACCTAAGGGAAAGTGCAACAGAAAATTACCGCCTTATAGAATCTTAAGGTAAGGGTGAAAAGGTGAGGTAAGAGCTCACCGGTCTTTCAGCAATGTTAGGCGTCTATGCAAACCCAATTCGTAGCAAGAAGAATATGGTTAAAGTCTTAAGATAATAAATTCTTCGCTTGAGATATGTTGTGAAACATATCCTAGATAAATAGCCACCCACGACAGAACTCGGCTTATCGCTATGCCTATTTTGATTACATTGATACATTAACTTTCTTTAAAATTTATTATGGAACAAAAGATGCTTAAAATGAATAACTCTAAAATGTGATGAGGTTAAAAATGCAAGATATTTTATCTACTCTGCAGAGACATATAAACGCACAATTTACTGATGAAATGGGGCAACCTATGTCTGCCCAAAGTGCGAGAGCTATCCATAGATTTAGTGAGGATATTAAAGGTGCAAATGAATTTATAGGTGCGCTCCAAAGTGCCTCTATTGCTCTTAAAAAGCTCCTCAAGCTTGCTCAAAGTGTAGATATTCAAAGTCAAGATATACAAATTGCTCAAGTTAAAAGTGCTATGCAGGAAATTATAAATAATACTTCATTTATGGGTGTTAAACTTTTTGATACGCAGCTACACACGCATTTAAATACAAAAACTTATACTATCACGATTGATAATCCTATGTCGCTTTGTGAAAGCACATCACATACACCATCTTGCGCAAACACCCCTATGGATTCGTTTATCTCTTATGTAGAGGAAAAAACAAATGAAATCACTCAAATGCTCCTTGATTTAAGCGAAGCTCTGATAGAACCTACAAATCCTAAGCAAGAGAATGGTTATAATTTTGAGGAGTTTAATCCGCAAGCATTTACTCAAATGTTTAAAGGAAGATAATGCTACGTTTTGCTCCATCTCCTACGGGTGATATGCACATTGGGAATCTAAGAGCTGCCATTTTTAATTACATCATAGCCAAGCAGCAAAATCAAAAATTTTTAATTCGTATTGAGGATACAGATATTGCGCGTAATATTGTAGATAAAGACAAAGAGATTCTTAATTTACTCAATCTTTTTGGTTTATTATGGGATAATCTTGTTTATCAAAGTAGCAATTTTGAACGTCATCGTCAGCTTGCACAGCATCTTATCTCAAAGGATTTGGCTTTTTATTGCTATTGTTCTAAAGAGTTTTTAGAATCCAAACGACTTGAGGCAAAAGAACAAAAAAAACCTTTTCGTTATGATCCTTCTTGGGCAGAAATTGAAAAATCAAGTAACACTAAGCCTGTGGTGCGTATTCGAGGAGCAAGTGAGGCTATTAGTTTTGAAGATGCCATCAAAGGCACATTGCGTTTTGAGGCACACGAAATAGATAGTTTTGTAATTTTAAAAGAAGATGGTATCCCTACATACAATTTTGCCTGCGCAATTGATGATATGCTCTATGATATAAGTTTTATTGTGCGTGGCGAAGACCACGTAAGTAACACACCTCGTCAGATTCTTATTCATCGCGCTTTAGGTTATGATAAGGTATTAGGATACGCGCATTTGCCTATTATGCTTGGAGAGAGTGGGAGTAAAATGAGCAAACGCGATAATGCTTCATCAGTAGCTTGGCTACTTGAAGAGGGGTTTTTACCTCAAGCTATTATGAATTATCTTATTTCAATGGGAAATCACACACCTACAGAAGTATTTAAACTTCAAGATGCTTATAATTGGTTTGATATTAAAAATATTGCCAAATCGCCTGTAAAATTTGATATTAAGAGACTTCGTTTTTTGAATAGAGAGCATCTCAAAATGCTCAATGAACAAGAATTTGCTCTTTTGCTTGATAGCAAAGATAGCTCCATAGGGGCACTTGGAAAACTACATTTGCAAGAGGCAAGCACTTTAAATGAGATTCGCTCTAAAATAGAACGTATTTTTAGCCCAAAATGTATTGCCCAAAATGAAGAGGGTGAAAATTTTGAAAATGAGTGTAAAATTCTCTATGATATTTTGCATCAAATGATAGAATCTTATGATGAATCTTTAAATGACTATGACACATTTAAAAATGCACTTATGGCAAAAAGCTCTCTTAAGGGTAAAAAGTTTTTTAAACCTTTACGGATACTTCTTACGGGGCAAACTCAAGGTTTAGAGTTGAGTGAAATCTATCCATATTTGCGCTTTTTCTTGCGTGATATTGTGCGTTTAAGCAAGTAAATCCAATTAAGGAAGGAATAAAGGAATGGTTTTAGGCACATTTTTAAGCGCAGTAGCTACGATTGTGAGTATGCTGATAAATCTCTATGTGTGGATTATTGTCATTGCTGCACTTATAAGTTGGGTGCGTCCTGACCCTTTTAACCCTATTGTGCAAGTGCTTAACCGCCTTACCCAACCATTTTATGCAAAAATACGTTCAATCATACCAACAACTATTAATGGTATAGATTTTTCTCCCTTAATTGCGGCAGTAGTGCTTAAATTTATTGATTTATCTCTCGTGCAGATTCTTATGCAATATGCAGCAAGACTTAGTATCTAGCAAACACAAGGGGAGAAAGTTATGAGAGTATTTGTATTATTGTTTTTGTGCTGTGTTTTAAGTTATGCACATACAGAAATTACGCTTGATTTTTTAAAATCTAAACCTAAGGGCTTGGCAAGAGATTTTTATATTTGGCAATTTCTCTCTGATGAGCAAACGAGCCTTAAAGATGCACTTAAAGCTTATGAACTTATTTTTCGTAGAACTTCAAAGCTAGATAGTCTTATGAGTGCTAAGGGAAAGGTAAGTGAGCTTCCACGTAATCTTTATTGTCAGCGTTTGAGTTTTGATAAGCTTAAAACTCAAGATCTTTCCTGCATTAAAGCTGGATTAAACCTTGCTAATATTCCTTCTATGCCACAAAAAAACAAAGATTTTTTACTCAAAAAATTTCAAAATGACCCAGCTTTTAGAAAACGCATTGAGATTTTAATCAATCCTAATATTCTTACGGGTATGCTCAATAGTGATGCGCAAACTTTTGCTAGCATTTATCGTGCATTAAGGGTAAATCAGCGCACACAGATTCTTAATCAAGATATTAAGCCACAAGCACTTAAAAAGCTTGCTGATGAAAACAATACAGCTTTTAACAATATGCTTCAAAGCATTATTATTACACAGGATAAAAGCTATGATAAGTTTAAAAAATCCCTTATAGGAGCAAATATCACAGGAGCAGATTCTTATACGCTTTTTATGTTAGGACTAAATGAAATTTTACACCAAAAGCCAAAAGCAGCACTTGAATACTTTAAGCGTTCATATTCAAATGCTACAACGCCTATGCAGAAAAATCGTTCATTATTTTGGCAATATCGTTTGAGTAATGATAATAAAGTGCTTGAAACTCTTGGGGCAAGCACAAATGTAGATTTATATACGATTTATGCACATCAAAAACTCGGCGTTGAGCCAAGTTATCAAGTCGTTACACATTTAGAGAATCTCTCGCCTAAAAAACCCAAATTTGATATTAAAGACCCTTTTCAATGGCAGCTTTTAAAAGAAAATCTTGCTCAAATTAAAAGCGATAAAGATTTAAAAGAATTAAGTAAGCATTTTGCCTATGAGGATACAAGCGCACATTTTGCTTATATGCTTAATCAGCTTAATAGATTTAAGATTCATTATTTTATTACTCCCTTTAGCAATAAAATCAAGTGGAAAAATGACCACGAAAAAGCCTTTACTTATGCTGTTGCTAAGCAAGAAAGCATACTTTTGCCAGCCCTTGTTTCAACTTCGTATGCGCTTGGTATGATGCAGATTATGCCCTTTAATGTGCAGCCTTTTGCCAAAAGTTTAAAACGTGATAATATCAGCTTAGAAGATATGTTTGACCCCGTTACTGCACTTGAATTTGGAACATTTTATCTTAATGATTTATCGCGTGAATTTAAACACCCACTTTTTGTTTCTTATGCCTATAATGGTGGTCCAGGATTTTTACGTCGCACACTTAAGAGTAAAACTCTTTTTTTGAAAAAACGTGATTATGAGCCGTGGCTTTCTATGGAGCTTATTCCTTATAAAGAATCTCGTGATTATGGACTTAGAGTATTGGCAAATTATATTGTTTATCAAGCAAGCTTTGGGAATAATATCAATCTTGAAAATTATTTAAAACAAACACTTGTAAATTAATAAGGAGATTTTATGATAAACAAATGTCTTTTCCCAGCTGCAGGATATGGCACAAGATTTTTACCCGCAACAAAGGCTATGCCCAAAGAAATGTTACCCATACTCACAAAGCCACTTATTCAGTATGGTGTAGAAGAAGCTCTAGAATCTGGTTGTTGTAACATAGGTATTGTTACAGGAAGAGGTAAGCGTGCTATTGAAGATTATTTTGATGTGAGTTATGAGTTAGAACATCAAATATCAGGCACAGATAAGGAGGAATTATTAAATGAGATTCGCAATCTCACAGATACTTGCACATTTTCTTATACGCGCCAAATTGCAATGAAAGGATTAGGAGATGCTATTTTAAAAGGCAAAAATCTCATTGGGAAAGAAGCCTTTGCGGTCATTCTCGCTGATGATTTATGTATTAACCCACAAGGTAAAGGCGTGCTTGCTCAAATGGTAGAGTTGTATAAAAAATATCAATGCTGCATTGTCGCTATTGAAGAAGTCAAAAGAAGTGATGTGGATAAATATGGCATTATTGAGGGAGAGGAGATAGAATCTGGTGTATATGAGGTGAGTAATATGATAGAAAAGCCAAGCATAGATAAAGCTCCAAGCAATTTTGCCATTATTGGGCGCTATATTCTTACACCTGATATTTTTGACATTCTAGCAGTTACAAAACCGGGAAAAAAGGGAGAAGTTCAAATCACTGATGCACTTTTAGAGCAAAGTAAAAAGGGACGCGTATTAGCATATAAGTTTCAAGGCAAACGTTATGATTGCGGGAGTATTGATGGCTATGTTAAAGCAACTATAGATTTTTATCAGGCTTTAAACGCAAATGTTTAATCTTAGTTTTTATGTTATTTGTTGGTTATGCTTTTTTTTGCTATGCTTACCTATTATTTTTAGTGGGCTTTTTGCTATTGCACTTGAAGAGGACAAACCCACAATTAAACAAAGTTCTTTAAAGGTGCTTTCAAATGAGATTGATAAATGGACTAATGATAAGGATAAACTTAAAGCATTATTTGAAAAGTTTTTGCAAAATTATAAAACACAACCTCAAGATGCAAGTGAGCATAGTCTATGGCTTGATATGATTTCGCGATTTGCAGCTAATATGAATCTGATGGAAGTAGAGGAAGTTGTGAGTTTTCAAGATAACCTTGAGAAAGCAAATCCTGAAAATAAGGCGAATATCAAAGAAGCTATTGGCAAAGCTTTGCAAAAACGAGAGAATAAATAATAAAGGATTTTACATTATGGATTATTTACAAATTACCAAAAGCCCTACACTTCAAGGTAGCGTTAGTATTTCTGGTGCAAAAAATTCTGCCTTACCTATTCTTGCTGCGACATTGCTTAGTCAAAATGAAGTAACAATTAATAATCTCCCTGATGTTGCCGATGTAAAGACATTAGCCAAACTTTTGGAACATTTGGGTGTAAATATTACTTGGCATAAGCCAACATCACTCACTTGTCTTGCTGAAAATATTGTGCATACGCGTGCTATTTATGATATTGTGCGTAAAATGCGCGCCTCTATTCTTGTGCTCGGACCTCTTCTTTCGCGTTTTGGCTATTGCGAGGTAAGTTTGCCCGGTGGGTGTGCTATTGGTGCGCGTCCTGTGGATTTACACATTAAAGCAATGGAAAAAATGGGCGCGGATATTCAAATTAAAGGTGGATATATTATTGCTCAAGCTAAAGGAGGCTTAAAAGGCGCAGATATTTTATTTGATAAAATCACCGTTACTGGAAGCGAAAATGTGATTATGGCAGCTGCCCTAGCACAAGGCAAAACACATATTATTAATGCTGCAAAAGAACCTGAAGTTGTGCAATTATGTGAGATTCTCTCTCAAAGTGGTGTAAAAATTGAGGGTATTGGGGGAAATGAGCTTATTATTTATGGCACAGGTGGAGAATTGCTCAATTTTGCGCCTATTTGTGTTATACCCGATAGAATTGAAGCAGGGACATATCTTTGCGCTGGTGCAATTACAAATTCTTCTATCACATTAGAGAATGTTGAAAACAATCATCTTAGCGCTATTACTGATAAATTAGAGGAAATTGGCTTTGGTTTTAATAAAAGCGAGCATTCTTTAACTTTACTTCCAGCGCAAAGCCTTAAACCTTTTGAAATCATCACTACCGAATATCCCGGATTTCCTACCGATATGCAAGCACAATTTATGGCACTAGCCACGCAATGTGAGGGTACAAGTGTGATTGAAGAGCGTTTATTTGAAAATCGTTTTATGCACGTAAGTGAATTGCAGCGATTGGGTGCAGATATTTCGCTCAAGGGTAATCACGCTACAATTAAAGGCATTAGCCCATTACTTGGAGCTGATGTGATGGCGACAGATTTGCGTGCAAGTTCTGCGTTGGTTGTGGCTTCACTTGTAAGTGAGGGCACAACCAATATCCATAGAATCTATCATCTTGATAGGGGTTATGAAAGACTTGAACACAAGTTACAACATTTGGGTGTAAATATCGTGCGCTTAAAAAGTTAGATTCTATAAGGAGTGAGAAAGTGAAGGTGGTAAAAGTCGTATTCTTAATCTTAATATATAAAATGTTAGCATTTGGCGTTGCCTTTGCTTCAGATGCGGCAGAATATGATGTGAGAATCTCCTATACAGGCGATAAAAAATCTCCTACTATCATCAGAACGCAATATTGTAAGGGCACAACGATGAAATGTGGCACTCAAATAAAAAAAGCGCCTAATGGTGTGGTAATTTTTCGTGCATCTTATGATAAAGATAAATATGAGGGGAAAGTGAGTTCTTATTACCTTGAGGGCACAATTAAAGAAGAGCGTTACTATAATGAGGGAAAAGAGGAAGGAAAGCGCATACTTTATTTTCCTAATGGCAAAGTGCAAAGTGAGCAAGAATATAAGTTTAATAAGCGTGAAGGCGAGGGCAAAAAATATTATGAATCTGGCGTATTGCAAGAGAGTTTTACTTATGAGAATAATGAGCGAGAGGGCATTAGGGCAGAATTTGATAAAAATGGTATGTTACAATATGAAACACTCTATAAAAAAGGTAAGAAGCAATGGATGAAGCATTATGATGAAAAAGGCACAATGATTGAGGAGAAAAATTGTCGTTGGCAAACTTGTTATTAAGTATTATAGAGGAGGGGGGCGATGGACATTTGGTGTAGTAGAATTAAACATAGCGTATGTCGAAAATTAGTGCTTATGGGTGTTATAAGCGCATTAGTATTAGGAGGTTGTGTGGGTGAGCAAGTTGCTTTGCCACAAGATTCTCAAATACAAAACCAAAGTTCTACAAAAAATAAACACACTTCTTTGAGCACACAGCAAAAAACTTCTATCCCTAAAATACAACAATCAAACCAAAAGCCCCATTATTCTCAAGCGAAACTTGAAAATATTACCGGAGAGCAGAGCACAGAGGAAGTGCAGGATAATGGACGCACTTTTAAGGCAGAGATTACTTATAAGCCCGGAACAAAAATCAAGCACGGAAAAGAGACTTTGTATTATCTTAATGGCACTATGGCACAGAGGGCATTTTATGTTGAAGGCAAAAGAGAGGGTATATTTGAGCTTTTTAGTCAAAAGGGCATTCTTATTTATCAAGCATATTATAGTGCAGGGCAATTACACGGATTGTGTCGTATTTTTGATGTTGCCAATGGCAATATTCAAAGTGAGATGAATTTTGTAAATGGTGTGCAAGAGGGACAAATGAATATCTATGACACATCAGGGAAACTTTGGTATCAGCTTCAATATAAGCAAGGCAAAAAAGAGGGCATAGCAAAAGAATTAGATTCAAATGGTAAGGTTGTGCGTGAAGTGCGCTATGTGAATGATAAAGAGATAAAATAATAAATATGAGTTATGATGTAATTATTATAGGAGGCGGACTTGGTGGTCTTACTGCTGGGGCTGTTTTAGCAAAAAAGCAAAAAAGAGTTTTACTTCTTGAGCAGCATTATATCCTTGGCGGTGCAGCTACGATATTTAAAAGAAAGGATATTCATATTGAAGTGGGTTTGCATCAAATGGATTATGGTAAATATGGATATGATATTAAAAGAGATTTATTTGATTTTTTAGAACTTGATAAAAAAATTGAATTAATCAGTTTGCCCGAAATATGGGGAGTTGTTGATAAGAATAAAAAATATGTAGTGCCACAAGGAATCGAAGAAGCTAAAAAATATTTTATTTCTCAATTTCCAAGTGAAGAAAAAGGCATAAAAAAATATTTTAATATTTTAAAAAACACTGCTTATACTATGGGAAAAATCTCTTATGATATGAACTTTTTTCAATTTTTAACATATCCTCTAATCAAATTTCCAAGAGTTGTTAAGTATTTCTTTCATCAAAAATCTGTTGGCGAAATACTAGATAAAATAATTAAAGATGATACATTAAAAAGATTATTAAATGTGAATTTTGTATATTATCACGATAATCCTTATGAACTTTCTTGGTATTATCACGCTCTTGCCCAGTATAATTACTATAATAGTGCAAAATTTATTAAGGGCGGTAGTTATTCATTAAGCCTTGCACTTGCTGAAATAATTACGGAAAATGGCGGGAAAGTAGAAACAATGTGCAATGTTGAAAAAATTATTGTAGAAAAAGCAAAAGCAAAGGGTGTTATATATAAAAATAAACGCACACAAGAACAAATGGCAGTAGATTCTCAATATGTAATAGCAAATTGTGCTCCTGCTATGCTTTATGAGAATATGGTTGATGAGGAATATAAGGATAAAAGCCTTGAAGAGCTTAAAGAATCTGTATCCTTATATACCATTTATATTGTTTTTAAACAGAATTTAAAAAAAATTTATAAAAACCATACCCATTCTACTTTTATCTATAATGATGGTGAATTTAATAAACCATTTATCCAAATGAAAGAAGGATTAAGACATAAAAATATTCAAGATAGGGGGTTTGTTTTTGTAGATTATGGTGTAATAGATTCTGGACTTCATATCAAAGATGATGATAAAAGAAGTGTTGGTGTCTTCTGTGGCGCATCATATCTTGAAGAATGGGAAAATTTACCAAAAGAAGAATATATTGCAAAAAAAGAAAAACTAGCACAAGACTTATTTAAAAAGGCAGAAAAATATTTTCCTGATTTAAAAGAATATATAGAATATTATGAAATTTCAACACCAAAAACTATTAAAAGATATATAAAAACTCCATCAGGCACTGCTTATGGCTATGCAAATAATAGTTTTTTAAGAAAAGGCAGAGCCGCGAGATTTTCAAAGACAATTAAAAATCTGTTATTTACAGGTGCTTATGCCTTCCCGGGTGGTGGTTTTACCGGAGTATTAATAAGTGGATATATGGCAGCATATAACGTTATTGAACCGCAGTGGAAATATATCATTCGTAGAACTTGTATTATTGCTTTTGTGTGTATATTTATTTATATTATTTTAAATGGATTAGAGTTCTTTAAATAAAGCAAACAATAGCTGGAATACGCTTTTGTATCAATATTTTAGGAGTGAAAATGCCAAACTTGTAGTTTTTAGTGGAGCAGGATTAAGCGCAGAATCTGGGCTAGAAACATTTAGAGATAATGGTGGATTATGGGCACAATATGATCCTATGGAAGTATGTAATTATGAAAATTGGCTAGATAATTTTGAACTTGTGCATAGATTCTATAATCTTAGGCGTGAGGAATTAGGCAAAGTGCAACCGAATGCTATGCATAAATTTCTTGCTTCACTCCCTATGATTTTAAATAAGCCTCGCATTGCACTTTCTGCAAAGAAAAAACACAAAGATCCTATTGAAGTAATCCATATCACGCAAAATGTTGATGATTTGCTAGAGCGTGCAGGAGTGAGTAATGTCATACATCTCCACGGGGAATTATGCAAAATCATTTGTCCTCAATGTGAGCATATCTTTGATATAGGATATACTCATTTTGAGCCACATAATTGTCCAAATTGTGATTATGGAAAGCTTAAGCCTTTTATTGTATTTTTTTATGAGCGTGCACCTAAATATGTGATTATGCACGATATTTTTTCGCAGCTCTCAAGTAAAGATTGCGTGTTGGTCATCGGCACAAGCGGGAATGTGGTAGATATTAGCACTATTCTTGCTTTTGCAGAATCTAGAGCAAGAATTGGCTATAAAATCCTCAATAATTTACAATATTGTCCTAGCATTGCCGAATCTGTATTTGATAAAATTTTTTATAAGCCAACCACACAGGCAATAGCAGAGATAGAGCAAGAATTAGAGCAGTTTTTTATTTCCTAAGTTTAGATGCTAGCTCATACGAGAAAAATGCTCTATTGCAGTAGCAAGTTCATTGAGCGTTTTGTCAATATCGTTTGCCTCATCGCAGATACTATCACGCACACAATGATTGATATGCCCCTCAAGCACGATTTGCCCCACTTTGTGTAACGCACTTTTTGCAGCATTAAGCTGGATAAGCACATCTGGGCAAGCGGCGTTATCACTTATCATTTTATCAATACCATTAAGCTGTCCAATAATTTTTTTAAGCCGTTTATGTATATTTTGCATCGTTTTATGTTCAAGCATTTTTTCTCCTTGTGCTGAGATTCTTTAAATACGCCGATAACTTAGGGCTTCAAGCAAATGAGCTTTAGTGATATGCTCCTCTTTGGCTAAATCCGCAATAGTGCGCGCTACTTTTTTGAGCTTATTTTGTGCGCGATAAGAGAGAGAAAAACGCTCACTCGCTTGGTCAAGTAGATTCTTAGAATCTATATCTAATATGCAAAATTGCTCAATTTCTGCCTCATCAAGTTTGCCATTAAACACTTCTTGCTTTCGTTTTTTTTGCATTTTAAAAGCATCAAAAACCATTTTTTGCATACTTAGAGAATCTAGTCCTGCTTGTGTTTGCCTGTCTTCTTGCTCACTCATTTGGACAAAAAGGTCAATTCTATCAAGGAAAGGTTCAGAAAGCTTTGAGCGATAGAGATTAATTTCTCTTTCTTGACAGCGACATTGTTTATTTTTGCTAAGAAGATTCCCGCAGGGACAAGGATTAAGCGCACCTACAAACATAAAATTTGTGTCATATTCAAGCTTAGAATGCACACGGGAAATAGCAAGCTTATTGTTTTCAAGTGGCTCACGCAAAGATTCTAAAATATCTTTTTTAAAATGTGGTAATTCATCAAAAAATAAAATGCCATTATGTGCTAAAGCAACCTCACCGGGTTTAACTTCAAACTGCGTAGCTGAACCAAGAATACTTGATTTACTCGCACTTTGGTGAGGATTACGAAATGGACGCAAAGGTGTATAATGAGTGCTTTGCTTATTGAGCGCTTGAGATTTGACATTTTCTATCATTTCCTGCATAGAGCTAGGGGGTAAAATGTATAAAAGTCGTTTGGCAATCATACTTTTGCCACAGCCCGGTGAGCCTTCCATAATAAAATTATGGAATCCTGCTGCTGCAATGAGTGCTGCGCGTTTGGCAATGTCTTGCCCACATACTTGTTTAAAATCAGATGCGAACTCATCTTGATAAAAATAAGTTTTTCCTTCAAGTTCAAAATGCTTAAATCCAAGTGTGTTATGTGTCATTTGAGGTTGCGAAGTTGTATGCAATTGCGGATTATTAAGAAGCTCAATAGCTTCTTGTAAATGCGAGGCAAAATAAAATGTGAGGTTGGGGATTAGACTAAGTAATTCTTTAGCGCAAAGAGGCACAATAACCTTTGCGTGAGGGTGGAGTAAGGAAATATCAAGCAAAAGTGGATATATAGAATCAAGATATTTTATGCTTCCATCAAGCCCAAGTTCGCCAAAAGCAAACCATTGTTCAAGATTCTCTCCTTGTTTTTGCAATGCGAGCGCAATAGGCAAATCAAAATGCCCACCACTCTTAGGAAGGTCAGATGGAGAGAGATTGATATTAATTTTAAGCGGCGGGAGAGTAATGCCATTATTGGCAAGCGCGGATTGCACACGTTGTTTAGATTCTTGAATAGAGCTATGAGCTAAACCGGTGATACTAAAATGAGGCAATCCTCTTGTAAAAGTTGCTTCTACTTCAACTACTTTTGCTGATGTGCCGAAGCTTGTTGCACTTAGGATTGTATTTACCATTACCAATTCTTAGGCTTGAGATTCTTTTTTAAGTTTTTTGAGTTCTTTTTCAAATTTTTTGCGTTTTAAAATAGGGAGTTTATCTACAAATAAAACACCATTGAGGTGGTCTATTTCGTGTTGAATTGCTACCGCAAGGAATCCTTGTGCTTTGAGAATCCTGTCATTGCCATAGCGGTCTTTATAAGCGATTGAGACTTTATCAAATCGTTTGATACTTTCATAAAAATCAGGCACAGATAAACAGCCCTCTTCCCATTCTACACATTCTTCTTGCGTTAAAAAAGTGGGATTAATGATTTCAAGCAAATCTTCTTTATATTGTTGTTTATCCTCTTCACGCGGAATATTAATAATAAGAATTCGCTCCGCCCTTCCTACTTGAATAGCAGCTAAACCAACACCTTTGCTTTCTATAAGCGTCTCATACATATCATCAAGGAAGTTATGTAAATTATCATCAAAAATCTCAACAGGTATAGATTTTTTGCGCAATAGTGCATTAGGATATTTCAAAATCGCTAAGGTCGCCAAAGTCATCTCCGGGTATTTCAAAGTCATCATTATTTGTAGAGCTACCTGCCCCTGTTTTGCCAAATTTAAGAGGTTTATCTTCTGCTAAAGCTTCATCAAGCATTTTTTTAGCTTCTTCTAACATAGAATCGGGTGTTTTATTTATGTCAAAAACAATCCCGCCCATAACAATATTCAAACTAAGCTCTAAATCCCCAATAAAGATATTTGTTTGCTTACATTTTTTTATTACTTCTTCGCAGAGTTTAATTGCTCCATCGGCTTGAACATTCTTAAGTAACATAGCAAAACGTCCTCCTCCTAAATAAGAGACGAGGTCTTTTGCGCCAATATTTTTTGAGACAATACGTGCAATATTTTTAAAAGTTGTTACAAGTTTGTTTTGATTATTAAGCTGTGCGCCAAGTTCCCTTGATGGAGTAAAGGCTATCAATGCACTATTTCGAGGGAATTCTGTGCCATTTTCACATTCAAATTCAAGCGTATGATAAAAGAATGATTTACTATAAATACCCAATGTTGTATCATATATTGCACTTGATTTAACATTGGAAGATTTGGCATACATATCACGATAAGAACGCGAAATGTTGTCTGCTTGGAGCACAAATTGTTTATGAAAACCCTTGATTTCATTTATAAGCACCTTGATAGCATTTTGTGCACCAAGAGGATTAGTAATAGTAGAGATTTCAGCTAGCCGTTTTTCGGTATTGTTTTCCATAGCTGACATATATTTGCAGAGTGTGAGGAGATGTTCAAGCACAGATTTGAGTGTGGTGAAGTTTTCATTAAAGGTTTTTTCTAAGGCAATCAGCCTTGAATCGTGATTTGCACTCTCTACCATCGCTTTAATTCTTTCACGCACTTCTTCATCTTGTTCTTGCGAGAGAGTTTTTTCAAAATAAGCTTCAAAGTTTTCAGGTAAGGGTAAAATTGCATCTTTTTCAAGAGCTTTCATTGCTTGCTTAGAAATAGAATTTAATTTTTTAGTTGTATCTGTTCGTTTAGCAGTATTTGCTTTTTTTGGTTTTTTATTCTTAACGCCTTCTAAACCTACATCATCAAGATTCCCAAAAAAATCATTGTTTCCATCTAAATCTAATTCATCTAAATTCATATCTCTCCCTTTTCATATTCATTATTTCAAACTTTTTGTCAAAATTTCATCAACTAATCCATATTTTTTAGCTTCTTCTCCGCTCATAAAAAAGTCTCTTTCAGTATCTTGAGTAATTTTTTCAATTTTTTGTCCTGTGTTGTGAGCCATAATTTCATTAAGTATCTTTTTTAATCGTAAAATTTCTCTTGCCTGTATTTCAATATCTGTGGCTTGTCCTTGCGCGCCACCAAGAGGTTGGTGAATCATAATCCGTGAGTTTGGCAGAGAAAAGCGTTTTCCTTTTGTGCCAGAGCTTAACAAAAATGCTCCTGCAGATGCGGCTTGTCCAATGCAAATAGTGCTAATATCAGAATGGATATAATTCATTGTATCATAAATGCTAAAAGCACTTGTGATAACACCACCGGGGGAATTAATATAAAAATTAATATCTTTTTCTGGGTCTTCAGCTTCTAAGAAAAGTAGTTGTGCTACGATTGAGGAAGCTATATGGTCGTTAATTTCACCACTTAGTAAGATTATGCGGTCTTTTAAAAGCCGTGAATAAATATCATAGCTTCTCTCACCGCGTCCTGTGCGTTCAATGACATAAGGAATATAACTACTCATTGATTATCCTTTTGAGCATTAGTATTTGCCTTGCTTTCTTCAAATTTTTTATCAAGCAAATAGTGTAATACTCTATCTTCAAGCATAGTCATTTTAATAGCTGGAACAAGATTGTTTTTTTGATAATGTTCTAGTGTTGCTTTTGGGTCTTGTCCCATCATCATAGCTTCATAATAAATAGTTTGTAACACTTCATTATCATTAATGGCAATATTATATTTTTTTGCTAAAGCGTCCATAATAAAAGTAATTTGCACACTTTTGCGTGCTTCATCTTTATGCGTTTCTCGTTGTTTTTTAGCTTCATCTTGATTGTTTTTTATTTTATCAAATTCTTCTGGTTTAAGCTGACTAAGAGCATTTCTAAATAAAATATCCATTTCTTGCTCAACGATTAAATCTGGCAAATCAAATGAAATATTTTTAAGTAATATTTCTACTAATTTTTCTTTGAGTTCTTTATTGTAAATTTCAGTTTTTTGTTCCATTTCAAGTTGCTCTTTTATCATATCTTTTAAAGATTGTAGGTTAGATTCTTCGCCTGCAATGCTTTTTGCAAACTCATCATCAATTTTTGGCAACTCTTTTTGCAAAATCTTATGGAGCGTTACATCAAAGCTTGCTTCTTTTCCTGCTAAATGTTTAGCTTGATATTGCTCGGGGAAAGTAACCTTAATTGTGCGCTTCTCGCCCTTTTTCATACCGATGAGTGCATCTTCAAAGCCCGGAATAAATTGATTTGAACCAATAGCGAGATTGAAGTTTTCTCCTTTACCACCCTCAAATGCTTTTCCATCAACAAAGCCTTCAAAATCAATTTGAGCTGTATCATCTTTTTGTAATGTCCTCTCTTGAGTGATTTCATTAAGAGGTGCGCGATTTTTTGCAATTTCTTCTAAGCGCTCATCAATAAGATTTTTACTTATTGTTTTGAGTTTGACTTCAGGTGTGTAATCCTCAACATTATCAAGATTTAATGTGGGGGTAATGCCAAGCTTAATTTCAAGTTCTATTTTATCATTAAGCTTATTAAATTGAGAAATCATAGGATTGCCAATAAGGCTATTGGGCTGAATTTCTAGCTCTTTAAGTGCAGCGGTGAGCAATTCTTGAATTGCTTCTTGTTGTGCATCTTGATCTATCTGCTCTTTATAACGTGTTTTAATCACTTGCGTTGGGACCTTACCCTTTCTAAAGCCATCAATTTTTATATTTTTAGCAATTTTTTTGATGACTTTTTCAAATTTTTCCTCAATTTTAGAGAGTGCAATGCTACCATTGATAACAGCATTAGCGCTATTTATGCGTTTTGTTGTGAAATTCATAGCTTTCCTTAATAAAATAAAAAAGTATAATTTGGTATTCTAACAAAAAAATCTTAAAAGTAGGTTTTGTGTATGTCATTGTCTCAAATCAAACAAAAACTTCAAAATAATATTAATCTTTCCCCAAGCTATGGACATCTTGTAAAAGTGATGCAAAATATGTTAGTGGCTAATGGCGTAAAACCTTCGGTGGGTGATATTGTGAAGATTCTCTCGCATTATGAAGTACCTTCTTTGAAAGAATGCAATCAATCTTCAGAGGAATCTCTACAATTTGCTCATAATATGCAAACACATAATCTCGGTATGGTAATGGCTATTGAAGGGGAACATTTTTTCATTAGCCCCTTTTCATTTATAGAGGGACATAAATGTGGCGATAAAGTGGAGATTCTCAATCACGGATTGCATATTCCTGTGGGAGAGAATATGCTTGGACGAGTGATTAATCCACTTGGAGAACCCATTGATGACAAGGGAGCATTGCATACTTCTCATACTACACTGCTTATGCGTCCGCCTATAAGTGCGCTTAAAAGGGGGTTGATAAATGAAGTCTTTGAAGTGGGTGTAAAATCAATTGATGGAATCCTTACCTGTG
Organism: Helicobacter sp. MIT 03-1614; assembly: GCF_000762925.2. NCBI lineage: Bacteria > Pseudomonadati > Campylobacterota > Epsilonproteobacteria > Campylobacterales > Helicobacteraceae > Helicobacter > Helicobacter sp. MIT 03-1614. The sequence goes on from NZ_JRMS02000004.1 coordinate 162,761, forward strand.
GAAAGGGACAAAAAATGGGTATTTTTGCAGGTTCAGGCGTAGGAAAATCCACACTTATGGGTATGATAGTGCGTGGTTCAAATGCACCTATTAAAGTAATCGCTCTTATTGGGGAAAGAGGGAGAGAGGTCCCAGAGTTTATCCATAAAAATCTCAATAATGATTTAACCAATACCATTCTTGTGGTAGCTACAAGTGATGATTCTCCACTTATGCGTAAGTATGGAGCATTTAGTGCGATGGCGATCGCGGAGTATTTCAAATCACTCGGTAATGATGTGCTTTTTATTATGGATTCTATAACGCGTTTTGCAATGGCACAAAGAGAAATTGGTTTGGCACTCGGCGAACCACCTACAAGCAAAGGTTATCCGCCATCTGTGCTTACACTTTTACCTCAATTAATGGAACGTGCGGGAAAGGAGGATGGTGTAGGTTCTATCACAGCTTTTTTCACGGTGCTTGTTGAAGGAGATGATTTGAGTGACCCTGTTGCTGACCAAAGTCGCTCTATCCTTGATGGACATATTGTGCTTAATCGTGACCTCACTGATATGGGAATTTATCCCCCTATTAATATTCTTAATTCTGCTTCACGCGTTATTAATGACATTATTAGCCCTGAACATTTGCAAGTTATTCGTAAATTTCGGCGATTGTATTCGCTTCTTAAGGAAAATGAAGTGCTTATACGCATTGGTGCATACCAAAGAGGTGCAGATAAAGAGCTTGATGAAGCTATCACAAAGCGTTCGCTTATGGAATCATTTTTAAAACAGGAAATGAATGAGCAATGGAGCTTTGAACGCTCTTTTCAAGAGCTCTTGCATATTATGGAAGATGTGTAAATTTTGGATTTGCTAAAATTTCATTTGAAATTGTCAAATCAATTAATCATAAAATGATAAAATTTAGCGTTTTTATTAGAAAGGTTAAAATAATATTTACTTAAATTTGCAACTCAAACACAATTTTAGGAGTAAGATGATGAAGCAAGTCTATTTAGACAACAATGCAACAACAATGCTTGACCCAAGTATCAAGCCGCTTATGGAGCCGTATTTTTGCGAGAAGTTTGGGAATCCAAATAGTCTCCACAAATATGGCACACAAACTCACGCAGCTATATCAGAAGCAATTGAAAAACTCTATAAAGGTATCAATGCCGATGATAATGATGATATTATTATTACCAGCTGTGCAACAGAATCCAATAATTGGGTGATAAAGGGCGTGTATTTTGATGAGATTGTTAAAAAGGGTAAGAGGCATATTATTACCACAGAGGTTGAACACCCAGCAGTGCGTGCTACTTGTGCCTTTTTAGAAACTCTTGGCGTGGAGGTTACTTATTTACCTATTAATCAGCAAGGCACAATTACTGCCAAACAAGTGCGAGAATCTTTGCGTGAAGATACTGCTCTTGTAAGTGTAATGTGGGCAAATAATGAAACAGGACTTATTTTCCCTATTGAGGAGATAGGCACACTTTGTCGGCAAAATAATGTTCTTTTTCACACTGATGCAGTGCAAGCTATTGGTAAGATTCCTGTTGATGTCCAAAGTGCACAGGTAGATTTTTTAAGCTTTAGTGCACATAAGTTTCACGGACCAAAAGGTGTTGGTGGTTTATATATTCGTAAGGGTATTGAGCTCACTCCTCTTTTTCACGGCGGCGAGCATATGCGTGGCAGACGCAGCGGCACACTCAATGTCCCTTATATCATTGCAATGGGTGAAGCGATGAAATTAGCGAATGATTATCTTGATTTTGAGCTTTCTCAAGTAAAGAATCTGCGTGATAGATTAGAATCTGCTCTTTTAGAGATTCCCGATGTGTTTGTGGTTGGCACAAGAGATAATCGTGTGCCAAATACGACACTCATTAGTATAAGAGGAATTGAGGGCGAAGCTATGCTATGGGATTTGAATAAGGCAGGTATAGCTGCTTCTACAGGAAGTGCTTGTGCAAGCGAGGATTTGGAAGCAAATCCTGTTATGGTTGCTATTGGTGCAGATAAAGAGCTTGCTCATACTGCTATTAGAATCTCTTTGAGTAGATTTACTACAAGCGAAGAGATTGATTACACTATTGAGGTGTTTAAGAAAGCGGTGCAGAGGCTTAGAGCGATTTCTAGCTCATATGAGAGCTAGCCTTGCATTGTCTCTTTGGTGCTTTTAGTGGATTGTTCATTCAAGGCTCGGTCATTGCCACTTAGGTAACTCACTTTGCCTTTTATGCCAAAGCTACTAAAATCACTCAAAGATACTACTGCAAATAGTTTGAAACTGCTTTAGAATCTATTAATAAAAAGCTTGTAAAAGCAAAATATTAAAACAAATAAAGGAAAGAAAATGGCAAAGAATGACTTAATCGGTGGGGCGTTATGGGACGCGTATTCAAACAAAGTGAGTGAAAGAATGGATAATCCTACGCATTTGGGAGTTCTCACACAAAAGGATGCAGATGAGAGGGGAGCAAAGCTCATTGTCGCAGACTATGGTGCGGAGGCGTGTGGTGATGCAGTAAGGTTATATTGGTTAGTAGATTCTGAAGATAGAATCATTGATGCTAAATTTAAGAGTTTTGGTTGTGGGACAGCGATTGCAAGCTCTGATATGATGGTAGAACTCTGCCTTGGTAAAAAGGTGCAAGAGGCTGTGAAAATCACAAACCTTGATGTGGAACACGCTTTGCGTGATGACCCTGATACACCTGCAGTGCCCGGGCAAAAAATGCATTGCTCTGTTATGGCATATGATGTAATTAAAAAAGCTGCGGGAATCTATCTTGGCAAAGATGCGGAAGATTTTGAAGATGAGATTATTGTGTGTGAGTGCGCACGTGTAAGCCTTTCAACAATTAAAGAAGTGATACGATTAAATGATTTAAAAAGCGTGGAGGAGATTACAAATTACACAAAAGCCGGAGCATTTTGTAAAAGCTGCATTAAGGCAGGTGGGCACGAAAAGAGAGATTATTATCTTGTAGATATTTTGCGTGATGTACGTGCAGAAATGGATAAAGAAAATCTAAAAAATGTCGCACAAAAAAGTGTTGAGGGAAATTTAGCATTTGCAGAAATGACAATGGTGCAGAAAGTAAAGAGCATTGATAAGATTATTGATGAAAATATCCGCCCTATGCTTATGATGGACGGCGGTGATATGGAAATTTTGGATATTAAAGATACAAGTGATGGGTTTATTGATGTGTATATTCGTTATCTTGGAGCTTGTAGCGGATGTGCAAGCGGAGCTACGGGCACATTATACGCTATAGAATCTGTGTTGCAAGAAAAATTAGATTCTCATATTCGTGTGTTGCCCATATAAAAGATAATTAACACAAGGCTACCTTATCCTTGTAGCTTTAATAAATATTCGCGTATGGGGAGATTATCTACATTTGCCTTATAAATGCAGTAAATCTCTTGTACTTCACAGCCATTGTAAGAAAAAGCATAATTAATAGATGAGAGTAAAGTGTCAAGAGTATATCCGTGATGTCCATCATAGCTTGTTTCATCGCCTCCTGCAGTTGTGATAATGCTAAATTTTTTATGCGAAAGTAGTTTAGGGTTTGCACTATGATGAATGTGTGTGAGGATTTTATCTTGCCACTCTTTCATTATTGCAGGTGTGCTAAACCAAAATAATGGAAATTGAGCGATAATTTTGTCAGCTTTTTGTAAAAGTGCAATTTCAGCTTCAGTATTAATTTTTCCATCTGGGTAAGCGGTGTTTAGATTATGGATAGTTACATTTTCTAGTGTTTTTGCAGATTCTAAAAGAGCTTTATTGACTTTAGAATTTGCCCAATATGTGTGTGAAAAGAGTAGAAGTATTTGCATATTGCCCTCCCATTACATTTAAAGAAAATCTTATGTTAAATTTACTTAAGATACCATAATATTTTGTTGTAGTTTGTATTAAGGAGATTATATGCACGAAAATCACACACAAGAGATGTGTTTAAGCGATACGCAAAAACGCACTATTTTAGAATCTGCTAAGATAATTGTCATAGTTGGGCTAAGTCCTGATGAGCATAAGGCAAGTTATCAAGTGGCACAATATCTTTTAGACAATGGCTATGAGATAGTGCCAATTTATCCTCGTGGTGGAGAGATTTTAAAGAAAAAAGTTTTTCGCTCTCTACTTGAAGCATTTGAATATATGGCACAAATGGGTCAAGTATGTGATATTATTAATATTTTTAGAAAAAGCGAGGCATTGCCCAGCATAATGCGTGAAATTTGCTCACTTCAAGGATTTAGCTCATTTGATAAAGAGCGAGCGTGTGTATGGGTGCAGCTTGGATTGCAAAGCGCAGAAGCAGCATCGATTGCACGTGAGTATGGCATTTTGTATGAGGAAAATAGCTGCATCAAAATAGAGCATCAGAGATTACACATACACTAAGCCTCACTACATAATTTAACATCTAGCAACTATAAGTAGTAAGGAACTCAAATGGGTGAGGGCGTGCCTCCCAAGGCCAAATCTCTGTTTCAAACTTATATGCTTTATAAGTTTGGATAAATTCTTCACTAAATACACCGCCTTCTTTAAGATATGCTTTATCAACAAGCATTTCCTCAATAGCGTGGCGCAAAGTGTGTGGTAGTTGTTTAATGCCTTTTTCGCGAATTTCATCTAAAGTAAGCTCAAAAAGATTGATTTCCATAGGCGCACCCGGGTCAATTTTATTTTTTATCCCATCAATTCCTGCGAGTAAGAGGCTTGCAAATGCAAGATAAGGATTTGCAGAGCTATCTGGGAATCTAAATTCCATTCGTTTTGCTTTCTCGCCGCTATTATATGGGATTCTGATACTTGCAGAGCGGTTTTGTGCGGAATAAGTGAGGATACTTGGTGCTTCAAATCCCGGTATAAGGCGTTTATATGAGTTTGTGCTAGGATTTGTAAAGGCGGCTAATGCGCGTGCGTGTTTAAGCACACCGCCTAAGAAATGTAGAGCCATTTCGCTTAAGCCTTGGTATGCTTCTCCCGCAAAGAGATTATGCCCATCTTTCCAAATACTAATATGCACGTGCATACCACTGCCATTATCTCCATAAAGTGGCTTTGGCATAAAAGTCGCGGTTTTGCCATTGAGATGAGCAACCATTTTGACAACATATTTGAGTTTTTGTACATTATCTGCTGCTTCAAGCATATCGCCAAATTTCACACCAATTTCATTTTGCCCTTGTGCGACTTCGTGGTGAAGCACGAAAGTTTCTAATCCTACTTGATTAAGCACTTTGACGATTTCAGCGCGTAAATCCACCATAGAATCTACAGGTGGCACAGGAAAATACCCACCTTTTGTGCCGGGACGATGCCCCATATTTACACCGCCTTCAAACTCACGCGCACGATTCCATTCGCCCTCTTCGGAATCTATCTCATAATATTGACAATTCACAGAATCTTTAATCTTAATAGAATCAAATACAAAAAACTCATTCTCTGGTCCATAGTAGGCGACATCGCCAATACCGCTTTCTTTGAGATATTTCATTGCACGTTTAACAATGGAGCGCGGACATTTCTCATAAGGCTTATTGTTGTAAATGTCCCAAATATCGCAAAAGACTACCGCAGTGGTATCAGCAGTAAATGGGTCAATGAAATACCGCACAGGTTCAGGGATAAGCATCATATCGGATTTATCTACGGGCTGCCAAGCAGGGATAGAGCTACCATCAAAAGGTATGCCCTCAAAGCTTTCTTCGTTAATTGCATTGCGAGAAAAGCTCAAATGATGCCATACGCCTTTAATGTCACTAAAACGGAAATCAATAAATTCTACTTCATTTTCATCACAGAATCTAAAAAACTCTGCTACCGCTTGTTTATCTATGCTTACTCTACTCATCAATACTCCTTTAATGCTTTAATTTATAGAATCAAAATGTGGCGATTATAGCATAAGTGAATCTTTCTTTAACAAATGCCAAAGTTTTTAAAATAAATTTACTCTGTGTTCTTTAAGGATTCTATGAATTTGCGCTCATTGGGATTTGCTTTTACGAAATTCTAGCTCATCTCTTGCTCTACAACTTGTTGTTTTAGCAAGAACTCGTAACTCCTCATCACTAAAAGATGAGTATTCATCGTGTTGGTCTATGATACAGGGCTTACATTTGGGTTTATCGCAGAAAAAATATGTTTTAAATATGCCATCATTAACCCTTTTGCCTTTAGGACTATACCAAATTCCCCTGCCATCGGGATACAAGTCAAAATCCCATACTTCCCCATAAGCTTTGAGTGTGCCTTTTATCTCACAAGAAAAGCCACCAAATAATAATTGATAATTTCCTCCTGAATTTTGCACACTAGCATTATTAAAAAATTGCGCAATATCTTCTTTACTAAAGTTTTGCGTTTTAAAATCACAATTTGCATTAAAATCTCTTTTATTTGCATCTGAATCATCTCTAATATTAAAGTCTAATATCTCAATATTTGCTTGGGCAGCATCATATTGATTTGCAAATTGCTCTAAAAGCGGTGTTATTGTCGCTCCTGCATTTTTAAGTCTGTGTATTTTAGTTTCTTGGTCTTGTATCAAAGATATTCTTGCCTTTTTAGCTTCTTCATCATTATTATCGATAGGCAGTGAGAGCTGAAAGCTAAGATTATAAGGATATTCTTCTCCTGCTCGTAAGGTTAAAAAAAGTGCGTCATTATAAGCTTCTTGGTTTTGTTCAAAAGGTAAAAGTTTTTTGAGCAGAGAGAATCTCCGCTCATCACTTGCAGCGAGAAAAAGAGCATTTGCCTTACCCATAAGATGAATATCTGCTCCTTTTGAAAGCATATAGGGTAAATGCTCAAAATATCGCTCAATAGGCGTTATATGCCCATTACTTTGATTTATATCTGCTCCAGATTCTATTAAGATTTGTGCAGTGCTAAAATCTTTGGCAACAAGCAGTGGGATTATTTTTTTATCCTCACCATTGGGACTTAATCCAAGAGAAAGGAGATAGATTAATATTTCTGTATTTCCGCTCCACGCTGCCTTTGCTACTGCTCCAAATCCTGCATAATCTCTAGTATAAATATCCACACCTGATTGCACAAGGGATATTACTTCGGAGTTATTACCTGATTCTATGGCTTTAAAGAATGCAGATTCTAATTCTGCGTTGCTTTTTGGCTTTAGCAATTTTTTTTCACTCAATTCTAAGGTGGCATTATTATGAATGCTATTTTGTGTGCTCTCTTTGTTTTGTGATTGGCAGCTTAAAAAGCATAAGCCACACAGCAAACATATAAAAATCCTCACACAAGCCCTACTAATCTTTTAGCATTTTCATAAGTATTTTTTGCAATAGGGCGGATAGAATCTGCACTTTTTGTAAGCACAGATTGGATATAGGTTTTGTCTTGGCTGATTTTGGCATAGGATTGCTGAATAGGACGCAAAGATTCTATAATGACTTCTGCAAGAGCCATTTTTAAATGCCCATAGCCTTTGCCTTCAAATTCTGCCTCAATGCTTTTGCGGCTTTTTTGTGTGAAAATCTCATAAATGCAAAGCAAATTATACAGCCCTGCGCGAGATTCATCAAAGACGATATTGCTTTGAGAATCTGTAACTGCCTTCTTGCATTTGCGCGTGATGACATCGGGGCTATCAAGTAAAAATATTGCGTGATTTTCACCTTGAGCAGATTTACTCATTTTGCTTTGTGGATTATCTAGTCCCATTACACGCGCACCAACTTGAGGTATCATCGGTTCTGGGATATTGAAGCACTCTCCATAATCGCGATTAAATCGCATTGCAACATCGCGTGTAAGCTCTAAATGCTGCTTTTGGTCTTCACCCACAGGCACAAAATCGGCTTGATAGAGTAAAATATCTGCTGCCATAAGCGCAGGGTAATTAAATAAGCCGACATTAATATTTTTTGGATTCTTATTTGATTTGTCTTTAAACTGCGTCATACGACTCATATCACCCATAGGAATATTGCAGTCTAAAATCCACGCTAATGCGGCGTGCTCGTCAATTTGACTTTGAATAAAAAGATGTGATTTTTTCGTATCAATCCCACAAGCAAGGAGAATGCCTGCAAGTTCATAGGTTTTATTTTGTAACTCTTGTGGGTTTTGTCGTATCGTAATAGCGTGAGAATTGACTACGCAAAAGATATTTTCATATTGCTCTTGTGAATCTACCCAATGTCTCACTGCACCAAGATAATTGCCTAAATGAATATTGCCTGTGGGTTGAATGCCTGAAAAAACGCGCTTTTTGCTTGAAGTGTGAGACATATTATTCCTTAAAAATAAAGTTTATAGAAATTAAGTTCCAAAAGTAGTATTGTATCAATTTTAGCTTATATCACTTATATATTTTACTTCGATATTAAGTTAAATAACTTTGAGTAAAAGGAGAAGCGAGAAAATCTAGTTTCAATAGACCAAAACGACTTGGCAAAGCTAAAGGATATTTTAAAAGATTATCCTGCGCAAATATCTTGCTATGCGATAAACATTAAAGGCGAAAATGGAGAATGCCCTTTGATTAAAGCCTTACAATCTTATACTAAGAGATTTCGCGGGATTTCCTCAATCCTCGCAAACATCTTGGAAGTCTCATCATCTACCACAACCGCTTCACCTTTTTTAAGGCTTTCTAAACCTTGCATAAATTTTTGCAAAGAAAGAAAATAAGCCAAATCCCACTTGTCCTCTTCAAATATCGTGCCATACTTGTGTCCCTTTGTGGTGAGGATTTTATACTCCTCAATCTTGTCTTGCAAAAAGCTCTCAAAGTCCTTGCCCTGCGCGTTTTTTCTGCCTTTGTGAAGCCCAAGAAAGAGTGCGTATTCTAGCGCTTCTAAGGTTTTATCCTCAAACATCGCAAAGACAAAAGGCAAGATTTCTCCCTCTGGCTTGGTATATACATCATCGTTGGTAAGCCCTTTAAGGTCTCTTCTGACTAAAAACTTACTCATCCCCGCTTTTGGCAAAGCAAAGAAGCTATTATCTAGCACTTCCTCGCTAAAAAGCTTGTTTTTAAGTGCGTAGATAAAAACTTGCTGCGCTCCTGTAAAAGTGTCTCTGTAATTATGCACCGAATGGTAATAAGAAAACGCCTCGGTGTAAATTTCACCAATACTAAAAGGGCTTAGCAAATCCCATATCTTTTTTAAAGTCTCTCCCTTTTTTATCCCTAAACACTCAAATTTTTTCGTTTGCGCCTCAATGTCAAGTATATCACTCCAAGCATATCTTAGTTCCTTAAGATAATCTTGCTTAAATTCCACGCCATTTTTAATAAGAAGTTCTGCAATATCTACCCTGCCACGACCTAAGGCACTTGCTAAAAAATCACGGCTTTTTTTGCCACCCTTTTGCGAAAGCAAAAATTCTTTATCCTGTGTGTTTTGGATAATAAATTCTACAAGCTCTAAAGGCGCACAGGCAAGCGCACTCCTTGTTCCGGTGGTTTTTTCTGCTATCCTCACAGAGTATTCTGTATTGTTTATACATTTAAGCACTCTGGCTAAATCTTTATCGCTGATTTTCTTATTTTTCTTGCTTTCAAGGATTTGCTTTAAGTCCTCCAACGCTTGCTGCAAATGCTCTACATAAAAGCCAAACTCCTTTGAGTATGAACTGGATTTTTCTTTTATAAAATCACAAACTGCTTTGATGTCTTTAAGTTGTTTCATTTTTTCTCCCTTGAATCATTCTTGCGTGCTACATTATATTGTTTTTTTGCAATCAAGTTCAGGCGTTGAATCCGCAGACAAAAGATTCTAAAAATTGCATTGAACCTTGTAAATCCCTAACGAATTTTATACAATGCTAAATGAAAACACAAATTTTGCAGAAGCGCGCTTTCATATCAAAGAGTTTCAAAAGGTTTAAGAGGAGAAAGTTTGCGATTAGAATCTATTGTTTTGACAGCCGTGCTTCTTGTGCTTGCTTGTGCAAGTTTCTTTTTGATTGTCAATGTATTTGAGTTAAGCCATACAAGTATTGCGCTTATCATTTTTATTTTGGGGCTGATTTGCGCAAAATTTGTCTTTCCTATCAAAGAGTTTCAAAAGGTTTAAGAGGAGAAAGTTTGCGATTAGAATCTATTGTTTTGACAGCCGTGCTTCTTGTGCTTGCTTGTGCAAGTTTCTTTTTGATTGTCAATGTATTTGAGTTAAGCCATACAAGTATTGCGCTTATCATTTTTATTTTGGGGCTGATTTGCGCAAAATTTGTCTTTCCTATGATGATAAAAGCCAAAGTAAATCAAAAGAATAAAGAATCTAACAAAGAGGCACATACAACGAAAAGAGCAAAAGAAAAAGCCATAAGGATAGAGGCGCAAGATAGGAGTGATGAGTCTATTGAGATAACATTTCCAGAGGAACAAGGGCAAGAAAGCTTAGTGAAAGATACATTAAACTTAAAGCAAGTAGTGAGCGACCCAAACTCTATTTACCACACAATAATCCACAACAAAAGGACTTTGCTTGATTTTCTTTTTATGCAAAGCAAAAAGAGCGGGAGAATCCCAAATATCGTTCTTTTCTTTGGCTTGGATTGTAAAATTAAGAAAAAAGACATTAAAGCTGTTTTGGACGCGTTTAATATCAGTTTTTATGATGAAAATATAAATGAGAATTTTAAAAGAAGCTTTGCATTTATCACACAAGCAAAGGCTGATTATGGGTTGATTGTGCTAGAAAAAGAAAGCGGAGAGCTTATTGATGTCATTCTTGCTAATGAAACGATAAATAATATATATGATTTAAGTCTTGAAATCTGGAATCTCTTTGAAAATGCTAACCCTTATCCACAGGCAAAAAGCTTAAGTGGTAAGAGTTGTCTGCTTTTGTATGATAACTTTATCACGCGATATAGTGGGGATATATACTTTCATATGGGTAGTATTAGCTCACTTGATATAAGAGAAAGGCTTAAAGATAAAAGGGAGCAAAATATCTTTGGCTATATAGAGCGAGGCGTATCAAGTGGCATTGATAGTAGCGAATATGAATACAATAAGGAACAAGCACAAAAGGCATTAAGGGCTTTAAGTGAGTATTTTGATGATGATATGTTGGCTTTTGTCAATATGACTAGCTTTAATGCACCCTTTAGTGCGCTAGTCAAAGATAATGGCAAAAAGCTACAAGTGCTGTTTTTTAGCGATGAATACGATTCTAATGGAGTAGATGTTGATAATAATTTTTTTACTGACCCTTATCTAGCCCTGCTTGATACACTAGGAGAAGAGGAGGAAATCTATGCGGAATCGCTTTATGGTGTAAATTTATTAGAACCAAAAGAACAAGCAGAATCTATGCAAGATAATGAAAAAGACGACAATAAAGAGCAGAATTGGGACTTCAAGGCAGATTCTTTTCATATAAAATCCTTTGATATGACAAAAGCCATTATACAATCGGTAAGAAATGCAAGTAATGCAATGGAGCAAGATATTGAAGAATACGATGAAGTAAGCAGTGAGCATAAGGAAATGTATCTGCAAAAAGAGAAGCAAAATGCGTTTATTGCAGTTTTCAAACTCTCAAATGAGGAGTATGCAAAACTCACACCAAAAGACTTTCAAAATTACCAAAAAGAGCTCAACTCCTTGATTAAGAATTTTGTCATTACCATTGAACATTTTGAGGAGGAATTAGAGGTAGAATATACGCAAAACTTGCGCAATATACTAGAGGATAAAAAGAGCGTTATTTGTATTCCCGTGTATGAAATCAAAGTTATTTCGCGTTTGAAATCAAAGTAAAATCTCTCACTTTGATTTCATATATGAAATTTACAACTCAACTTTTTCATCGCACATTTGTGGGATACTCTCTTGCCTATGGGCAAAAAGCTTTTTAATGTCTTCTTTATATTAATCCCTCAATCTCAATGCTCACAATGCTTCTACCGACTTTGCTTAACACAATCTCGTGATTTTTGAGAAAGGCAAAATTGATAAGGGCTTCATAATTTGTAGCTATCACAAACACGACCGCCTCGCCTCTTAGCTCTGCTAATTCATAACTCACTCTATTGAGCTCACTATCGGGGACGATGATATTAAAAGCATTTGTGCGCTTGAAATTGCCCTTTGTGAGCTGTGTATTGCCGCTTTCATCAGTTTGGACTTTGGAGAAATCAAGCATAGAAATCGCATTTCCATCATAAAGCGTGGTGGCAAGCTCTAATAAATCCCCACAAATAATTGAGCCTATACGCACAATGCTCGTGCCATATGCTCTAATCCTAAAATACACATTGCGCGTAAAAGTGCTGCGTTCATAATAGATATTTCGTTTAAATTTTCTGCCCCAGCTCCCAAAAAAGTATTCGCTCCAAGAAGCAATATTTTGAGCATACAGCTTGTATTCTTTACTCTCAATAATTTCTGCGGTAAGAGAATCTATCACTTCAATGCTTAAATACTTCGCCTCAAGCCCACTTATGTATAAAGCCTTTGCGCCAAAACAACCAAAAGTGAGGCAAATGCACTCTTTTGCTTCACTTTGGGTGTTGAGATAATAATCAAAACACGCCCATTCATTCGTGCTTCCCACACGCTCCCACACGCTCTTATCATCTAATGGCTTATCCACATTATCGCTTAAAGCTTGATAGATACATTTGCCATCATTGACTTTATCGCCCTTTGTGTATGCCTCGCCTAGATTGAATCTTGCGCTGCTCTCAATGAGATTAGATTCTATAAGAGTTATATCACCACGAGTTAAAATTTTCATATTGCACCTTTATTTCTAACTATTTATTGAATCTCTCTTTAATAAGGGAGAGGGGTTAGGCGAGCTTGTTCCCGCTTGACTTACTTCTAGGCTTTCTTGATTCACACGCAAGAGTGATTTAAGCGTGGTGAGCATATTGACTTGGAGCTTTTCAGAGCTGCTTTCTTGCTCTAGTTTATAATCTTCTAACTTCTTTACTTTTTGTAAAAATGGGTCAATGAGATTGAGTTTGGTTTTGCTCTCATCTTTAAGAGCCTGCTCATATTTTTTACTTGCAGAGCCACTTTGCATTAATGCCTCACCCAAAGCGTTAATGCGCTCAATAGTTTGCGGGTCAAAGCTCTCTTTCAACGCTTCTTCTCGGTAGTTTAAATAATTATCAATATTCACATCACTCGCCCCTAAGCTTTCTAAGATTCTATCTACTTGCTTACGTGCAAGCTCTTCTTGATATTTTAAGCCCTCTATACTTTGGTCTTTGAATTGATAAAGCCACACTTGAAAACTCTGCCCTGTGGATACAAATGCAGCAAGGCTTTCACTTAATGCCTCGCTTACTTGCTTATTCATACTCTTAGCATATTCTTCCCATACACTATAAATTGCATTGATATTTGGCGTGATAAGATGCTCTTTTAAAGCATTATGTGGAGCTTCATAAAAGCTCTTTATCAGCTCTTTTGCCCCAGCATTTAAAATATCTGCATAGCTTTTGTAATCCCCTTTAGCAATACTTAAGCTTTTGACACCACCGCCAATATCTTGCAGTAAATATTCATAACCCCTTATGCTTTGTTGGATTCCTTTTAGGGCGAGACTTGAAGCGTTATAGTGTTCTCTCCAATTGCTTGTGTTGCTTTGCAAACCCCACCATTTCTTTTTGACTTCTTTTTTATCGGCAAACTCACGCGCATTCACATTGTCTTTTGTAGCCTTTGAGATAAGCTCCACACCTTGCGCGGTGGTTGTGAGCTTGCTTGAGTTAAAGCTCCCAAATAACGTTCCGCCAAGCCCTCCAACAAGTCCGCCTACAAGTGCGCCTAAGCTCGTGCCAATCACAGGCACAAAACTCCCAATAGCCGCTCCCGTTGTAGCTCCTCCTGCTGCGCCAATTTGGGTGTATTTTTGTGTCTTGGCGGCATTTTCATTATTACTTATGAAGCTACCAACTAAGCCTCCAACTGCACTTGCAATGCCAAATCCTGCAAGTGCGTCCCCTGCGACTTCTCCTAGTGAAGATTGCCCAATTTGCAAACCTGTTGCTTTCCCTATAATCCCGCCGACTGCGCCATTACTGCCTAAGCCATCAATAGCGGAAGCAAGGGATTTATTCATAGATTCTATAACAGAGGATTCCATAAACGCAGCAGAGATAGAAGTCGCAAAACCTTTGGTGATAACACTTTGCAGAGATGAAAAAAGTTCATTGATTAAACTTCGAAAATAATGAACATTGCCATTAAATATGCTCTGTATATCCTCATTAAGGGCAGATTCAATATTGCTTTTGAGGTCTTTATAAGCTTTTGAATACTCTTGTATATGCTCCATTTTTTGCTCGTGGAGTTCGAGCTCTAGGGCATAAAGCTCATTTGCACTATTTTTGTTTATAGAATCTAGCTCTTTTTTGATTTTTTGCAGTGAGCCATCTTTGACATTAAAGATGAGTCCAACACTTATTTGTTTCATATTGCTTCCATCTCCACAATCATTTCTTTATATAATCCCAGCAGCTCCAAACTATCAAATCCATAATAAATGCAAAAATCCTTTAAAATGGCATAATTAATGTGCCTAAAAACGCTCATTCCGCCCACACTAAATTCTAAGCAGAGATTAAATCCAAGGGCTAAAAGCTGCTCTTCTGTGTCCAACACAATGGGCAAAGGCACAGATTGTTTATCTTGGGCTAAAAATGCCCTCTCCTTTGCCCAGCGTATTAGTTTTTTCTTTTGATGCCTTTTAATGCTCTAAATTGCTCGTTTATGCGGATATAAAAATCTGCTAATGAGCCATTTTCCATTAAATCATCAATAAACTCTTGCGCCCTCTCTCCTTTGAGATTCTCACTCAAATGCTTTTTTGTCATCTCTAAGCTGCTTAAGGATTCTTTATTGCGTTCAATTTCTTGAATCTGATTGGTGCTGCTCTCTAAAATTGTAAGCTTCACATTCTCGCCTGTGCTTAAAATAGCCTCAAATTCAAGGCTTCCTCGCTCTACTTTAAATACAAAACTTTTATTCATTTCAAATCTCCTTATTCATTATTTTAATGTCTTGTAAAAGGTAGCAAAACCACCTTTTACACCTAAATCCCGTGCTTATGGCACTCATATTGTTAATAGCTTATAATTTTGTTTGCTGAATGTAATGCGTATAATAGCCCTCATCGGTTTTATTCGCACTGCCTTCAAAATCCATAGTCGCAAACTCCTCACTCATCAGCGGCAAATCCCCGCTCATTTTGATATTTGCTTCATAGACTACACCTATCACTTGTCTTGCTTGCACAGGCGCGCCTACAAAGATAAGCTTTGCTTTAAGCAAAGGATTGCTTCCTGCTTTGATTTCAATGAATCTATACTCTTTATCTGCTACCTCTCCGTGAGGGAGTATCTCCCCTGCCGCAAAATCCACCACCTTTGTTTCAGAGCCTAAAGCTGCAGCAAGATTGGCTGGAGAGAAGCTATTGCATTTAATTTTAAGCGTATAGTTCTCTTCAGTTACGACTTCTGCGATTTTTTGCTTTAATCCTGCGCTTCGCGTAAAGGCGGTGGCAGTTGTCGTATCACGCGTAAGAGTTATCTCTGTCGCGCCCATATCAAACTTTTGGCTGCCTAAGCTTCCATCTGGCAAATAAGGCTGCAAATACATCACGCCTCCGCTTAAAAATAAGTTGTCCTTTTGTGTGTTATTCATTTTTTACTCCTTGTTCTATTAATTTAATGTCTTGTAAAAGGTAGCAAAGCCACCTTTTACGCCTAAAGCCCGTGCTTAGGGCACTCATAATGTCTTAGGCACTACTGCGCACCTCATTGATTTGCACTTCAAAGTTCTCCACTCCGTGCTTTTTAACAAAATCATAAAACTCAGCAATAGCAGAAGTAGAATCTACTATGCCCATATCGTTTTTACCTTTACCTAAGCCTATGCAACCCTCTACATCTTTGCCTGTATTCATAATGTGAATAAAAATGCAGCGAGATTCAAAACTTGGTAGCATAGGCGTATAAAGCAAAAGCCCTACATTTTTAAAGCCCCATTTTGTGTATCGCTCGTGATATTTTGGCTCTATGAGCTCTTTGTAATCATCAAATCTAACATTTCTGTATCCATTTTTTGCGACTGCGGTTTTAGTGAAATTCCATTTCAGCTTGTAAGTGCGAGGCATTATGCGATGGTCTTTACCCCTCTCATCACTGCTTTGTGAGCCATTCTCTCCGCTAAAGTATTTAAAAAGCACTTTATTGTTACTATCAAGCAAAGTAGCATCACCAATGGTTGTTTTCTCACCTTTTGCATCTGCAAGTTTGCTAATGTGCGTTCTTTGAATAAGAAGCTTATACATTTTCCCTCCTTTTTAGTAAAATAGTGATTCATACAAATACACATTGAGTGCAATACTTAGCGTAAGAGCAATCATAATCACGAAGCGAACAACCTTGTAAGTCTTACTTTCTCTCATTGTGTATCTCCTTTGCTCCTACCATTTTTGAAAGCCAAAAGCTCTTTTGCTAAAGAAATAGCTTTCTCCACGCCAAAAAATCCAATTGCTGCACTTATGCCTACTCGCGCAAGGTAAGGTAAATCAGTAGCGCTTAAGAGGGCATACACCATCACGCATAAAAAGCTTGAGGTGAGCAAACTCTTTAAGGCAGCCTTAAAAGGGTGGCGATGCTCCGCCCCCTCTTGTGTCTCTTCATTAAAAAAGCTTACAATGCCAGCGAGTAGCCCAACAACAGCAATGGGTAAAAGTTCTATATAATGCTCAATCAAAGCAAACCTCCTTCAATCACTCGTCCTATGCTTAAAGCCACACAAATGATAATCGCACCCCACAAAGCCTTGTGTATGACAAACCAAAACCGCTTAAGAGTAGGCGAAATATCGCAGTGATACTTGCCAATCAAAAACCAGCGAAAATAAAACCAAAATCGTTTGAGTTTTGGTATCGCTTTCATTGAATCTCCTTGTCTCCTCTGCACATTTTTAAATCTCGCTCCAAAGCTTGTGTATAAGCAAAAATCGCTTTTACATCAACACTCACTTTGCCGCTTTTGCTTGGACGCTCTCTTTTTGCCACATTACATTTTGTGGGGATAAGCACCTCTACATATTCCACCCTTGCACACCCGCTTAAGAGCAAAGCACTAAGGAGAAGAAGCATAAAACACTTCAAGTGCATATTCCACCTCCTGTAATTGCTTGAGGGCAGCTGTTTGAGAATCTATAGCATCTCTATAAGATTCATATTCTTTTGTCTGCTGTGGATTATGTGAAGTGTAATAAGCTGATAGAAACTCTTGCTCTATGCGTTTGCTTTGCGCGTTATAAGATTCAATCTCTTCTTTTTGCAACGCTTGCTCTTTAATTGCCTTATTTTGATTGGAAAGGTGATTTTGAAGCAATCTATTTTGCACCTTTGTATCAATGATGTTGCTTTGCCAAAGTAAAAGTGCAGCAAAAACGCCAAAACACACTCCAAACAATACATAAAACCTCATACTACCTCCTTAAACCAATGATGAAAGTTTAGTGAGGCTTAGGCTTTTAATTTCAAAAAATTCTTATAAAAAAAGAGCATTGCAATGGTGTAGAGTTGTGATTTAAGTTTTGGGATTATCCCTTTGAGTATAGATGCAATGTAGATTCTATAAAGGAGTATGTATGATGACTATTACACCGCTTCCCACACCGCCTAGTAGCAATGATACAGCAAGCTTTGATATAAGAGCTGATGCGTTTATAGGGGCTTTGCCTACTTTTGTCCAAGAGCTGAATGACTTTGGTTTGGATATTTCTAACATTGGCAAAAATACCTTTGAGAAAGCGCAAGTTGTTATCAAAGAAGGGCAAAAAGAGCTTTTAGAGCAACACAACATCTATAAAGCGCAAATAGAGCAAATGATTGAAGCAGCACAATTACTTATCGCAGCTCAAAGTGCAATCAAAAGCGATATGTGGAGCACGACTTTGCATTCTATTCTTTTTACCATTAAAAGCCTTATTCAAGAGCGTAAAGAAATCTTGCATCATAGAGCTAAAATAGGGCAATATGGGCTTTTTTTCCGCTCATCTTTGCCTCAAGGCTGGGTGAAAGCGGGGAGCTTACTCAAAAAAAGAGAATATCCCCTTGCGTATATGTATTTTAAAAACACAAGCAAAAGTTTGCAAGAGGACTGCCCTAAAGGCTATTTTAGACTACCTAAGCCTAATGTCTATGCTAAAGGTTGCAGTGATTTTAAACGCGTGGGTGAATTTGAAAGAGAGGGCTTACCAAATGTCAATGCAGGGAATTATGTCAATGATAGCTGGAGATACTCTCTAGGCGGAAAAGGTGGGGGCAGTAGAGATGATTGGGGTTGTGCCACATCACACGCGAATTTTGCATTAAGTAATTGGAATAGTATCTATGGACGCACAGATTCTGTGGAAGTCAATCATAACCTTTACTTAGAGGGCTTTTATGTGGGGGAGGACAAAATGAGGTTGAAATAAATGCCTAAATCGCGGGCTTTTGTCCTCGCGGTTGGATGCTTGCGAGATTAAACCCTTTGGGGTTGAATGGCGCGAAGTGGGATTAACTCCCACGAAGCAAGACATTAGAAAGTGAGTTGATGAATGCTTTAGTAGTCATAACTCAAGCTTTAGGCGCACACAGGGGCTTTGCTCCTGTGTGTAAGACATTAAATCAATAGAACAAGGAGTAAAAATGCCCACAGAGCAAACACAACAAATGCAAACATTACTAGAGATAAAAGCAGAACTCAATAAGCTAAGTAGCCTTGATTATAGCTTAGAGCAGCCATTGCAGATTCTCAATCATCACGCCGATATGCTTAAAAGTGAGATTGACACTCATATAAACACATTAAACACAGCTTTAAGAGATATAAATATCCGCTCAAAAAGGCTTTTGTCTATGCACCTTTATCGTAGCTTGGCTTATCAAGATATTATCAAAAATACTAAGGGTGAAGTGATATGTTATGGTGATGTGTATATGAAAGGTTTGAGTGTTAATAATAACACAGGAAGCGGCAGAGCAAATGCCGCATTTTTCTCGCGAGTTGGCTTACCGAGTGATATAGAATTTATTGAAGTCTTTGGTGGATACACGACCTTTTATGCCTTGCCAAAAGAGGGGAACTTCCTCTATGTATGGGGAGCAAATGTGCAAGGTTGTGCAGGAGTAGGGCACACGAATGCTTTAAGCTTGCCTGTGAGGGTAGATTTTCCCTCTAGGGTGGTAAAAGTATGCTGTGGCACTTCAGAATCTAATGCCAAACAATCCGCGATTGTCCTCCTTGAAAATGGCTTGGTATATGTGAGTGGGAGCAATTCAATAGGAGAGCTTGGAGTGGGGAATACTCTGCCTCTTTCCACTTTCACACAAAACCCACATTTAAGTGATATTAAAGACATTTTTCTTTGCAGTAATGGCAATGTTGGGCTGTTTATGGCTATTGATAATGAGGGAGCACTCTATGTATGCGGACATAATCAACAAGGTGCGTGTGGCAATGGCAGCAATACAAATCTCACACTCCCATTTAAGCTTAGCTTTAATCAACAAGTCAAGCTTGCCAAAGCAAGTATAAATACAAGCTCTAATACGCATTATTGCACAGCTATGATTGTCCTAGAAGATGGGAGTGTGCGCGGAGCAGGATATGCGCTAGAGAATAATCTCTCTCAAAATGCGGTGGGGAATCTCAATATCTTTACCACACTCTTAAATGAGCAAGGAGAGCCTCTAAGCGAGATTGTTGATGTGTTTCCTGCAAGTATTGGCGGCACAAGCTTAGCGTTAGATTCAAATGGCAATCTCTATGCGTGGGGCAAAGGAGCATATGGCTATGGCAATGACAATGCAACAGCTAATGCAAAAGCACAAAAAGTGCTAGAAAATGTAGAGAGCGTGCAGCATTGGGATAGGGCAAATACGCGTTGCGTAGCCAAACTCAAAGACACTCAAACTCTGCTTGCCTTTGGATTTAATACTGATAGTGCGCTAGGCGTTGGCAATGCAAGTAATACAAGAGTGTGGAAAAATGTGCTTTTGCCTCCTGCAATGAGTGAGTATAAACTGCAATGTTTTGGAGCGGAAGCGCATTTAGTAGTCATAGCAGATAATGAAATCTATGCGTGCGGAACGAGCAGAGATGGAAGTATCAAATACACCACACCCACATTACAAAAACAATAAGGAGGATTCTATGCAAATATATGAACTTCAAGCAAGCAAAGTCTTAGAAGTGCAAGGTGATTTTATCTGTATTGGGGAAGAGGAAGGGAAGATTTATGTTCAAGCAGAGAATCTTAAAAAGCCTTTTAAACCCTCTCATCTCCCACAAAGATTGCAAGAGCAGTTTGCAGGAGAATTAAAAAAGCTAAGAGCGCAAAAAGAGCAGGAGTTTAATGCTAAGTGCGATGAGCTTTTGGCACATTTTGAAAGCGATGCACTAGGGGAGTCATATATGTATGATATGGCTTTGAGAGACCAAATTAATCTTTTGGGATTGCTCTTATCAAAAAGTGATGGATTCTTAAGAGCACGTAAGGGTGAAGAGCCTAAGGCGAATTATCCTCACACAAAGGCGCAAATAAGCAAACTCTATGCAGACAGCCTCGCTCATAAAAATAGAATCTTATCTCAATGTGGGGTTTTAAAAAGCTATCTTTTGGAGCTAGATTCAATAGAGGCAATCAATGCGCTTAGCTGGGAAGATTATGAGGGTATTCAAGGAACAAACTAGGGCGGGATAATCCCGCACTTTCTTAAAGTAGAATCTAGCTTTTATAATCTCAAAATATATCCCTTCTATGATTATTAGGCACACCCATTTTGTGTATGAGTGCAACTTTAACCTAACGCCCCTTTAGCTCTTTTACCTTCACGATTGATATTAATTTCATTAGCATATAAAGCCCATTTTTACCAATGCCAAATTCACCTTTACCTTTAATTTCCATCACAACCATTTTCACAATTTTTGTTTTATAAGATGATTCTTGTAAAATATATCCCTCATTTTCTAGTGTTGTAAGCATATGTGATACATAGATTATCACTAAGCTTTGCCAATTTTTATTATGCTCTAGCTGTTTGATTTTGTTAAACTCATAAATTTTTGTAGCCATAAGAACACAAAACCAAGAGGCAATTTTATAAAAATCTATGCTACAAAATTTAGAATCAAATTGTTTGAGATAGCTTTCATAAAAAGCCATAATATCATCTATACATTCGTGCATATAATCTGCTGGAATATTGATATTATGTTCCTTAGCTAATTTGCATAATTCAAAAATAATTTCAGTAACAATCTCCTTATTTTCTTTAGTTAGCATACTATCTTGTATGTTACTCATCAATATCCTTGCATATTTGCTCTAAATCCAACTTTTTAATAGATTCAATCTTTGCTTGTTGTAGTCTTTGTGCCTTTTCATCATTGTGAGCAAGCCCAAGATAATATTCTTTTAAAGAATCTGATGAGTGGTTTTCAATTTTGCCTTCATTGAGTCTCATATTCCCGCCAAAAACCTTATTCATTGAAGTTTCTACTGCTTGTCTAATCTCTTCTTTTTTCATTTGCCACTCCTTAACAAAATGAAATACATTTTCCTTATTAAGCATAAAGCATACCCTTTATGCCAAGCAAGCTTTTTTGTATAATAATCGGATTTTACTTTTATAAAATAAAATGTGAAATTCTAGTGTATTTTTTCATATTTTAGGTAACAAAAAGACACATTTCTTGTTTCTTTTTTACTTCTCCATAGATTCTCTCTTCTTCTTCCTAGCCTCCCTTATTATCTCTCGTATCGTATTTTCGCTCAAATTATACTTATGCGCCAAAAACGCAGCATTATAGCCATTAAATTCCTGCACAATGTGCTCTTTCGCATTTGGGGAAACCTTAGGCACATAGATACTCACGCCCCCATAAGTCTTATAGATTTTCTCCCAACTCATACCATTTTTGTAACTCTCACAAATGTGTTCAAGTAGATTCTTATCCATTATCGCTCTCCTGTAATCTTTTGTAAGCCTGTGATGATTTTACTCGCCTCTGTTTTATCTAACGCCCATAAAGGCTTATATGCCCCAATTTGTCGTGTGATAAACCTCCTCTTTGCTTTATATCCAAAGCCTCTTTGTTTCATTATTGCCTCAATCTTTGCCCTCTGTGCCGCACTTATGCCGCCTTTTCTTTGTATATAATCTCTATCGGGTGCTTTGGAATCTAAAATATCAAGCACCTCTAAAAGCTCTGCTTCATTAAGGAATCTACAAGAATCCACGCCATAGCGCACTTCTAACCACGCTTCCCACGCCTGTGCTTCCTTGATGAGCTTGTATTTTGGGTGCGTATGGATAGCACATAGCATTGATTGTTGAGTTCGCATATTCTCTCCTTTCGTGCTTTAAAGCTATTTTTAATGCCCTAATGCCTCAATTTTTGGCTCAATGCGGAAATTATCTTTCACTACGCGCTTCAATCCAAGCTTGACTAATGAGCCTTCATCTAGT
Organism: Helicobacter sp. MIT 03-1614; assembly: GCF_000762925.2. Lineage (NCBI taxonomy): Bacteria > Pseudomonadati > Campylobacterota > Epsilonproteobacteria > Campylobacterales > Helicobacteraceae > Helicobacter > Helicobacter sp. MIT 03-1614. The sequence goes on from NZ_JRMS02000004.1 coordinate 185,284, forward strand.
TCGCTCAAAGCCTCTTTATTTGGCTTCTCTTCATAAATGAGGCAATCCCTTAGCCCAAAGCTCTTAATTGCAGCAATTAAAGATTCTACTTTTGCTTTTACGCGCGGGAGGCTCACTGATTTACTCAAGCGATAACCAATGATGCCAAAGACTAGCTCTTTGCTTCTTTTGTCTGCAAAGTCCGCCTTATGGCTCTCACAAAAGCATTCTATCTCTGCTCGGATAAAGTTTGCCTCATTGTTAAGGCTTTCTACTTGAGGTTTGTATTCCTCTTTAATCTTGTTGCAAGCAAGCGTTACTTCACCCTCAATATGAGCAATCGCCACTTCAATCTCACATAACCTTTTAAGATTCATATCCACATCTTCAAAGCTTTTTAATTCCATTGAATCCCTCCTTTGTCTCTACTTACCACATCAACGCATTTATAACCATTTATCACCTCATTCACGCCTCCTTTGAGAAATATATACTCATTATTCACAAAGTAATGTGTGCTTAAATACCTTGCCTTGCGCCCATAAATATAAAAGGGCTTAAACAATTCAGCCTTGCTCATATCTCCCTCCTTACACAATAATCATACTTACCGCTTGAGCAATGA
>NZ_JRMS02000036.1:0-641 GCF_000762925.2 Helicobacter sp. MIT 03-1614
ATAGATTCTAAAGGATTAGTCGTTAAAGGTGGGGAGGTAAAGGCGGAGTGAGGGGTAAAGAAAAAGGAATAGATAGGATATTGTAATGTCAAAGCTAAATTCTGAACCTATTAAAATACAAATAAGAGATGTTAATTATAATCCTATTCAGAATGCTACGATAAAAGTTATTGAAAGAAAAACCAACAAAATTCTCTACAATGAAGAAAGCCTCAATGGAGAAGTTATCCTAGATGACATAGAAAATCTTAAAAGTTGCCACGCTTTTAGAGTGGAGATACAACATCCTCATTATAAACCTGCTCCTAAAACTAATTCCTCTTGCGTTAGAGAAGCACACAGAGGAAAATATCATACCCTAGAATATCATTATCAAGATAAACTTTTAGTGAGCAATGTATATGCAGAAATAAGAGAACAAATACAATATACTTGTGAGGATAATGATGCAAATACAATATATCTGCCAAAGAGAATCTATGATATAGACAATCATACATTTATAGAACAAGAAGCATTACAGGCAATGAATAATCTACAAATCCACCTCAAAGCCTACTATAACCAAGATAATATCCCAAACAAAGAAAAACAAAGCAATGAACAAAAACGCATTTATCAAGAGCAAAAGAAAGAGACGA